>JBAPTW010000108.1:0-140341 GCA_049282355.1 Gammaproteobacteria bacterium | reverse complement strand
CGGTTCAGGGCGCACGGCCTTCCCGTCCACCCTGGAGCAGGACTGTTTGCGCCAAGTCTCGCGTCAGAACCATACCCCCATGACCCAGCTTGCTGTGCGCTTCGGTCAATACTCGGCGGCGGGTCGCCAGCCAGCCAATGAGGATTTCCAGGGCATCCAGGTCCCCGATGAACCGTTGCTCACAACCAAAGGGCTGGCCGCCGTCATCGCGGATGGGGTGAGCGGCAGCGAGGCCGGGCGGGAGGGCGCCGAGGTGTGCGTCCTGAGCTTTCTCACCGACTACTTCTCCACCCCCGACTCGTGGACCGTGAAGACCTCGGTCCACAAGGTGCTCAATTCCCTAAATCGTTGGCTCTACAGCCAGGGACACGCGCGCTACCACACCCCCAACGCCTTCGTGACGACATTGAGCGCCCTGGTCATCAAGGGCGCGACCGCGCATCTGTTCCACATTGGCGACACGCGTATCTATCTGTGGCGTGACGGCAAGCTGGTGCAACTCACCCACGACCATCGAGCGCAACGGCTGGGGGGGCGAGAGTTCCTATCGCGCGCCATGGGGATAGAGCTGCATATCGAAATCGACTATCGGAGCCTCCCTGTCGAAGTCGGGGATACGATCTTAATGATCACCGATGGTGTCCACGGGTACGTGCATACCGAAGCAATCGAGAACATCCTGGAGCAATGGCAGGATAAGCCCAAAGAGGCTTGTCAGGCCCTGGCCGACGCCGCGTTCGCCAACGCCAGTCCAGACAACCTCACCGGCCAGATACTGCGGATCGAAAGCCTGCCCGAAGAGGACGAAGACACTTTCTATCGGCGGATCACCCAACTGCCGTTCCCGCCCCCCAGGCTATCCCCGGGCATGATCCTCGACGGCTATCGGATCCTGCGTGAACTGCACGCGACGAAGCGCACTCAGCTCTATTTGGCCCTGGATCAGGAGACGAGAACCCGCGTCGTGCTCAAAACGCCCTCGGTCAACTATGATGACGACCCGCTCTACATCGAGCAGTTCCTCCACGAGGAGTGGATCGGTAAGCGTCTTCATCATCCCCATGTCATGAGGGTGCTGGAGCCGAAGCGCAGACGCCAGTGCCTTTATCACGTCATCGAGCACGTGGAGGGCCACACCTTGCGCCAGTGGATGCATGACCACCCACGCCCTTCCTTACGCGAAGTACGCGACATCGCCGAACAGCTGGCAAAAGGACTGCGGGCCTTTCACCGCATGGAAATGATTCACCAAGACCTGAAACCCGAAAACGTCATGATCGACCGTCATGGCACCGTGAAGATCATCGACTTTGGATCCACCAAGATCGCGGGCTTAGAGGAGATCGCAAGCCCCATCGACCACAACACCGTCCTCGGCACGCGAAACTACACGGCACCGGAATACGCCGCGGGCTACGCTGCTGGCACTCACTCAGACCTTTATTCGTTAGGTGTGATCACCTACGAGCTGCTGACCGGCATGCTGCCATACAAAAACGCCGGATTAAACGAGGGGGTAGCCGCTCAAGGGGCTAAGTGGGATTTATCCCGTAGGGCCCGTGGCAAATCGCACACCTACATCCCGGCCATTTACCACAATCCCGATGTGCCGATCTGGGTGGACGGAGCACTGGCCAAGGCGGTGCATCCTGATCCACGGTGGCGTTACCAAGATCTCTCGGAGTTTATCTACGACCTTTACCACCCGAACGCGGAGTTCTTGAAAAGCAAACCCGCCCCGTTGCTGGAACGTAACCCACTCGCGTTTTGGCAATGGCTATCCGCCATCCTGGTCATAACGAATCTCGTCTTGTTTTACTTGGCGACCCGATAGCTCCCGTTTCGCGAGCGCAAGACAATTGCTGCATTGGGAGCGGGGGTTCTTCTGCAGGTTGCTCGATGGTTGGTTAAACCATTGAAATTATTTGAGGACTTGGCGGGGGAAGTGGTGTTTTAGTGGTCATGGGAGATGACAGCGAACAAGCGGGGGACTTTTTTGCCTCGGGAGGCGACGGGAGCCGTGCCCGAGTCCCGATCGTCTCATCCGGTTGGGGTGTGGACGCTAATGGGACAAGCTGTAGACGTAGGCGGCGAGCACGTGCGCTTTGTCCTCGCCCAGGAACTCGCGCTGCGCTGGCATCTTACCTTGACGGCCGTTGGCAATACTGGCTTGCACAGCCGCCGGTGAGCCGCCGTAGAGCCAGGCGTTATCAGTGAGATTGGGCGCGCCGAGGGCTTGGTTGCCGGTTCCGTCGGGCATGTGACAGGAGACGCAGATGGCCATGTAAAGTGGTTTACCTTGGGCTGCCGCCTGCTCATCGACTTCACGCCCGCTCAAGCTCAGTACGTACTGGGCAACATTGCGCACCCCCTGATCACCGCCGAGTGCAGCTTTCCACGAGGGCATGACGCCGCTGCGGCCATCGAGAATGCTGGTTTCGATGACTTCAGGCGCTCCTCCGTAGAGCCAGGCGTCATCGGTGAGATTGGGAAAGCCGGGCCCTCCACGTGCGTCCGAGCCATGACAGACGGTGCAATAGGAGGCGAAGAGACGCTCACCCATCTTTCGAGCCTCCGGGTTTTGCGCCAGCGCGGGGATCGCTTCTCCCCGATAGCGCTCATAGAGCGGTGCGTAGCGCTGCGCGGCTTTTGCCACCTCCGTCTCGTATTGCTTTTGCTGACTCCAGCCGAGCACTCCCTGGAAAGCACCCAGTCCCGGATACAGCAGCAAATACACGACGGCGAAGATAATGGAGCCAATAAACAGAATGAGCCACCAACGCGGCAGGGGGTTGTTGTACTCCTCTAGATCATCGTCCCAGACGTGGCCCATGGTGGGCACCTCGTCTCCCTGCTTGCCCGTCTTGCCGGAGAGCCACCAGATCAAGAGAAGCAGGCCGATCAGACCGCCTAGGGTTGGAAGCGCAATGAACCAGGTCCAAAATCCGCTCAACGTATCAGGCATCTCATTTCTCCGTGGTATTCCGGGAAGCCGGCTTGCGATCCTCCTCCAAGGGAATGCGGCCGGCTTTCTCGAATTGCTGACGACGCTTCTTGCTAAAAGCCCAAGCCACGATTCCGAAGAAGGCCACCAGCAGGAGCAAGGTCCAAAGACCGAACAGGGTGCCAGGTTCCATTGGTCTATCGCCTGGTCTTAATGGCCGTGCCAAGGCCCTGAAGGTAAGCGATGATGGCGTCCATTTCGGTTTTTCCCTCGATCTCATTGGGAGCGCTGGTAATTTCTGCATCGGTGTAGGGTGCGCCCAGGGTGCGCATGGCCCTCATTCTCGGCTGTATGCCTTGCGCATCCAGGACATTTTGCTCGAACCAAGGATAGCCCGGCATGATGGATTCCGGCACCACATCCCGCGGATTGATGAGATGGACCCGGTGCCATTCGTCGCTATAACGGCCCCCGACCCGGGCCAAATCCGGACCGGTGCGCTTTGACCCCCACTGGAACGGGTGATCGTAGACAAATTCACCCGCCACCGAGTAATGGCCGTAGCGCTCGGTTTCAGCGCGAAACGGGCGGATCATCTGCGAATGGCAGACGTAGCAGCCCTCGCGGACATAGACATCCCGGCCGATCAGCTGGAGGGCGCTATAGGGCTTGAGCCCAGCGACAGGCTCGGTGGTGGACTTCAGGTAGAAAAGCGGCACGATCTGCACCAGGCCACCGATGGCGATGACCAAAACCACCAAGATGCCGAGGAGTAGGAGGTTTTTCTCGATCTTCTCGTGTGCGGTTGCCATGGGCTCATTTTCTCCTTAGTGCGCCGCCGCGGGAACCGGGACCGCCGCCTCGATGGTTTGCGCGCCGGCAACGGATTTCCATAGGTTATAAGCCATCACCAAGGCGCCACTCAGAAACAGAACGCCACCGAGAAAGCGGATGATGAAATACGGATGCATGGCCTGCACCGACTCCACGAAGCTGTAGGTCAAGGTCCCGTCCGGGTTGACGGCCCGCCACATAAGACCCTGCATGATGCCCGCGACCCACATCGCGGTGATGTAGAGGACGATGCCGATGGTGGCGACCCAGAAGTGGACTTCCACCAGTTTTAGGCTGTAGAGCTCTCGCCCGAAGAGCCGTGGAATGAGATAGTAAAGGCTTCCGAGGGAAATGAGGGCGACCCACCCGAGCGCTCCGGAGTGGACATGGCCGATGGTCCAGTCCGTGTAGTGAGAAAGGGAGTTCACCGTCTTGATGGACATCATGGGTCCTTCAAAAGTCGACATACCATAAAAGGCGATGGAGACGACGAGCAAACGCAGCACCGGATCGGTGCGCAGTTTCTCCCAAGCGCCCGAGAGGGTCATGATGCCGTTAATCATGCCGCCCCAGGACGGCGCGAGGAGCACCAGCGACATGGTCATGCCCAATGACTGAACCCAACCGGGAAGGGCGGTGTAGTGCAGGTGATGCGGGCCGGCCCAGATATAGGTGAAGATGAGGGCCCAGAAGTGAACGACTGAGAGGCGGTAGGAATAGACGGGGCGATTCGCCTGTTTCGGGACGAAATAATACATCATGCCGAGAAATCCGGCAGTCAGGAAGAAGCCGACGGCATTGTGCCCATACCACCACTGGATCATGGCGTCCTGAACCCCGGCATAGACGGAGTAGGATTTCCAAAAACTGACGGGAATGGCGAGGCTATTGAACACATGGAGCACGGCGATGGTAATGATGAAGGCGCCGTAGAACCAGTTGGCCACGTAGATGTGGGCCATGCGCCGCTTGGCGAGGGTGCCGAAAAAGACAATGGCATAGGCCACCCACACCAGGGTAACGAGAATATCGATGGGCCATTCAAGCTCCGCGTATTCCTTGCTGGAGGTGATCCCGAGGGGGAGGGTGATGGCGGCAGAAACGATAATTGCCTGCCAACCCCAGAAGGTGAATGCTGCTAGCTTATCGCTGAAAAGCCGCACGTGACTGGTACGCTGAACCACATAGTAAGAAGTCGCAAACAGCGCAGAGCCACCGAAGGCAAAGATGACGGCGTTGGTGTGCAATGGCCGCAGCCGGCTGTAGGTCAGCCAGGGAATATCGAAATTCAGGGCGGGCCAGGCGAGTTGGGCGGCGATGAAAACACCCACCGTCAATCCGACGATCGCCCACACAATGGTCATGACAGCGAATTGCCTAACCACCTGATAGTTATAGGTTTCCTGTACAACCATACGACTCTCCCGATCTTGGTCTTCTTGCAAAGGGCTGCCGATTGATAGCTCTGTGTCCCGTTGCGGCGTGGCGACTAGTAGCTGGCGATCACAGGTTCGAACCCCATTCCCCAAAGAATGGCGGTGACGGCCAACAGTGCCACCAGGGCCACGAGCCCAAAGGCAACCATCGCCGATGAGAAGAGGAAGCCTCGCTCCTGGGGGATCTCCATCATGATGGGGACCCCGGTATAAAAGAGATAAACCGTGTAGCCGAGGATAGGTATGCCGATGACGAGATTTAGCCACAACATGGGATAGAGGGTCATAACTCCCGAGAGAAACAGTGGCGTTGCCGTGTAGGAGGCGAGCGCTACACACTGCGATAAAGGCTGATCGGCACCATAGGTTTTGCCCATCCAGTGGATCATCCAGCCCACCGAAAAGGCAACAATCAGCAAAGCGATGTAGTACAGGACGGCAATACGTAACGCGCTGTCAATGGTGAGCTTGACTGGATCGCCCACGCCAAGCTGCCATCCCACCTGAGTGGTTCCAATAAATCCGGCGATGGGGGGAATTAACGCCAGCCAAATGGTATGGGTCAGGTAGACCCGCCCGATCGAGTAGCGCTTATTGCGGATCTTCTCCCACTCAGCCTGTGGTTTGGCAAAAAGCCCCCAGATGTGTGCTAGCAACGTATTGTCCTCTCCCCGTTGGGGACCGCCCTGAGCGGCAGTGCTCGGCCAAGAGATAGATCGCCGTAGGGGCGTCGTTCATCTAATTTACGAATCATACCGGGACCGCGCCGGTCGGAAATTGACGCGGATCAATGAATCCATTAGCGGTTTTGAATGTTGCGCTGCACCAACGCGCGTTCGCTACCTGGGGCTGGTCATGGCAGGAAAGTTGATCCGGCTGTGGCTGGGCATTCGCCGAAGAGCTGAAGAGCTAGTGGGTGATCGGCGTGAGCAGGCCGGATGCTCGGCCGGCTTTGGACTCCGTGGCGTGGCGTAGTGCGCGTCGAGAAGTGAATTAGTCTTCTTGGATTTTGGCGCCCGTCAGAGCGTTTGCCGCTTGGGCGCGGGTATAAAATACTCCAGCTTTGACAAAGCCTGCCGTGACCGAGCTGCGCACGGCGGTGACCCGTCCTGACGTCGTGCGTTGTACGACGAGCTCTGGTGGTAACCCATCAAGCAGGTGCATGGGTGCGATACGACCGTCCGAAAACCGGGATAGGTACACCAAGCCGGTGCTGGCGTCGCGAAAGGCGGGCACAAATCCAAAAGCTTGATTCTCTTGACTCATGCCGCCTGTATCTTGGAAGCGCTGGCGGTCTTCCCGAAGTCTGCGAATGCTCAGGAAGACGCCTTTACGCTCCTCGAAAGTTGCGCCGAAGGTGTCGAAATCCTTGCTAAAGCACCATGTGTCCATCATCGTTCCCCAGGACCGAGGGTTGTTGCTTGCTGACGCGGAGGGATCACCAAAAATCATTTCAGAGATAGAAAAAGCATTTCCTGTGCCACTTAAACGGGCTGTCATTGCCTCTCTTATTCTCACGCGAGAACATCAAGTTATGTATAAACGGTCAACACCGTTGATCCTTCGGCGGGTGATTAGGAGGATAAAGGGCCGGTATGGGGCATGCTTCGCAAAGGCGGATTCCGGCGGTATACTTAAAATCTTTTTTGCCCTACTGAGGTCTGCGTTTGGGTGGGCCTCCCTCAACAAAAAAGCCGATAAAAAGCATGGCCGCTGCCGCCTCAGTGGACAGATGGATTTTCCTTCACCGTTGATCGAAGGTTTGTTGGTGAGACGCTACCAGCGGTTTCTCGCCGATGTGGCGCTGTCAGATGGTCGGATGATCACTGCGCACACGCCTAATACCGGTTCCATGAAGGGCTGCAGTAAGCCCGGGTCGCGGGTGTGGCTGCGCGACACCGGAAATTTCCGGCGCAAGTATATCTTGACGTGGGAGTTGGTGGAAGCGGGCCCGGGGGTGTTGGTTGGCATCAATACGGGACTTCCTAGTCGACTCGTGGCGGAGGGGATTCGCAAGGGTGTCATCGCCGAGCTACAGGGTTATGATGAGTTTCGCTCAGAGGTTCCTTACGGGCGTGAAAACAGTCGAATCGACCTCTTATTAAAGACGCAGGGGGAGGCGTGCTGTTACGTCGAGGTCAAGAATGTGACACTTGTGGAGGGCCGCACTGCGCTTTTCCCCGATGCGGTGAGCGTGCGAGGAACAAAGCACCTTCGAGAGCTCGCTGCCGTCGCGGAGGCAGGCCACCGTGCCGTGATATTTTTTTGTGTGCAGCGCGCCGATGCCGTCGAAGTACGTCCCGCGGATGCCATCGATCCGCGGTATGGACAGACCTTAAGGCAGGCATTGGCCTGTGGAGTCGAAGCGCTGGCCTACGATACTTGTATTTCGCCACGTGCGGTGGCGCTGCGCGCCCCACTGCCCGTGGTGTGCCCTTAAGCAAGGCAGCGCGGGGGCTTTCCACCGGGCGCAGGGGTTGGCGCAGGGTGTCAAAGGGTTGCCAGGCCTTTGTCAGCGCCTTGGCAGTAACTGACAACATCGTCCCCAGCGATTGCAATAGAGACGTGATTTCGCCGCCAGGGACAGATGGATAAAACAGTATCTAAGCTATTTTTTGTCGTATGCGGACAGCTGCTCGTGTGCCTTGAGCCGGCTTCGGCAACTCATTGAAAAGTGCAGTGTCTTAATTGCCCGAGGTATTGTTCTAATCCGCACGCAAGGTAAGCAAGACGAGTCCTCCCGTTCCTGGGGCAAATTTGCCCTCTGCCGTTTCCGAAGTGCTGTTGTCTCGCCTCGCCGAGTCGAGTTTTCTGACACCACCGAAAACCCGTTTGCACTTCCTCCTAATCTAGCATTCCGCGAATTCCCTGAATCTCGTTGTTCTTGGCCGATCCAGTCGAGGCGCCGCGGTGGCTTATCCCTCCGATTAAGGCAACAGGCGAGACGAGATCTTTTACACCTGCCGTGGCTTGCGTGCCGCCAATGTCTTTCCGCACGTTGTTTCGCTGCGTTGGTCTAGGGTTTGCTGAGCCGTTCGGGTGACAACCGCTCAAACCCGAGAAATAAGGGATCCCTTTTAATGACACCGTGCTTGCGAGGTAGCGACCGCCCTTTTCGAAAGGGCCGTCTATTCTGGCATTCTGCCCTCAAGCCTTGGCGCCAGGTAGTCACAGCGCTCCGGCTGCGGTTTACTGTAATGACATGTGTGATCGCAAGCCTGCTTTTGTGCAGCGGCCAAGGCAGCGCGGAGCTCCTCGATGAGAACGGGTCGTGGCGCCACGATGCGGTACTCGTGCTGGACAACTCGGCGAGCATGAAAAAAGTGGACCCGGACTTGCTTCTCAGGGAGGTCGGCAAACGCTTTGTTGCAGCGACCGAGGAAGGCGCTCGCGTTGGCGTCGTGGTTTTCGATGAGCGTGTCCGGCTCTTGGCTCCATTGACGTTCCTTGACAGAGCGTCTCGGCCGCAACTGAGCGCGATGCTCGATAATTTGGACTACCATGGGGCCCTCAGCGATCTCCCGGGGGCAATCGAGCGCGCGGTGTATGAGCTGCGAAGCCGTGGGCGACGCGATGTGGGCAAGTCAGTGTTGTTAATTACAGATGGCATTGTGGATCTGGGCAGTAGGACGCAGCTCCAGAAGGCCACCGGATGGCTGACCGATGAACTGGCCGCGCAGGCTGCTGCCGAGGGCATTGGGATTTTTGGCATTGCGCTGTCCGAGAAGGCTGACTACCGTTTGTTTCAGTCATTGGCCTATATCACCGATGCGGATTACTTTCGTGCTCGCAATGTCGAAGAAGTTGCACCGATTCTTGACCAACTCAACCAGCGTTTGCGTCACGCAGCTCCGGCGGAGCCGGATGACACTGTGGCGGCGCCCACCACACCAACGCCGCCTCCTGGAATGAGAGAAACGGCAGTCGAGTACTTGCCGGCTACGGCTTCCGTAGCCCCTCCCGATCCCTTTGCAGACGAGCTAAGGATGATCTTACCCTTTGGCGAAAGCAGCGTTTCGCCGTTGGCCATGGGCGCGGCCGGAATGCCAAAGCATTGGTTCAGGGAGCCGGGCGGCGCCACCTCAGTGACGCTGTTGGTGATTCTTATGCTTGTGGTCTGGGTGCTATGGCAATTAGCCAGAGGAAGGCAGTGGCGAACAGCAGTGGCGGACCCAGCGCCTTCTCCACGAGATGCGGTGCCACGGGCGTTCCTCTATGATCTCAGTGGGGCGACGGACTCGGAGCTTCACGATGTGTCCAAAAAGCTCACGGTGATAGGACGGTTGGGATCCGCGTCGAAGCCCGAGGCATCCTGCAGTCCATTACTCATCAACGACCCCACCATCAGTCGTCGGCACGCCATCATTGAATACCGCCAGCAAGGTTTTTGGCTCATTGACCAGAGAAGTCGGAATGGCACATACATTGGCGGTGAGCGCGTGCTGGAACCCATGTGCCTCAAGCACAACGATCGGATAACGCTTTCGAAGATCGACTTTGAATTTCATATTGCGGCCATGGATGAGGCCGCGGAGACTGTTTTTATGAGAGCGTGAGGTGTAAGGCCGTGATCCATCGACTGATAAGCGATGACAAAAGCAAATTACCTAAGGGCATGCTGAGACGCTCATTCAATGCATTGGCAGGGCGGGGTAAGCCTGTTGCTCGCTTAAGGCCAAGAATAGTGTTTGCCTGCTTGCTTACCGTCATCTCCCTTAGCCCAATTGCCGACACTCGGACCGGCCGCACCGCATTGGAACGCTATCATGCCGAGCAGGTGCGTGATCTCAAGGGGGAACAGCGGCAGTTATTCGAGAGTATCGAGAAAGGTCTCCCCCGTTTAGAGGAGCGGGAGCTCAAGCGCAGTCTGAAGCAGCAAATAATTCGTCAGCGGCAGCTGCACAATCGGCAAATTCGCGAGCAAGCGGCGTTACAGCAGCGTTTACGCGTTCTTCCTGATGAGAAGGCGCGGCGGCTGGAAACTCAGCAATTGAAGCGTTTCCGGCTGGAGCAAGAGCATCAGCAGTTTCGGTTTCGAATGGAACAGCGCAGCTGGCTTCGCGGACACTGAGAACCGCGTGCTCGTTCTCACTGGGCAGTCCTATCCTGTTAATCTCAAAAGAGATCTCAGCACTGAAAAGCTGTTTACAGATTACAACGTTAATCTTAGAAGCCGTGTTAAAAACTACTGCGCTTGCCTGAGCGGCGTTGCGCGGCGGTTCAGAATCCTTGGAATCAAAGGGGTCAGAGTCGATTGAATTGCTGTTCAGCGACGGTAAAAATGGGGTCAGACCCGAATGGCACTGACTTAAGCAGCGCAGCCTATCAATCGCCGGAGTTCTGGGGAGAGTTAGCGTTGCTTTTTCGGGTGCCCATTTTTCTTGGTCTCCTCTCTCGCATCTGGCCGTGGTTTGGTAAGCAATGAAAAGGGTTTTGGGCGACGTTTCAATGCGCGCGGCTCGACCCGTGCGGGGCGCAGGCCAACCCGAGGTTCGGCGATCAGCACCAGCAACACTTGATGCAAACCGCAGGGTGTAAATCACCGCTGCGCTGTTGCCAGGCGATCCAGATCTATACCGTATGCTTAAAGCTGAGCTGGCGAGGGATTTGATCGGCTCGCAAGGCGGCCTGCGCCATCAGAAGCCGGATCAGATGGTAGGCCAGCAAATAGGTCCAAAGCTCTTTAATAGCCATCTGAGGGCTCTTGCAACGGAGCTTGTCCATGTCAAGCGTCGCAGTACGCCCCCGTGTTCGTCTTACCCGGCTCGCGACCACTGATGACCCGTTTGACCATAACGTCATCGACCACCTGCTGGCAGCTCCTGTCGGCTGAGAGCGCTTGGGCAAGAAACATCGATAAGGTCTCGGTGGGTGGAAATAGCCGCTCCCGATGCTTTGGCGCCAGGGCCTCGACCCGTTCGAGCAGTTGCGGACCCGTCAGCAGGTTGAACATCGTGAGCGAATCCGTGCTGCGCGTATCATCGCGAACACGTTGCAGTTGCCGTACGGCTGAGCGTTGTCTAGCATGCATGGGGATCGGTTCCCTAGGTGGTGGCTGTGGCTTCGTAACCTTCAGCCTACCACCTGGGCCAGCCGGCCCAAACATTTTCCCGCCAAATCACAAAATCGAGCTTAAATCAGTGCCATTCGGGTCAGCGTCGATTGAATTCCGTGCTTATCTTGAGAATGCGGCTAAGTATTATTTTCAGTCCACTGAGGAGAAGACTGGGAAAGAATACTCGATTCGGCTGCTTTTTTCTTAACGATCTCTGCAAAACGTTCCGATTCATCAGCGTAGCAAGTTCCGGGCGCATTGCGGAGACATTCGTTTAAACCGCGCGCAATGGGCCCGGTGCGGCACGTCTGACGAGATTACGGGCTGGCGAAAGCAGTGAAGTCAACATCCCGGTTGAGCCAGCACGGATCGACTGCTGCTCTCACGTGATCGACACGAGTCCTCGCCGCATCCGGCGGTGCCACCTCATTTGGTGGTTGTCAGCGCCTTTCTCAGTCTCATGATCCATCGCTCAAGAAATGTTGGGAGCCGTGTGATCGGCTTGAGCAATGCCCTTATCACCGGATATGGCGGTCAGCCACCACATACGACAGCAGTGGAGGTTGGTGGGGAAGTGTCAGTTAACTGAGCACATCGTGAGTCATGGTGCGCGGAGCTGGATGGGCCTGTCGGAACACGCCGTAAATGCGTCCCTGCAGGCTCGGGTGCCGCCGTCTTGGCGGCACACGGTCCCGACAGGCCCATCCAGCTCCGCGCCCCGTAAGGTGGCTCGACTAATGAAGGTGTCACCAATTTCGGCTGCATGGAGGTAAGCTGTCAGGACAGTTGGTGAGTGTGGATTCATCTAGAGTGCCTGGGTGGTGATGGGTAAACAACAGGTAGCCCAGCGTTGGCTTTGTCCAAGGAGCGGGTTGGTCCTGGTCTGCGGAGCGTTACTCTTGTCGGGGTGTCTCTTGGATACCCTCGGTGGCGCGTTTTCATATCGGCCGGAGCAAATGCAGACGGGCTTGAGCGCCGGCGCTCGGGAGCTGGTGCGGCGTAACCTCGCGGACCTCGGTTCGGCCGGCGTGGTGGACTACCACGTCCACATTCTGGGTCTCGGTACTGGTAGCAGCGGCGCTTTCGTTAACGCTGATATGGGCTCCTGGTTGCACCCGATTCAGCGCTTCAAGCTTGACATCTACATGAGCGCTTCGGGAATCGAAGATCCAGCAGATGCCGACCGTCAGTACATGGAACGTATGGTGTCCTTGATGCGCCACTTTGGTCGGCAAGGCCGGTATTACATCCTGGCGTTCGACCGCTATTACGACGCGGCGGGCAATGCCGTTCCCGCGATGACGAATTTCTATATTCCAAATGAATACGTGTTCGCTCTCGCCGCCCAGTATCCGGAGCTGCTGGTGCCGGTGATGTCCATTCACCCCTATCGTGCCGATGCCATTGCTGAGCTTGAACGCTGGGTCGCTGGTGGCGGGCGGGTACTCAAGTGGCTGCCGAATGCCATGGGCATTGATCCGGGCGACCCGCGCATCGACCCCTTTTACCACAGGATGGCCGAGCTTGGCGTGGTGTTGTTATCCCATGGTGGGACTGAGCAGGCGGTGGAAACGCGCGAGCAGCAGGCGCTCGGCAATCCCTTGCGGCTGCGCCGAGCGCTCGATCGCGGCGTGACGGTGATCGTCGGTCATTGCGCAAGCCTTGGCGAGGGGCAGGATCTGGACCATCCGAAGCAGCCCCTGGTGGCCAACTTCAAGCTATTTCTTCGGCTGATGGAGGAGCCGCGCTATCGAGGACGACTGTTCGGCGAGCTTTCTGGTCTGACACAGCGTAATCGCTCAGAGGAACCCCTGCGCACGCTGCTGGCCCGCTCCGATCTGCATTCTCGCCTCATCAATGGCAGCGACTACCCGATACCGGCCATCAACGCCCTCATCAGCACCGCCGATCTGGAGCGGCAGGGATTCATTACCGAGGCCGAGCGCGCGCATTTGAACGAGATCTATGAGTACAACCCGCTGTTGTTTGATTTCGTTCTGCGACGCACCGTGCGACACCCCGAGAACGGGGAGCGGTTTGCGGCGAGCGTGTTTATCCCTAATCCGGCTCTGCCTTGAAGTTAAGTGTTTAGTCACCGAGACTGCGAGTGTTACGGCTGCCTTGGTGCATTCAAGGGTTACCTTGCGGTAACGGTAGGCTCAAAGCGAATGAGCGGCGTTCTCGCAAGTGTAAAATCAAGCAATGACCCCAGAAAGAGTCATCCCAAAGCTGAGGGAAAAACAGCCTGCAACCCCGACTTTGGCGTTACTGTCTCTGAAGCTGGCGGCGGTGTCATCGCGGAACAAGAGCCTATTTTGCCTCTAACTTTTCCTCGAGCTTGGCGCACAGGGTTTTGAATACTTTTACTCGCGCAAAGCGTTTATCGTTTCCCTCCACCAAGATCCAGGGGGACAGCGACGTGCTCGTGTGTTCCACCATGTCGTTGACGGCGATTTCATAGGCTTCCCATTTTTCTCGATTTCGCCAGTCTTCGTCGGTCAATTTCCACTGTTTATGCGGCGTTTCCGCACGCGCCTTGAACCGCCGGTGTTGCTCATCCTTGGTGATGTGCACCCAGTACTTCAGCAGCACGATGCCGTGCTCTATCAGCTGAGCCTCGAAGTCATTGATTTCCGCATAGGCGCGCGCCAGTTCTTCATCGCTGGCGAAGCCTTCAACGCGTTCCACCAAGACGCGGCCGTACCAGCTGCGATCAAAGATCGTGACACGCCCGGCCCGCGAAAGGTGACGCCAAAATCGCCAGAGATAATGATGCGCTCGTTCCTCATCGGTGGGCGCGGCGATGGGAATGACTTGGTAGTTGCGGGCGTCGAGCGCGGCGGTGAGCCGGCGGATTGCTCCTCCTTTGCCGGCCGCATCGGGGCCTTCGAACAGCACGATCGTGGAGGTTGCGGCTTGCAATGCTTTGCGGTGCAAGAGATTCAGCTTGGCCTGATAGCGCTTTAATTGGATTCCATAGGCTGCCTTGTCCAAGGATTTTTCCATGTCAAGGGAATCGAGGATGGTGCGTAGCGGCGTGCCCGTTTTCCCCAACGCGGTGGTTGTTCCTTGGATAATGGTGGGTGCGTAGGAATGTTCCGGCGCATCCTGAGCGAGGCTTGCCTTGTGCTCGTCTTCGAGCCGCAGCTCTTCGAGGCGGTTGCGAATCCCATCCCGTATGATGACGCCGACCGCAAGACTGCGGTAACGTTCGTCCGCGCCTTCCACAATAAACCACGGGGCCTTAGCGGTGCTGGTGCGCATGATGGTTCGCTCCGCCGCTTCGATGAATCGGTCGTACATTTGCCAGTGCTGCCAATCTACCTCGGTGACTCGCCAGCGAAGGAGGGGATCCTTCTCCATGGTTTTCAGGCGTCTTTTCTGCGCAGTGCGGCTAAGATGCATCCAGAACTTTAGGATGACGGCTCGATCATCGGCCAGTGCGTTCTCAAACGCGATGATTCTGTCCAGGCATTCGTCGAAATTGGGGAGATCGATTTTCTCGTAGACCTTGTCGAGCACCGGATTGGAATACCATGAGCTCAGGAACATGCCGACCTGCCCCTTGTAAGGAAGATCCTGCCAGAATCGCCAGTACTCGGGCCGCTCGCGCTCGACGTCGGCGGGTTCCCCATAGGCTCGGGTAACCAGCCATCGAGGGTCCATCCATTCATTGAGGAGGTTGACCGTTTCGCCCTTACCGGCCCCGTCCACGCCGGCGAAGACCAGAATGACTGGGAGGCGGCCACATTCGCGCAGGTCTTGCTGAGCTTGCAGCAGCTCTTGTCGAAGCGCGAGGGCGCGCTCTTTGTAGTCGCTTTTTGATACCGTTCGGCCTAGCTCTGCGGTTCTGAACATGGTTGTGTCTTTCGCCTGTCAAAGCCCGTCGGTGAAAAACCCCAGTTCACTCCATCTTCAGGTTCATCACCGCCGGCCTGCGAGGGTTGCCTAAAAATCCTGCCGCCTTTATTTGCTGGGCAACGGCAAGAAACGCTGTTATGGGCAGGCGTAGCAGTTCCTACAGCGGTGGCGTTCGAGGTTAGCGAGCCTGCTCCGAGGAGGAAACCAAAAGGATCGTTACGCCTTTAGGACAACCACATTGATTCCGTCTTCAGCACCAATATCGTAGGTGTTGGCATTGAGGCGAGTCACGGTGCCGACGGTCTCTGCTACATAGGCGGGATCCGGGGTGGCGTTAATGATCAGTCCATTACCGGCATCGTCCATCACCGCCAGAGTCCCGGCGCTCGGGTGAGTGATGGTCACGCCATCAGAAGGTGAAAGAATACTCAGGTCGGCATTCAGAAAGTGCACTCGAAACACCGCGGGATCGGCATTGGCTTCGACGTAGGCCTCGGCTGCACTTAATGCCCCTGTGCGCGCTCTCTGCGCGAGGTGAGTGGCCGTTTCCTTCGCCTTGGTGGTAATGCCCTTGACCGTGTCGCTCTCTGCTACGTCTCTCAGCGATTTGACTGCTTTGTCTAGCTGTTCTTTCCAATTCATCGATGTACCTCCTTCTTTAGCGACGTGTGTAACGATGCTTGACGCCGACAGGAAACCACTGCGGATCGCCCGCGGCATGCAATGTGATATGTGGGCGCTGACAGTCCGTGGGCGCATAGTTGGCGAACTCGCTGTTGAGGCGTAGCAAATGGGTGAGGATCGAATCCGCAATGACATCTCGCTTGGCGTTATCGGCTTCCACGCCCGGAGCGAGCTCAACCGCAATGGCAAGGTGCGCTGCCGTGTCGATGGCTTCTTTGCTTTGCAGGACAAACTTACCGGTGACCCATTCACGTACGCGGGGCTGTTCCAGCCCAACGCTGATGTTTTCTGGATAGACGTTGGCGCCGAAGTACGAGACGGTGAAGTTCGAGCGACCAAACACGAACACAAATGGCAGCTCGCGGACACCACGCGCGCCGTGATTCACGAATTCAACCAGGGGATCGAATCCCCAGTCTGCAAGAAATCGCCGCATTTGCTGGTAGTCGATGAGGCCGCCATCGTCGGCGATATGGTAGCGGATGAGCGGCACGCCGTTGTTTCCAGTAAAATGCAAGGTTTGGCCGTTACCGTCCGCTTCCGGTTGTGTCTCGAAATAGCGGGCGAGCGGGTCATACTGGACCAGCGTTGGCAGTCTGGACTCGCCGAACAGCTGGCGAGCCGCAGCGGGCGTTTTGGCCAGAAATTGCCGGATATGGACGCTCAGAGGCGTCTCGTTACCGAGCACCCCGGCATCGGCGGTGCCGTAAAGCGAAGCGGTATCGTGGCATGGGTTGGCGGCGCCGGCGCGCTCGCAGACAAGCCGGCGCCATTCCTCGCTGAATACTTCGCCCGCGGTGACCAATTTTATCTTCAGTGGTAGCCAATCGATGCCTTCCGCGATGCCGCCGTCGATGACGTCTTTCAGGAAGGGCGGGTATCCTAGCAGCACCGATTGCTCAAACTGGGGTGCGAGCTCTCGGACAACCCGCGCGATCTCTGCGCGGTTGTTACCGGGCGTAATCACCGTGATGGGATAGCCTTTGGCGGCGACATACCGGCAGCATGCGGCGGTAAACATACCGCCGACCCAGGTACCCAGCGCGAAGCAGACGATGGCCAGCGTACGGTATTGATCGGCGTGGAAACTGTCGTGGAAGATCTGCTCGAAACGCACCGCGATCGTCAGCTCATCGCTGATGAAGCGTGGCCAAAAGGTTGGCTGACCGGTGGATCCGGAAGAAGCGGCGATCATATCGCAGCTCTCGATGCGGCCACCGCGGCACAAGTGGGCTAGCGGATGGCGTTGCAAATAGTTCGCTTTGGTGGTCAGCGGCAAGCGGCAAAAGTCCGCCGTCGTCTGCAGGCGCGCAGGCTCGATGTGATGTTCAGCAAGAAACGCACGATAGGCCGGCACGGTTTTGGCCACGTCGTGAAACAGTTTAATGGCCGCATGCACGGGATCACCCCGAGTCTCTTCTTGCAGAAGCTTTTCCAGCGGGGTCTGCAGAAAATACTGTAGGCTTTCATTGGCGCGAACGGGTTGCTGCTGATCGATCATGGCTGTTACTCGTGCTCGCGGTGCTAACTCTAGGCGCTGCCAACGCCGTTATGGCACGCCGAATGGCCCTGAGAAAACCCCGTCAATCGACTGCTTCGTGTCACTCGATTCTCCATTGTAAGGCCCGGTTGGGCGTAAGTGTAGCGGCGCATCTTCGCTTCTAGCTCGACGGCGAGACAGCATGTTTGTGTTACCGACCGGCACCTGACACTCCGATTGACTATCGTGTAGAGTTCGGCTGTACGCGAAACCGAAGGCGGATAACGCCGGGGGCAGGGCAGGTATGATCCGCCCTAGAGGACAGCAGCAACCATGACCCTGACAACACAGATCCTGATGGCTATGGTGGCGGGTGCTGCGCTGGGGGTGCTGATCCACCTCACAGCGGCCGACATGGCATGGGTGCAGAGCGTCATCGTAAACGGCCTGTTCGAGGTGGTCGGCGCGATGTTTGTCTCGGCGCTGAAAATGATGGTGGTGCCCCTGGTGTTTGTCTCGCTGGTGGGCGGCGTGACTGCCCTTGGCGATCTGCGCACCCTCGGGCGCGTCGGCGGAAAGGCAGTGCTCTTCTATCTCGCCACCACCGCCGTTGCCATCAGCATCGCGTTATCACTGGCCGTCGCGGTTGCCCCCGGAGAGGGTTTCCAGAGCACCGAACCGGTGGCCGAGATCGAGCTCAAGGCCCCGCCAGCGTTGGAACAGGTGCTTATCGATTTGGTGCCGAGCAACCCGGTGGCGGCGATGGCTAATGGCTCAATGCTGCAGGTGATCGTCTTTGCTCTCTTGTTTGGCGTGGCGGTTGCCGCCGCCGGGGAGGGGGGCCGCCATGTGCTCAATTTCTTCAACGATCTCAACGCCGTCATCATGCGCATGGTGGATCTGGTAATGAAGCTCGCCCCGATCGGTGTCTTTGCGCTGATCGCCAAGACTTTTGCGACCCAAGGCGCCGATGTCCTGGCGCCTTTGCTCGGTTACTTCCTGGTGGTCATCGGCGCGTTGCTGGTGCACAGCTTAGGCACCTTCAGTATCGTGCTCTACCTCCTCGGTCGACTCGATCCGATGGTGTTTTATGCCAAGCTTCGATCAGTGCTGGCGTTTGCGTTTAGCACCGCGAGCAGCAATGCGACGATCCCGGTGACTCTCAAGACGACCGAGGAGCGGCTCGGTGTGAGCAACTCTGTGGCTGCCTTCACGGTGCCGCTGGGGGCGACCATCAACATGGACGGAACCGCCATCATGCAGGGGGTTGCCACCGTGTTCATTGCGGAAGTGTACGGTATCGACCTCGGCTTTGCGGATTATCTCACCGTCATCCTCACCGCAACCCTGGCCTCCATCGGCACCGCCGGCGTTCCGGGGGTCGGCTTGATCATGCTCGCCATGGTCTTAGGGCAGGTTGGGCTGCCTGTTGAGGGAATTGCGCTGATCATCGGCGTCGATCGGCTGCTCGACATGCTACGCACCGCTACTAACGTGACGGGCGACTGCATGGTGACCTGCCTGGTCGCCAAGAGCGAGGGTGCCTTGGACGAGGCCATTTACTATGACAAGGAAGCCGGTTTGACGGGGAGCGCGGCGGCACCGGCGGACGCCGACGGCTAGCGGGCACGGCGGATCAGTTTTTTTGAACACGTCGCAGGTGTTACCCGCTGCGGAAAACGCGGCTAATGGTGCCGCGGACGCGGGAATCAAGTCGCCTATTGTTGCACTGGACATCGTCTGCGCTTTGCATGAACATCACTTCGCGAATGTGTACCGTTTCATGTCTTAGAATCTTTTTTTTGAAACTCCGTAGCCGTAGGCTCCAGGAAGCCTTCGGTTAACATTCGGGTTAACGTTCGAATTTAGTTAAGGGGGAGGTAACTATCATGATTGAGAAATCCGCATCCGAAATTCCTCAGCGCGGCGACACAAAACCCATGATGCCGTTTGGGGAGCTGGCCAAGACCATGGCCGAGCTCTATCCCACTCAGTTGATGGAGCAGCTGACCAAAACGTTCAGCCAATACCAGCTGCCCGGGGGTCAGGCATTGCTGGAGAGCACGCGAGAAAGCGTGGATGCTTTGGCCGCTGCTAACAAGCGCGTTTTGGAAAACGCCCAGATGATCATGAGCCGCCAAGGGGAGATCCTACAGCAGACCATGGAAGAGGCTTCAGGCACCCTCAAAGGACTTGGCTCGGAGAGCGATCCCAAGAAAGTCGCGGCGAAGCAAGGTGAGATCCTCCGCCAAGTCCTCGAAAAAATGCTCGAAAACATGCGCGAGGTGGCGGAAATCACAGTAAAGTCGAATACCGAAGCGGTGACGACTATCAATCAGCGCGTCATGGCTAGTTTGGAGGAGACGAGAAACATGATGGAAAAGCTAAAGAAATAGGGAACTGCTTCTCTGCCATCTCGAGCTCTTCGGAAAAGTCCAAGGCCGGCAGCGATTCTGTCGCAGCCGGTATCTTCTTGAGCGCCTCACCTCCTGCTACTCGTTGCCAGTGGATGTAGTGCGTTGCTGTTCCAAGCCATCCAATTCCGTCAGGAATTTTTCCCGCTCCTGTCGAAAACGTTGCCGCCGCCTGTGCAACACGATCAGCACGGCAACCTGCACCATGATGAGCAGCAGGCCCAATGCAAATAGCGTTTTCATGTCTCCTCATCCTGCTAGTCGAGCAGACCGGCTCGCCGGCTTGAGCTAGGTACCAGTTTTGTTTTCTTTCTCTCTGGTAAAGTGTAGATGCTCATGAGCATGCCGTTGCATTTTTCGGCTACGGTTATCGTTTAGCACGTTTTTATCTCCTCCCTTCAGGCAGCCTAAAGAGTCGGAGTACGGTCTACCCTCTGAAAGATCATCCTGACGAAACGACCATCATACCCATTTGCCTTTCGAATGTGGCAGACCCACCGGATGCAACGGTGCTGGCTTAGCCTGCGGCCGCTTATTGTACCTGTGCTGCGACAGTAACTGACTGATAACAATAAACTTTCGATGGCCTTGTGTGGCTCTCGGCCGGTGGCAAGTTGCTTGCTCTATGGTATCAGCGGGCACTAGACCCCGCGAGGAGGGTTCGACATGAGTTGGTTTTCTCGCATTTTCTCCGGTAGCCTCGGCTCACTGGTGGAACAGGTCGGCAATGTGGTCGACAACTTCCACTTGAGCGCTGAAGAAAAGCAGCAGTTCAAGCTGGAGCTCGAGGCTTTGCTGCAACGGCGCGACTCCGAAATCGAACAAACGCTGCGCTCAGAGCTCGAGGCGAAGGAGAGAATTCTCGTCGCCGAGCTTGAGCAAGGTGACAGCTTCACCAAGCGTGCCCGGCCAACCGTTGTCTATGCTGGTCTTGGGTTTATTTTCTTTAATTACGGCTTGGTGCCTGCCCTCGCCTGGCTTTCGGGTGCCGAGGTGGCGCCGCTGGAGCTTCCCTCTGAGTTCTGGTGGGGATGGTCCGGCATCGTGGCCACCTGGAGTGTGGGGCGTTCACTGGAAAGGATGGGAGCCCACAATCGTTTCACGCATGTGGCTACCGGTAGTCCCGCCAGCCGCCTATTTGGCGATGAGCTGGCCAAAGGTTGAGGAGTGCCGCGATGCGCATCAAGCAACATTTGCTAAGCGGCGATGGCATCGATTTTAGCGAGTCTCCGAACCAGGGCGGCGTTTTCGAGGCAGGCCATCCGGATACCATCGTCATCCACTATACCGCGGGCGGCTCTGTCGAATCGGCGGTCCGCACGCTGTCCGACCCAGCTTGCAAGGCCTCGGCGCATGTGGTCGTGGGGCGCGACGGCTCCATTACGCAGCTGGTGCCATTTCAGCGCATCGCCTGGCATGCGGGGCGCAGCAGCTTCCGGGGCCGGTCAGGCTTGAACCGATATGCTGTCGGCATCGAGATCGATAACGCCGGTCGGTTACAGCAGACCGGCCCCCGATTCACCGCCTGGTTCGGTCGGGATTACCCGCTCGATGACGTCATCGAAGCAGTCCACCGCAATGAATCGGTGCTTGCCCCCTGGCATCGATACACAGAAGCACAGATCGGCCAGGTTGAGGCCCTTTGCGAGACTCTCATAGCCCATTATCCTATTACCTCGATTGTGGGCCATGAGGAGATCTCTCCCGGAAGAAAAAGCGATCCGGGGCCTGCTTTCCCACTGGACAAGTTGCGCCAACGATTGCTAGCTGAGGAACGCGCCGAAGACGGTGCGATGGAGGAGCCCAAAGCCGAGCGAGTGTTGCCGCGGGGTTTGGTTGCCGTCTCCAAGCTCAACATTCGCTCCCGTCCAACGCGTGCTGCCGTCACCATCGCCCCACCCCTGTCCCGCGGCACATTGGTCAATATCCTGGACGAGCGAGACGGTTGGTATCAGGTGGATATTGCCATCCGAGGCTGGGTGAACAAGGATTTCATTCAGGCTTGAGTAGGCCCACAGTAGGGCAAGAATAAATAGAATCGGGTCTTACCAACCGCGCTTTACTCCAGCGGCTCGGACGCTGGAACCGGCTTCGTCGGCCTTGCTAGCATTGCTCAGCGTTCCACCGACGCCATGTCGGGCTGCTGAGAAGCTATTTCAAAAAACGACGACCCTCCTCTAAACCACACTCCGTGCACGCGCTAACTTCACCGGATGACTGCCGGCTGGGACCTTATTGGGGTGAGTGATTGCCGGTTTCACAATATTGTCACAATTTCGTGCAAGAATTCCGGCGTGAGGAGAAAACGGCAGGAGGTATCTATCGACTGCCCCGCCTTATCCAGTACCGCACCATAGCGAAAGGCGAGGGGTCGTTTCAGATTCAATCGGCGGTTTAAAACGAGCATTGACCGTACCTGACGCACGAAAAGGAGATTTCCGTGTTTAGAAAGTTCACTGGCTTGGCGGCTCTTGCCGCGACCTTTGCGGTTGCTTCGGGTGTTAATGCCCAGGCCGGCCGCGACTACATCTACATCGTTGGCTCGTCCACGGTTTATCCGTTTGCCACCGTGGTGGCCGAGCGCTTCGGTAAGACCACCGACTTCCCAACGCCCAAGATCGAGTCCACCGGTTCCGGCGGCGGCCTCAAGCTCTTCTGTGCCGGCGTTGGTGTTGAGCATCCCGATATCACGAATTCATCGCGGCGCATCAAAGAGTCCGAAGTAAAGACCTGCGACAAAAAGGGAGTGAAAGAGATCACCGAGGTGAAGATCGGCTATGACGGTATCGTTGTGGCGAACGATAAGGCCGCACCGCAAGTTTCCATGTCGCTGCGGGATATCTACTTAGCGCTCGCGAAAAAGGTGCCCGACCCGAAGGGCGGTGAGAAGCTCGTCTCCAATCCTTACAAGACGTGGAAGGACGTGAATCCCGATCTCCCGGATTACCGCATCGAGGTACTCGGCCCACCGCCGACCTCCGGAACCCGGGACGCGTTTGCTGAGCTTGCCATGGAAGGGGGATGTAACACGTTTGACTTCATCAAAGCCATGAAGGAAAGCGATGAGGACAAATTCAAGCAGGTTTGCCATACCATGCGAGAGGACGGCGCCTATGTGGAAGCGGGTGAAAACGACAACCTGATCGTGCAGAAACTGCGGGCGAATCAGAAGGCCTTCGGCATTTTTGGTTTCAGTTTCCTGGATCAAAATACCGACAAGATCCAAGGGACGAAGATTGACGGTGTCGAGCCGGAGTTTGATGCTATCGCCAGCGGCGACTATCCCATCTCGCGGCCTTTGTATTTCTATGTCAAGAAAGCCCATGTCAGCGTCATTCCCGGCATTCCCGAGTATCTGGAAGAATGGACCAGCGATCAGGCCTGGGGTCCCGAGGGCTATCTTGCGGACCGGGGCTTGATCCCCCTGTCTGACGAAGAGCGCGAACAGGTGGCCAAGCGCGTTGCCGATCTGGAAAACCTAGACCTTGAGAGTGGCAATTGATTTTCGTCTTGATGGGGCGGGGGTGATGCTGCTGGTCCAGTAGCCCAGGGCATCGCCATACGCTTTACGGCTGACGAGCCAGAATAAGTACTTCACATCAAGGTCACACGAGGTAAAGCTTTGTTGTCAATGCCAATGCTGATACTGGTGCTTGTCGTGTTGTCGGCTGTCGGTTATCAATTGGGCCGGCGTCGCTCCTTGGCGGTGAGCACCAACGGCGGGGCCGCGCCCGGCCAGCGCTTGCACTCCCTTCCCAGCTATTACGGGTTCTATACCGCTCTCTGGTGCGGCATTCCCGCGCTCATCCTCGTGGCACTGTGGATTGCGCTGCAGTCAGTGGTCATTACCCAGCTCGTCATATCTGATCTTCCGCCCGAGGTGCAGTCGCTGCCCGAGGCACGACTGAATCTGGTGGTCAATGACATCAAGAACCTGGCTAGCGGAAACATCGTTTCCCGTCAGGTCGATCCGGCGATGCGGGCGGCTGCCGACCACTACTTGCAGCTGCAGGCGATCAGCTCGGCGGCGCTGACGGTTGTGGTGCTGGCGCTTGCTATCGGTGGGATCGCTATCGGTTGGCGCTCAGTCTCGCCAGAGTTTCGGGCGCGAAATGCTGTCGAGCGCGTGGTGAATATCTTCCTCGTCGCGAGCTCCTCTGTTGCTATTTTGACCACGCTCGGCATCGTCTTGTCGGTGCTGTTCGAGGCCATACGTTTCTTTCAGGCGGTGCCGGTGACGGAGTTTCTCTTCGGATTGCACTGGAGTCCGCAGACTGCCATTCGAGCCGATCAGGTGGGCTCCTCGGGGGCTTTCGGGACCGTTCCTCTGTTTGCTGGCACCATGCTCATTTCTGCCATTGCCATGGTGGTGGCGGTTCCCATCGGCCTGATGTCCGCCCTCTACCTTTCGGAGTATGCCAACCGCAAGTTCCGGGCGGTGGCAAAGCCCCTGCTGGAGATCCTGGCGGGCATCCCCACCGTGGTTTACGGGTTCTTCGCGGCGTTGACGGTGGCGCCGCTCATTCGCGAGGCGGGTACCTCCGTCGGCCTTAGCGTTGCCTCCGAAAGTGCGTTGGCAGCCGGGATGGTCATGGGCATCATGATTATCCCGTTTGTCTCCTCACTCTCCGACGATGTCATCAATGCGGTGCCCCAGGCGATGCGCGATGGATCCTATGCGCTTGGCAGTACCCACTCTGAAACCATCAAGTATGTCATTCTGCCCGCGGCGCTACCGGGGATCGTCGGGGGGATTTTGCTGGCGGTCTCGCGGGCCATTGGTGAGACCATGATCGTCGTCATGGCAGCGGGGCTAGCCGCCAATCTGACGGCCAATCCACTGGAGGCGGTGACCACTGTAACGGTGCAGATCGTGACCTTGCTGACCGGGGACCAGGAGTTTGATAGCCCGAAAACGCTGGCAGCGTTTGCGCTTGGCTTGGTGCTGTTTTTGATTACCCTGGTCCTCAACGTGATTGCGCTACACGTCGTCAGAAAATACCGAGAACAGTATGAGTAATTCTGCCGGTCAGGCGTCTTCCCCCGGGGCGGCCGAGAGTAATTCCGCCACCCGGATCATGCGCCAGGGCTTGGCAGGTCGGCACCGCGCGGAGCGGCGCTTTCGGCTGTACGGCTTGGTCGCCATCCTTCTGGGCTTAACGTTTTTGCTATTTCTGCTGACCAGCATCGTTGCCACCGGTTTACCCGCTTTTCAGCAGACTTATGTAAAGCTCGATATTTATTTTGATCCTGAGGAAATCGATCCGCAAGGTACTCTTGCCCCGAAGACCCTTTCCCGTGCAAATTATGCCGCGTTGGTTCGGTCGACCTTGCGTCACTATTTTCCGCAAGTCAGCAAACGCCGAGAGCTGCGCGAGCTCTACAAGATCGTGAGCGCAGGGGCAGGATTCGAGCTGCGAAGAAAGGTCATGCAGAATCCGGAGCTCATCGGTACCAGCGAAACGATCTGGGTGCCAACCTCAGACGACGTGGACATGCTGGTCAAGGGTCACATCGATCGGCATCTGCCCGAAAACGAGCGCCGGGTTAGCGACCAGCAGATCGCGTGGATCGACCAACTCATGGCGCGCAAAAAGCTCGAGACGCGATTCAATACGCTGTTTTTTGTCAACGGCGATTCTCGGCAGCCGGAGCTGGCCGGTATCTGGGGTGCGGTAATGGGCTCAGTGTACACTTTGCTGGTTACCTTAAGCCTGGCTTTTCCCCTCGGGGTGGGAACCGCCGTCTACCTGGAGGAATTTGCGCCGAAGAACCGTTGGACCGATCTCATCGAGGTCAATATCAACAATTTGGCAGCGGTTCCCTCCATCGTTTTTGGTCTGCTAGGGCTCGCAATTTTTATTAATTTCTTTGGGCTGCCGCGCTCGGTGCCTCTGGTAGGCGGTCTGGTGTTGGCCCTGATGACGCTCCCCACCATCATTATCGCCAGCCGCGCGGCGCTCAAATCCGTCCCGCCTTCTATTCGGGAGGCAGCATTGGGTATGGGGGCTTCAAAGATGCAGATGGTGGGCCATCACGTGCTGCCCTTGGCCATGCCAGGTATGCTGACGGGAACCATTATCGGGATGGCTCAGGCACTGGGAGAGACGGCGCCATTGCTGATGATCGGCATGGTGGCTTTCATCGTCGACGTGCCCGGTGGGCCGCTCGATCCGGGCACCGTGCTGCCGGTACAAATTTATCTCTGGGCGGACAGTCCAGAGCGCGCCTTCGTGGAGAAGACGGCGGCCGCTATCATGGTGCTGTTAGGATTTCTCATCATGATGAATGCCCTGGCCGTATATCTGCGTAAGCGATTTGAGCGACGGTGGTAAGGGACGACTGCCTCCACAAGTGCCATGAGGGCGAGACAAGCGAACAGGTGAAGTAATGAACATCAGCGCAATGCAACAACAAAGGGTTGCCGCGCAAGCCCCTGCGACAACGATCAAAATGAAAACATCCGCGCCCTCTTTCCAAGAAAGAGAGTTCGCCGGCACGGTAGGCAAGGTGAGCGTGGAGAATCCGAAGATGGTGTCGCGCAACGTCAATGTCTACTACGGCGACAAGCATGCGATCAGGAATGTGAGCCTTGATGTCGGTGCGAATGAGATCGTCGCCATGATCGGCCCTTCGGGCTGCGGCAAGTCAACGTTCTTGCGTTGTCTGAATCGCATGAACGATACCATCGATAGCTGTCGGGTCACCGGGGAGATTCGCCTTGACGGCGAGAACATCTATAACCAGAAGCTCGATGTGGTGCAGCTTCGAGCGCGAGTGGGGATGGTGTTTCAAAAGCCGAACCCTTTCCCCAAGTCCATCTACGACAATGCTGCCTACGGTCCCCGTATCCACGGACTCACGAAGAATCGAGCAGAGCTCGATGAGCTGGTGCAATTGAGCCTGGAGAAGGCGGGTTTATGGGAAGAAGTGAAGGATCGCATGGACCAACCGGGGACCGGACTCTCCGGTGGACAACAACAGCGACTTTGCATCGCGCGCGCTATTGCCGTGAGCCCGGAGGTCATCTTGATGGACGAACCCTGCTCCGCGCTGGACCCCATTGCCACCGCTAAGATCGAGGAGTTGATGGACGAGCTGCGTACCAACTACACCATTTGTATCGTCACCCACTCGATGCAGCAGGCAGCTCGCGTTTCCCAGCGTACGGCCTATTTCCATCTGGGCAACCTGGTGGAAGTCGGCGAGACCTCCGATATCTTCACCAACCCCAAGCACAAGCTCACCGAAGATTACATCACCGGCCGTTTCGGCTAATGGGTTAAATCCGCCGGGAAATTTTTGCATCCGATGGGTGCTCGTCTACAGAGGGTCTTGCAATGGTGGAACAGCACACTGTAAAGCGGTTTGACGAGGAGCTCAATGATCTTCAGAGCCTGGTGCTCAAGATGGGCGGATTGGTTCAGGAGCAGATCGAGGCTGCCGTCAAGGCCTTGGATGACGAGGACCTGGATGCTGCACGGCGTATCGCCGAGCGGGACCAACTGGTCAACCGTTACAACGTGCAAGTCGATGAGGCGTCGGTTAATCTGCTCGCCCGTCGGCAGCCCATGGGTTCCGATCTGAGATTCATCGTCGCTTTGGAAAAAGCCGTTACTGATCTGGAACGCATCGGTGACGAAGCGGCGAAGATTGCGCAAATGGTGCTGCGTATTTACGGTGGCGATAGCAGTGCGCCCAATCACGGTCTACTGCGGGACGTGCCGGCGATGGCAGAGCTCGCCTTACGGCTACTCACGGGCGCCCTGGATTCGATGGCGAGGATGGACCCCGATAAGGCTCTGGAGGTGGCTCGCCGGGATGTCGACCTGGATGAGGCGTTCGGCGCCGCCATCCGGCATCTTTCCACCTACGTCATGGAAGATCCGCGCAATATGGGGCACGCCATCAATGCGGTGTTTATTCTCAAGGCCCTGGAGCGGATGGGAGATCATGCCAAGAACATTGCCGAATACGTGGTCTACTATGTAAAGGGAAAGGGCATCCGCAGCATTGAGGGCAAGGAGGTGATGGATGTCGAGGTCACCTCGGTATGAAGCAGGCGGCTTTATTCACAGTGTTATGCAAAGCCGTCTGCCCTACCTAGGGGGAGCCGCTCTTTTTTTTTGGGAGCCCCGCGCTTATTAAACGTTACGCGTCCAGCATTTCGGACAAGTAACCGCGGATTTGGTCCTCGACGCGTTGCCTCATGGGGAGCAACAGCCACCCCAGCTGAACCTGGACCCGTACCTCCGATTCCTCGAGATCGATGCGTCCGCTGACACCAATGCGTTTAAAGTGCAGGGACTCCCCTTTCCAGTAATAATCGATAGGGAAGCTCTCATTTACCCTCGCCGCGATATTCTCAGCTAGCGCGCGAGTCTCCGCGGGACGCAGGGCGTGCTTGTGCCGAATATCGATATCGGCCAAAACCGACCACTCCGAGACTTTTGTCTAGGATACAGAAGGGCGAGGGGAGAGGCTAGCGTGGATTTCGACAATACTGATGGAGTGGGAAATAGGCTATAGGAAAGCGCCCTAGCGGTGCGATGGCCCGAGGGGACGCTTTTCGGGAGACGACCAATAGCCCCAATCGCTGCCGCGCCAGCGGGACGGCATTGCATTGCAGAAAAGCAGGGCGCAGCGGACTATCGAATGGATGGACTTTCGCCATAAGCCTCGGTAAAGACGGCGGTGGTCGTGGGCATACACGATTAAGCTCGGATCGTAGCTCACCGCAAATCCGGCGCGTTTAACCCGCCAGATGAGCTCCGAATCCTCATTACAGACGAGCTCTGGATCGAATCCACCCACGGCATTCAGGGCATTGCGGCGCACGGCGAGATTGGAGCCAGTGGCCGCCGGCACGCCCAACCGGTCAGAAAGGTGTTGCCCATAGGCACACCATCGGTAGTAACGGGTGAACTCGTGGTGCGATTGCTTCGGACCATAAACAGCGTCCCAAGCACCGTGGCGGCACAAGCGCCGAAAGTATTCGGAATGAAATGAGACATCGGCATCGGCGAACACTAGCCAGGCGGTCGTGGAAAAGCCCGCTCCGAGCTGCCGCGCGCGGGTGATGGTGCTTGGATCGCGGAGCACGACAGTGCGACGCGGGCGAAGCCGGCGGATTATTTCCGGTGTAGTGTCGTCGCTTGCATCCACCACCACCAGGTTCACTTCGTCAGGCAGCGAGTGAAGGAATGTCCCGATGTTGTGGGCCTCGTTGCGGGTCGGAACGATGACAGAGATGTCCTTCAAGTTCATCTGGGGTCATCCGCGATTCGCTGGGTGCTTTGCGTTTTCGCTGGTCGGCCTTTGGGGTAGGCAAAAAGCCTAAGCAGCTGTTCTAAAGACTACTGCGCCATGTCATAGTTAAAATAGCGTCCATTGCCGCTAGTCTGCGCGTACTAGGTTCGCCCGGCGACGGCTGGTTTCGTAAACGTCCCGTTGGTCGAGAAGGTGTGCACTTTCGTCCACCCATCGCAAAATCTGCAAATTGCCGGCATCGTCTTCCACCAGCGCGGTACAGCTTTCCACCCAGTCGCCGGAATTGGCATAAAGCACTTCGCCAACCTTTTCCACTGTTGCTCTATGGATGTGGCCACAGATTAAACCGTCGACCTTGCGCCGGGTCGCCTCGAGCGTGACAACCCGCTCAAAGCTGCTGATGAACTGCACGGCGTTCTTGACGCGGTGTTTCACGTATGCCGACAGCGACCAATAAGAAAAACCCCATCGGCGCCGAAGTGAGTTGAACCAGCGATTGGCCACCAGGAGCATTTCATAAGCGCCACTGCCGATGATCGCGAGCCAGCGATTATGCTTTACGATGCTGTCAAATTCATCCCCGTGGAGCACGAGCATTTTCTTGCCGTCTGCGGTTTCATGAAGTGCCTCCTGTTGGATGAAAATACCGTTGAACTCGCTGCCCGCGAGATCGCGCAATAAGTCATCGTGATTACCGGGCACATAGATGACGCGGGTGCCGTTCTGTGCCTTGTCGAAAACTAGGCGCACGATATCATTATTGACCCGCGGCCAATACCAGCCATTTTTCATTTTCCAAAGGTCAAGGATGTCGCCTACTAAATACAGATACCTCGAGCTCGTATGGGTGAGGAAATCGAGCAAGAACTCCCCTTGCGCGCCACGAGTCCCTAAGTGAATGTCGGACAAAAAGATTGCCCGATACTGAAGCGGCTGCATATAATCATCCTCCCATCGGTTTCACCCCGCCGGCGAACATACCCCAGTTTTCTTATTGTTGTATGAAGATTTCATGAAGCTTATATGAAGGAAGGCGTTATTCTGACGGATGAGCCTTTCTGCAATCATGAATCGCGCATTAAAGTCTGTTTTGAAAATAACTGCACTTGGAGTGAACAACATTCGGCATTTCGTTAAAGCCTTTTTTTATTCCCTTGCAGGACTTGGTTTTGCGCTTTCCGAAATAGCCTTTCGGCAGGAACTGGCACTGTTTGCCATACTTGCCCCTGTCGGTATTTGGCTGGGTCAAACGCCAGTAGAAAAAGCGCTATTGGTCGGTTGCCTGCTGCTCGTTTTGGTGGTGGAGCTCATCAATTCCGCTATCGAGGCCACTATCGACCGGCTCGGCTCCGATCCCCATCCGCTCTCCGGACGCGCCAAGGACATGGGATCGGCAGCGGTATTCATCGCTATTATCAACGTGATCGTGGTATGGCTCGTGATTGTCGTCATTCCGGCTCTCACGTGAGGCATTCAAGCGTTATTATTTATTTGGCCGAGCGCAAGACCTGCACTTTCGAAGGGCATGGCAATTTGCGAAGGGCATGGCAATTTGTGAAAAATAGGGCGGACTTTTCTGATCAGAGCGTGTGGCGGGCTGCGGCGCGCTTGGGTCTATTTACGTACCGTTGCGTTACGGTGGCAACGGAAATGGCCACCATGGCCGGCGCGTCGGCTGCCACCGGTGCCACCGGAAGCGATCGACAGGCGCTGCGCGTTCAAGAGCTGGCAAGGCAACTGTGCAGAGATCACGGTATCCACATCGTGGTCGAGGGCCAAACGCCGGATTATCCAGCTATCTTGGTGGCCAACCATGTGAGCCATATGGATCCACTGGTTATCGCTACCGTGAAACCGCTGTTGCCCATCGCCAAGGGAGAGATTTCTCAATGGCCATTTATTGGCCGCGTGGGGCGTTATCTAGGGATTATGTTCGTCAAACGTGATTCCGTGATGAGTGGGGCGGGAGTGCTGCGCAGGTCATTGCGTGTGCTTCAGCAGGGAGTGTCGGTGTTGAATTTTCCAGAAGGGACAACCACGATCGGCAGCGAGGTTCTTCCGTTCAGACGGGGCATTTTTGGCCTTGCCGCGATAACCGGTGTACCGGTGATTCCGACGGCCCTTCGTTTCGAACCACAAGGGATGGCCTGGGTGGGGAATGCTCACTTGCTTCCCCACTGCTTGCGGGCTTTCGGGCGATCGCGCTGGACTGCCTACCTACACTTCGGGAGAGCTCTATACGGGCACCGAGAGACTGGCGCCGAAGAAATGGCGAAGTTGAGTCGGCGCGAGATAGCCCGCCTGCTGGCGAGCGAGCTATGCGCTACGCAGTCGGGACCGCCTTACTGAGATGCTACAAGGATGTCTGCACAATCTGTCACTTCCTCCAGCCCTATCTATCTATATGTTTGCACAGATCGAACATACACAAGGATTGAGAGCCGCCGCGCAACGCCGCTCAGGCCAACACTACAGTTTTTAAAACAGCTTCTATGGAAGGCGCTGCGTGTTACTAGCTAGACAGCACCGAGCATTGGGCCGATAGCGCGCACGAGAAGCGGTAGGCCTACGCCAAGGACGTACATGCCGCTCAACGCCAAGAGGAACATGACCGCAATCACGAACAGAAGGTCAACGAATCTGGTGTTCATCATCTTTCCCTTATCTATCAGGTCTATTCTAATAGTCCGTGTTTGAGTTGACACAACCAGCGACCACAGAGAGTGACGTCAAGTCGTGTGTGATATATTTGCAACAACAATAGTGTATGAAAGCGGCGTCCAGGCGAAAATCCGGGGTTTCCGAAGGCAGCGTACGGGTTTTTCCGGAGACGCTTGTGATAGCGTTTTTTTGTTTCGGTTCTTTTGAAGGATTCATGAGAATTTAATAATTATCGCGTACTATTTACTTTCCTCCTACCAGTCTAGGGCCATTCACCCCGTCTATCAGGCGGGGTGTTCTTTTTTGGTGCATGGTGCACTATCACGGATCCTTTTGATCCGCTATTGCGCACCACTATGGATTCTTTCGGTTTCGATGAATTTAAACGGCTGTCTGGGTTGGCGGATCAGCTTTACAGCTTTTAAAAATATTGACCAAATAAATATGCAGTATTTAGGCATAACGTTATCCCACTGTTCGAACAGTGGGATAACGTTTCGTGCGGGTTAAATACGATAGAATGCGTGATCAAAAATCGACTTGGGCGCGGACCTGGAAGATATTGGGACTATCGTCCACTTTCGGCCCCGTGCCCGCAACCAGCGGCGTTTCGGCATCGACATAGATATAGTTGAACATCAGCCGCGTATGGGAAGTGGGATACCAGTTGACGCCGACGGTGATGTTATCTTCCTTGCCGCCAATGATGTTTTTGTCGTCCAGGTCAATGCTACTGTAGCGAGCTGCCAACTCCCAGGCACCGTAACCGCCTTTGCCTAATACGCTCTTTGGCTTAACGCGATCAAACGCGCCATCTTCGACATCATAGACACGCGATTCACCCGTTAAAAACCAACTGCCGAAGACGTACCATCCGCTAAAGTCGACGTCCTCGCTACCGTCTGTGCGGTTAACATCGGTTTGCACATATTCACCTTGCAGCGACCAGGGGCCCAATACCCCGGCGACTTCGCCGTTGAATTTTAGTGTATCGTCGACGTTGTCAATGTTGCCGGTATCGACCAAACGTACATTGGTCACATGGGATTCCGGCCGAGCGCGGAAGCGCACTTCATCGCCTTCGTAACCGGTTCGCCATTCAAAAGCGCCGCCCACATGCAAGACTCTGCCTTCGCTGTTGATAGGAGCGACGCTCACCCGGCCTGCGGTACCGTAGCTTTGGCTTTCGTCTGTACCGGGGCTGTCGATTCCTTGACCGAAAAGACCAATAGCGGCTTGCCAGATGTTGCCGTGCGTATGAAGTTGCAGTCCCAAATTGCGATCGGGCGTAAAGGCTTCCACCGGTAAGGCTCGTTCCATGAAGGTGATAAATCGAGAGCTGGTCAGATTTTCGATGTTAAAGGGCTCTTTGAAATTGCCCGCCTTGATGGAAAGTGGTTTGAAGCCATCGTACTGGATATAAGCGTCTTTGATATCGACCTCATTACCGGCGAAATCGGTTTCGAATTTGAATTTCCAAACCTTCCATAGTTTTCCTGCTGCAAAGAGGCGTGCTCGGCGAATTTCCGCACCACTGCCGAGCTTAATATTGTCGTCGTCATAATACGCGTAGTCCAACATAAGGCGCCCGCCCAGTTGACCCTCGAAATCGCCGTCGGCGGACTCGACTTTGAGGCCACCCTTGGTGCTCAGAATGAGCCCGGTATCGCCTTCGGCAGCCGTTACCGATGATGGGGCACAGGCGGCTGCCCCACAGCCTAGAATAAGGGAGCGTAGGAGTAGATCCTTTGCGGTACATTTCATGCCAGTGGTCCTTCCAAATTTCGTACGAAAACATAACGAGTGATACGGCGATGACGCCGCTCCGGCATTGCAGTCAAACCTGCATGCAACGCTACTCGTGAAGAAAGCTACAAAATGTGTCAGCTGTTGTCGTTTGGCAACAGATAGGGGGATTATAGGCAGAGTAGGTGAAAGCGAGATTACATAGATATGAAAGATCTATGACAACAGGGGCTTCAGAAACAAAGGCTCTAAACCGTTTGCCATTGGTGTCGGGAAAGCGCAGTGCACCGAAGGCACATCTGGCTCATGCAGCGGCGCTTTCCGCCCACGGCACCGGCGCCTCGGCGAGCTCCTCCCAACGGCTTCGAAAACTGTCTTTCAGGTCATAATACTCGCGCGCGCGCCAGCCGATGAGGACGCCGGCATAGCGATAGGCTTGGCGATCATCTTCTGCCTCCAAGAAGCCATCAATAAGCGCTGGCATGACGGCAACATCGTGCATGACACCGAGCAAGTCCTGCAGCTTTTTCATGTGAGCAACGAAATCCTCCATGCCTTCGAACAAGGGCAGGAAAAATTCCACCGCATAGCGAAGTTTCTTGCACTCGATGCGCAGCCGGTGCATCTCGTCCGCGGAATTTTGATCGGCGTCGCGCCCTGTTTTCAAGACCTTGCGCAGGCGTTGGTTCAGCACTTCCCGGGCAAAGGTTAGGGCAGGGGAATCAAGCCGTTCCCGTTCACCTTTCGCGAGCCTGGCGCTGCGCCAGCCCTGCGTCCTCATCCAGTCACGAAAATCCTTTTTGAAGCGGTGATACTCGGGGCTCTGGAGCATCGTGCGTACCGGATCATAGGCTATTGCCCGATGGCTCTCGGCAAGAGCCATCAAAGGCTTGGCGCCGGGCAGAGGAAGGTGCTCGGTAAGGGGCGCCAGGCCTTCGCTGATGAATACGTCGAGGTCCCGTGCTGGGCCAAGAGAGCTCGCGAACTGGCGCATCTGCTGCGCCCAACTGTCAGTGACAGTGCGGGGTATTGCCGGGCGAAATACGGTGAGCGCTGAACGCATACGCCGCAATGCCACGCGGACTTGGTGGACGCCCTCGATGTCTTTCCCAGATTTGGCCGCCTTTTCCCACGCAACGAGCGCATGGACATTGTGCACCAGTATGGTGGCGAACGCTTCGCTCACGCTTTGCGTAGTATTGACGGAAGGATATTTTTTTTGCTTTTTTGCCATGTCGTTTCGCCTATCTCTCGGATAGGTGTCGTCGCTCACGCCGTGCCCCTTGCTGTCGGGCCGCTCGCTACAGCACCTTCACAACCTCTGACAACAACAGCCCAACTGTTTTGCAGCTCGATCCATCGTTATCATGACCTTTGGGTTGCGCCAATGCATAGTGCGGCGTGGGGCGCAATGGAGCGCCCCCCGCCGTCTTTTTTGAGACGCTGCGGGCTAGCCATGTAGCAGCAACCAAGCCGATAACGATTCGATGTCCTTTCCTCGAGGCGCTGATACGGTAGCTCATTTAACGGAGCCATCTGGGCCGCGAATCACCGCGGTGCATACCGTCGTGCCTGGGCGTGCGCGGCTGAAGATCGCTGGATTACGGCGCTCGCCAATGCTGAAGCGCATGCTCGAGGCAATCCTACCACGGGTTTCCTACCTGAGGCGCGTGGAGGCGAGCACCCTGACCGGCAACGTACTGGTCTTCTACGATGTGCGTATCTCGTCGAGCGAGATCATCGACCGCCTGGCGGTCGCGCTTGACGATGCGATCGCGCCCGAGCCGTCAGTTAAGAGTGCACCGAGACGCCGGTCAACCCGCCACCTTGGGGTGCCCGAGACGGGGCGCTTCTCCGCGGGCGCTCAACCGGGGAATGCCGTCAGGCGAAGCCCTCTCACCGAACCCTTGAGCTGGCATGCATGGGCGGGCGATGAGGTGCTGGCGACCCTGCAGAGCTCGGCGCCTTGGGGACTCGCGCATGAGGAAGCCGCGGCGCGGCTGCTTCGTTTCGGCCCCAATGTGTTGCCGAAAGCCCGACAAACCTCGGCACTACGTCTTCTCCTCAGCCAGTTCGTGTCCCCGCCGATCGCCTTGCTCGGTGTCTCCGCAGCGGTGGCGGTGGCCACCGGCGGCTGGCTCGATGCCGCCGCGATCCTCGGCGTTGTGGTCATCAACGCCATCATCGGCTTTGTTACCGAATCTCAGACGCAACGCATCATCGCCGCGCTGGACGAGACGGCTCCGCCGCCGGTGCTCACCGTGCGGGAAGGATCGCGGCATCAAATTTCTGCCGAACATATTGTGGCGGGCGATATTTTGCTGCTGTTCCCCGGCAGTCGTATTCCCGCCGACGCACGGCTGCTGGAGGCAACGCGGCTCAGCATCGACGAATCGGGGCTCACGGGCGAAAGCATGCCGGTGGTAAAGGACCCACGGCGCATCTTGCCCGCGGATACGCCGCTGGCCGATCGGCTGAACATGGTCTACAGCGGCACGCTGGTCACCGGCGGTAGCGGCAAGGCGGTGGTCATTGCAACGGCGAGCGACACCGAGATGGGCCAAATTCAGGCGATGGTGGGTGAGGCCCAAGCTCCTAAGACACCCATGGAACGCCAGCTCGGTCGGCTGGGCGGGCAACTCGCGGTGCTTTCGGGCGCCGTCTGTGGTGCGGTGTTCGTCGGCGGTCTGCTGCGAGGTTACGGTTGGGTCATCATGTTGAAAAGCGCCGTTTCCCTAGCGGTGGCGGCGGTCCCCGAAGGTCTGCCCACCGTGGCCACGACCACTCTGGCTCTAGGGATAAGGGAGATGCGTCGGCGCCGGGTGCTCATTCGTCAGCTAAGCGCCGTGGAGGCCCTCGGCTCGATTCAAGTGCTGTGCCTGGACAAGACCGGTACCCTGACACTCAATCGCATGACCATTGTTGGCCTACATGCGGGTATGCAGCAGCTCAGCATTGAGGACGGGAGATTTCTGGTGGGCGATGGATCCGTGCTCGCGGACTCACACCATCACCTGCAGCGGCTGTTGGAAACCGGCGCCCTTTGCAGCGAGGTCGACCTCAAGGTGGAGCCAGAGGGGACGGTGCTGACGGGCTCGCCGACCGAGCAGGCGCTGGTGCAATGCGCATTGCAGGCGGGCATCGATGTCGCCGCTTTGCGTGCCGAGTGTCCCATGCTCGGGCTCGAACATCGCTCCGAAGAGCAGAACTATATGATCAGTGAGCACCGCACGTCCGAAGGCGGACGATGGATTGCGGTCAAAGGGAGCCCCGCGCAGGTGCTGGCGCTTTGCCGATGGTATCTGGTGGACCACGAGCGCCAGCTTCTGACACCCGCCGAGCGCGCGGCGATCTTGACGCAAAACGATGCCATGGCCGGGGAAGCACTGCGAGTGCTCGGTCTGGCCTATGGCCGGGAGAACCACGGCGCCCCCTTGGCGAGCGGCGAGCTTTGTTGGCTCGGCTTGGTGGGTATGACCGATCCGTTGCGGCCTGGCATGGTGCGGCTTCTGAAACGCATTCACCGAGCCGGTATTCAAACGGTCCTCATTACCGGTGATCAGAGTCCCACCGCATACGCCGTCGGCAAGCAGTTGCATGTCAGCGATGGCGCGCCATTAGAAATCCTCGATTCCACCAGCTTAGAAAAGCTCGATCCCGAGATGCTCGCCGGTGTGGTGCGCCGGGTTCATGTATTCTCCCGGGTGAGCCCTGCCCACAAGCTGCAGATCGTGCAGGCGCTGCAGCGCGCCGGCCGGATGGTGGCCATGACCGGAGACGGGATCAACGATGGTCCGGCGCTGAAAGCGGCTGACCTCGGTGTGGCCATGGGCAAGGGCGGCACCGAAGCAGCCCGTTCCGTTGCCGACGTGGTGCTCGAAGACGACAACCTGAACACGCTGGTGATCGCCATTCGTCAGGGGCGTACCGTCTACAGTAATATTCGCAAGGCATTGCGTTTCTTGCTCGCCACCAACTTCACGGAGATTGAGGTGATGGCCGTCGGTATTGCCATGGGTCTGGGCCAGCCCCTCACGCCGATGCAGCTTCTGTGGATCAATCTCATCACCGATATCCTGCCGGGCCTCGCCTTGGCGCTGGAGCCACCGGAATCGGCTACCATGGAGCAACCGCCGCGCGCACCCGAGGCGGCGGTAATCACCGGGGCGGATCTCGGACGCTTGGCGGGTGAGTCCGCCGTGATCACCGCCGGTACCTTGGCAAGTTTCGGCTATGCGCTGCTTCGGTACGGTTCGGGGCCGAGGGCGAGCACCCAAGCCTTTACCACGCTGACGTTGGGTCAGTTGCTCCATGCCTTGAGCTGTCGTTCGGAAACGCACAGCTTGCTCGCCAAAGACGCGTTGCCGGCTAACCATTATCTCGATATCGGACTCAGCGGGTCGCTATTTGCTCAATTGCTCACGGTGCTGGTGCCCGGACTGCGGCACCTACTCGGGACGACGCCGCTAGCGCTAAGCGACGGCTTGGTGGCCGCGGCGGGGGCGGTCGGACCGCTGCTCATCAACGAGGCCATCAAGAAGCGCCGCGTGCGCCGCGAAGAGGAAAGCGCAAAAGGAAGTGATGTAGGAGACAAGGAGTTTAGCCTATGAAACGGGATTTTCTGTTTACCTCCGAGTCTGTGACGGCGGGGCATCCAGACAAACTGTGCGACCAGATCAGCGATGCCGTCGTCGATCGGTTTCTGGCTCGAGATCGCTTCTCAAGGATCCGCGCCGAGTGTGCAGTATCCAAGGGTATGGTATTCATCGCCGCGCGCTTCGCCTCCAAGGCAAAGCTCGATATTCCAGAAATCGCACGTGGCATCATCCAGAGTGTCGGTTATCAGGAGGGCGAATTTAATGCAAAGGAGTGCACTATTCTGACCAGCCTGGCGGAGCTTGCCGTGGATGCCAATCAGTTAAGGGATGAGCAGCGGTTGAGCGACGAAGCGCTGGAGCGCTTTACCGTCGGCAACCAGGCGACGGTGTTTGGCTTTGCCTGTCGGCAAAGTCCGGCGCTGCTGCCCCTACCCATCTGGCTTGCCCACCGATTGGCGCGACAGCTGGCAGCCGTGAGGGCGAGCGACGGCTTAGCTTATCTCTGCCCCGACGGCAAGACGCAAGTCGGAGTCGAGTACCGAGAAGGAAAACCGGCAAGAATTCACAGCGTGACGCTCATCGCCAGCCAGGCGCGACCCAATGAGCCGGGTCTTAAGGCACTGCGTGGTGACCTGATCGAGCGGGTCGTTGTCCCGGTATTTGCCGACGAGCCGGTGCGGCCCGATAACCAGACCCATATTTTTGTCAACCCAGACGGTCCCCTCATCATTGGGGGACCAGTGGTTCACTCGGGGCTCACCGGACGCAAGAACGCAGTGGATACCTACGGCGAATACTCGCGCCACAGTGGCGCGGCGCTCAGCGGCAAGGATCCGCTGCGGGTAGATCGGATAGGCGCATACGCCGCTCGCTATGCGGCAAAGAACCTGGTGGCCGCGGGCTTGGCCGAAGAGTGTGAGGTGCAGTTGAGCTACACTATCGGCCTGGCGCGACCCGTGAGCGTGCAGGTGGAGACCTTCGGCACCAGCAAACTTTCGGACGACGATCTGCTGAGGCGGATCGAGGGTTGTCTCGATTTCCGCCTGGGGGCGATGATCAAAACATTTGCCTTACGCGATCTTTCGGCGCAGCATCAGAGCCATTTTTTCGAGAGGCTGGCGGCGTATGGTCAAATGGGGAGAGTGGACATGGCGGTGCCCTGGGAGTGTACCGACCAGATCGAGTCACTGCGTTAGGTACGGCAACCGCACGCATCAGCATGGCGTGAATCTGAGTTAAAGTGAACTCGATGTCGCCGGGCCGCCCAAACGAATTGGCCGGCCAACCCAACTCCCAGCGAAGCGCCACGCAAGGGACGGTTCATACCGAACAGACCCGGCTGCTCTACGCCAATGCCCCTATCGGGGCGGTAGTCAGCATCATCAATGGCCTCATCGCGGCCGCTGTACTGTGGTACGCATTGCCGCGCTCGGTAGTTATCACCTGGTTCATTACCAATGTCGCCGTCGTGCTTGTTCGGTTGCCGATGGTGTGGAAGTATCACCATGCATCGCCCACAGAATCCACGGCGCGCCGCTGGCGAAGCGGTTATACCCTGGGGGCGGTGCTGAGCGGCGCAACCTGGGGGGCGCTCGCCGTAATAACCGTGCACTACTCAAGCCTGCCTTATCAGCTGTTCGTGGCTTTCGTGGTGGGAGGGATGGCGATCGGCGCGATCGCCGTGAATGCCAGTTTCCTCCCAGCATATCTCGGTTTCTTGCTGCCGGCGTTATTGCCCCTTGCCGGTGGGTTTTTCTTTCAAGCCAAGGCCATGCCCGTTGCCATGGGGGCATTGATTTTGGTTTTTACCGCCGCGCTGTATTTTCTCGGCCGCAATGTCAACAGCAGCATCACACGTGCGATAGAGCTGTCGCTGGAAAAGCAGGTGCTTGCCGATACCCTGCACGCTGAGCACCAGCAGACGGTCGAGAGCAATCGCCGCCTTGCGCAGGAGGCCGAGTCCCATCGGCGCACCAGTGCTGAGCTACGCAATGCGCACGAAGATCTAGAACGCAAGGTCACGGAGCGTACCGGCGAGCTCATCTACGCCAATGATCGCTTATGGCAAGAGATCCATGAGCGCCAAAGGGCCGAGGCGCAGCGGCGCAAGAGCGGGGAGCTGTTTCAGGCGACTTTCGAGCAGGCGGCCGTGGGTATGGGCCACGTGAGCACAGAGGGTCAATGGCTGCAAGTCAACGACAAATTGTGCGACATCCTGGGTTATGCCCGTGAAGAGCTGCTGAGGCTCGATTTCCATCGCGTCACCTACAGTGATGATCGGGTCGCCAGCTTAGAGTACTTCCAGCGTGCGTTGGCTGGAGAGATCGACACCTACTCGATAGCGAAGCGATATCTGCGCAAGGACGGCTCAACCGTATGGGCCTGCTTGACAGTTTCCATGGTTCGCAGCGCTGAAGGCGAGCCCAGGAACTTCATCGCTATCGTTCAGGATATCAGCGATCGTAAGCGGGCCGAGGAGCTTCTGTATCAGGAGAAGGAACGCGCCGAGATTACGTTACATTGCATCGCCGATGGGGTGATCACGACAAATGCCGCTGGCACGGTGGAGTATTTGAATCCCGTCGCTGAAAGCTTGACCGAGTGGGCCACAGAGATGGCTCGAGGTCAATCCTTGGAGACAATTTTTCAAGTTGTTGATGAGCAGACGCACGCCTTTGTGGCGAATCCGGTGCACGATTGCCTCAAGGAGCGTCGCATTACCGGTTTGGCGGAAGGCAGCCTGCTCATCAGCCGTAATGGCAAGGAATACGCCATCGAAGATTCGGCTGCGCCCATTCGCACTCGCGACGGGGAGATCATCGGCGCCGTGCTGGTATTTCATGATGTGACGCAGACGCGCCGTGCAAAACACCAGCTGGTACACGAAGCGACCCACGACGCGCTCACCGGATTGGTAAATCGTGCCGAATTCGAACGTCGCCTCGAGCGTGCGCTCGCAAGTGTCAAGGCCCACGGAGGCCACCACTCCCTATGCTACCTCGATCTCGACAACTTCAAGGTGGTCAATGACAGCGTCGGTCATGGGGCAGGCGATAAGCTGTTGAAAGATGTGACGACGTTAATGATGAGTAAGATTCGGGGTCGTGACACCTTGGCGCGACTGGGCGGCGACGAGTTCAGCCTGCTGATAGAGAACTGCCCGCTCGACAATGCGCTGCGCATTGCCGAGGGGTTGGTCGGCGCCATCAAGGATTTTCGTTTTGTTTGGGAGGAGAACCGGTTTGCCATTGGCGTCAGTATCGGTTTGGTGCCCATTACGGCGGACTCGCAGAGCACGGCGCATCTGCTAACGCAGGCGGACATCGCCTGCTATACTGCCAAGGATTTGGGCCGTGCACGGGTGCACATTTACCATCCGCGCGGCGGCGAAGGCCTGAGAAAGCACGGGGAATTCTCGCGCATTGCGCACCTTCGCCAGGCGCTGCAGCGCGATCAGCTGCTTCTCTATCAGCAACCGATCGTCGCCCTCGCTTCCGCTTCGACTGGCCCTGTGTTGCGGGAATTACTGCTGCGTCTGGTAGACACCGAAGATCATCTATTATTACCAAGAGCCTTTATTCCCATTGCCGAACGTTACGGGCTTATGGTGAGTATCGATCGGTGGGTCATTGAAAACGCCTTTCGCTATTGGGGAGAACAGCTTGCTGCGTATCCCAATCTCGGTATTACCATCAATCTCTCGGCTAGCTCACTGAGTGACGAATCGATACCCGCTTTCGTTCGCACGCAATTTTCCGAGTCTTCTCTCTTGCCGAGCCAAGTGTGCTTTGAAATCACCGAGACCAGTGCTGTGCGCAACTTAACCCAGGCCATTAAGTTTATGCTCGATCTGAAAAGCAATGGCTGCGCGTTCGCTTTGGATCAGTTTGGCAGTGGACCGTCATCTTTTTATCATCTCAAGAAACTCCCCGTCGATTACCTCAAAATCCGTGGTCGCCTGATTCGAGACATGGCCACCGACCCGATTAGCCGTTCCATCGTAGAGGCGATCAACGACGTCGGTCACGCGCTCGGCATGCAAACGATTGCCGAATCGGTTGAAACGAATGCAATTTTGAAAGAGCTCAAAAAAATGGGTGTGGACTATGCACAGGGAGTCGTCTTAGGTCCCCCAAGCGCACCGCAAGGTTTGCCATCGAACGTAATCCATTAGAAACTGTTTAAAAAACTGCACCCAGTCTCTCGCCTGTTGCTGATCTCGATGATCATCATTTGGAAATAATTCTGTCATCAAGCTGTCATGTTTGAATGCTAATAGTTTTAGGAGTAAATGAGACGAGGGAAGCGACATGCCTCAATACGTTCATCACGTCCCCGGGCGATTGCGTGTAAAGTGCTTGTTACTCAAGGGCAATGCGAATAGCGCTGAGGTGGTAACGCAGCTGTTGAGCGCCGAGGAAGGCATTGCAAGCTGCGAAGTGAATCCTCTCACTGGCAGCGTGCTGGTGCGCTATGACGAGTCGGCTACAAGCGCTTATCGGGTGCTGGATTTGTTAAAGCGAGGCGGCTACATCGGATCGGGTGTCGATCTCCACTCACAGATCCGTTCTCGCGAAAAAACGGCAGCGGGTGTGGGAAAGGCAGTGAGCAAGGCCGTGATGGGCGCCCTGGTCGAGCGTGTGGTGGAGCGCTCTGCCGTTGCGTTGGTCGGCGCCATTCTCTAGGTCGGAGCGGCGCGGTGGATGCCGGCAAAGGCGCCCAGGCGAGTTTCAAGGCGCGCCTTACAAGCCAGTTCTGCCCGGTAAAGGCCGGACACTTGAGACCGCACCCGGCCCGGGACGGCGCTATGGATGAGGACGACTGTTGGGTATGGCATGCATGGCTTGCGTAGCATTTATGCCGTCATTCGGGAGCGCTGCCAACTAATCGACGAATTTTGTTCAATAGAGAAATGCGGCGGTGAAGGCCGCCTTGGATCGAGGCGCGTGCGGCGCCCAGGATCACCAATAGGGGACGTCGGAATAGGCGATCCACGTGCTTACTCGCTTTAGGTTGCGGCACCGCTTGGGGTAAGTCCCAATAGCATTTAGCTGTGGCATCGAGTAATTATAATAAAGACCAATCAATGTCAGACCCCGCCGGGTTGCCAGGAGCTGATATGAGATTCGGCTTTACCGGACACTCGACAACCTGCGCCGGAGTAAAGTAGGCCTAAATTAAAGCACGTGTCATTTATTTGTAAAATAGGTTTGATATGTTAATCTAATTTTCCGTGAACAATACATCTGAAATGTCACCCTAAAGATGTAGGAGGGGTAGAGGATGTTTAACTGGTTAGAAGACGTCGTAGAGGCTGTTTCGCCGAACGCCTTGGTGGCGGCAGGTGTGCTGTTTCTTGCGCCCGTGTTGTTACCGGTGGTGGGAAAGGGGCTACGTCCGTTGGCAAAGGGTGCGATCAAGGGTTACTTGACCGTTCAAGACAAAGTTAAAGAGTATGCCGCCGCGAGTACGGAGCAGCTTGGCGATCTCGTTGCCGAAGCGAGGTCGGAGCATGGTGCTGTCGCAGCAGGCGCCGTTGCTGGTGAGGGGGCTTCTGGCTCGAAGGAGCGCAAGGCGCCATCGAGCAGCAGCGGGAGCGGCAAGGAGAAGATGGCTTAGGCTTCACCCAAATCTCACCGGAAGTAGGGGCCGGGGATCCGCGGTCGATGGGGCATGAATCGAAAATGCGTGCTAAGAAGCTGTTTTAGAAATGTCGCGAGCGCCGGCAGAGCAAGGCGCACGGCGGCGAGGAACCGGAGTGTACACGGGAGTACATGAGGATTTCGAGCCGCCGCGCAATGCGGTTATGACAAGCGCAGCAGTTTTTAAAACAGCTTCTACGCTCTCGCCGATTTCGATAAACTTAGTTGCTCCACTGTCTGCAAAATGATCCCGTCGGCCCACATTGCTCATATGCTTCCGGATAGGCTACGGATACGCATCCCGGAAAAACGCCACGATACCGGCTATTTCGCTTCGCTTGCGAACGCCTTCGGTGCCTTGCCAGGCGTCGAAGGCGTGAAAGCCAACGCATTGACCGCAAGTCTTCTTCTCCGCCACCAGGCTGTTTCCCCCGAGCGAATCAGTGAATTCGCAGAGCAGCGGGCACTGTTTCGCGTGGCTCCGCAGCGCGATGAAGTCGTACCCCTGTCAGCCAGGCTTGCCGACGGATTACAAGTGCTTGATGACCGAATCCGCGCACATTCCGAGGGCCGACTCGACTTTTGGGGTGCCCTCTTCCTCTTGACGGTGGGCTTTAGCATCCCACAGTTTGCGAAAGGCAATATTTCCGCTCCGGCGTCGACATTGCTTTGGTATGCGCTGGGGACATTCGCAGTTCCTCAACAATCCCGCATGTTTGCCTCTTAATCGCTGAGCACGGGGATTCGTTGACTCAGAGGATTTTTAAAACCTGCTGCGCCTCCCGATGGCGGCGGTGGGTGGTGCTCGCTTCTCGCCCATCTATGTGCTACTAACACCTTCGTTAGTAAAATCACCCTTGAGGGGAGTGGTCCCGGATAGGCTTGTCGGGACACGCCGTGAATACGTCCCTGTAAGCTCGGGTGCCACCGTCCTGGCGGCACACGGTTCCAACAAGCCCACTCCGGGGACCACGTGGCATTACTACTTACGATGTTCTTAGTACGTCTCGTCGCTGCGCGCCTTGCGACCGCGGCGCTCGCGACACTTCTAAAACAGCTTCTTTAGGTGATTTTTTCGGTGCCTCTTTTTTATGTGGCAGGGTATGTGCTTGTTAGTGAGTGGTCTGATAAAGGTGAGACCTCGTTTGTAGTAGGGATCAACAGAGTTTCCGCTATATTGGTTTCTCATCCTCGGTAGCGGCCATTTGCTGTGCGGCTTTTTCTTGGGGGCGTTGCTCCTGGGAAAGCTCGGCGCGAACCTCCGCCATCAGATCATCGAAAGACTCTGTTGCCTCTGCCAGGGTTTCGCGGCCTTTGTGGTAGAAAATGATGCCCGTCTTGATCAACGTCCGAGCCAGCGGACGAGCGGTCTTCGTCAAAGCCGGCACAACAAAAGGTGCCAGCACCGCCGCGGCGACACCAATGGCAACGCCTTTACTCGTCTCTCCCTTGAGCAAGTCACTAAGAGCCATCGTCTTCTCCCAGCTTGAAACAATGGAACTGCGGTATTATCTGTAGAGACCGATTATAGAGGGAGTATGGAAGGGAGGCTATGGACCGCGGCTTCGTGATGGTCGGATAAGCCGAAGCAGCCGTTTCACTGTCACGTGTTTGTAATACTTTGCGGTTATACAGTGCAAATGATTAAAGCAATCGTTCCAGCCGATATCGTAAGCTGTGGCCAATAGCATGGGCGAAAATACCATTCTGATCATTGAAGACGATGCCAGCGTGCGGGAAATGGCGCGCTTTCTGCTCGAGCAGTCTGATTACCAGGTGGCGGAGGCGATCGATGCCGAGCATGCGCGGCATCGTATTGCGGATCACCCGCCAGCGCTCATTTTGCTGGATTGGATGCTGCCGGGTTTGAGTGGGATTGATTTCGCGCGTCAGCTCAAGCGCGATAGCACCACGCGAGACATTCCTATCATCATGTTGACCGCTCGGGGCGAGGAAGACGACAAAGTCCGGGGATTGGAAAGCGGTGCCGATGATTACATCAGTAAGCCATTCTCGACCCGCGAACTGGTGGCGCGCATTAAGGCGGTACTGCGTCGCGTTGCTCCCCACAAAGGGGAGGCCGTCATCGAGCTTGCCGGACTGCGGCTCGATCCGGCGAGCCACCGCGTGAGCATCCATGGTCAGCTATTAGAGCTGGGTCCCACTGAGTTTCGGCTGCTGCATTTTTTTCTGACTCATCAGGAACGCGTCTACACCCGCGGACAACTTTTGGATCGGGTCTGGGGCACGAATGTTTATATTGAAGAGCGTACTGTGGACGTCTACATGCGCCGCCTGAGGAAGCTACTGGCGCCCTCTGGTCACCAGAATTTACTGCAGACCGTGCGCGGTGCCGGTTACCGGTTTTCCAATCACAAGTGAGAGCCTACTTGCCAGGGCTGCGCTTGATGATAAAGTAATCGAGATTGGGTTTTAGAGACATGATTGTCGCTGCGAACATCTTCGACTTGTTCGAAAGACGGGGGCGCGAAGTATACCTTGGCGATGGCGTTTCCCAACGCGAACATGCGCTTCAGGCGGCTGCACTAGCAGAGACAGAAGGCGCCGCCGCGCCTTTGGTGTTAGCCGCGCTGTTGCATGATATCGGACATTTGCTAGCCCAAGAGGGCGATGGCAGTGATACTCACCGGAAGTTCACATTGCCTCACGAGCAGATCGGAGCGGAGTGGCTTGAGCCGGTATTTGGTCCCGCTATTACCGAACCCATCAGGCTGCATGTCGAGGCGAAACGATATCTGTGTGCGTTGGAGCCAGGCTACGTAAAGCAGCTTCCGGAAGCGTCGTTACAGCGCCTTGCGATCCAAGGAGGGCCACTGACGCGAAGCGAGATTCATGATTTTCAGGAGAATCCCTATCACCAGGCTGCAGTTTGGTTACGCCGTATCGACGACCGCGCCAGCGACGCGAGCCGAACTGATGTGCCGGGCTTTGAGCATTATCGTGAACGCGTGGAAACGGCACTACTCTCGCGTCGGCTTGCCCTAGAAACTGCCCGCTGCAGGGGTACTCTTATCAGCGCAGATCACTGCCACCCCTGTTAGAAGCTGTTTTAAAAACTACTGCGCTTGCCTGAGCTGCGTTGCGCGGCGGCTCAGAATCCTCATATACTCCCTTGCACACTTCGGTTTAGCCCGCTCCATCCTTGGGGCTCGCTTCGCGGTGCCAGCTTGCCGCTGTTCAAAGTAACTCCCGTTCAGCTTGACTCGCCACCGTTGCGCTGTCGCTTGTTGGCATACTTGAAAAGATCATCGAACGCCCCCAATTAACGAATCGATATAGTTGTTCAAAGTGAATGAGGAGGATTTTCGATGTTCACTAATTGGTCCGACACACTGGATAACTTGTTAGCTCTGCAGCGTGCTCTGGAGTCGTCAAGGAGTAGCGATTGGTTTGGCGGTACAACGGCAAGCCAAGGCGCCTATCCCCTAGTCAATGTGTTTCAGCAGGGAGACGACTTTGTCTTGACGGCTGAGCTTCCAGGTGTAAACAAGCAAGATCTCAATATTGAGATAAAACGAAATCAGCTACGCCTTGCGGGTAAAAAGCAGGTGGGCAACGGTGATGGTAAAAGCGTACACCGTCGGGAGCGACTCTCGGGTGAATTCGACCGCGTCATCACCTTCCCAGCGGCGATCGAAACCGAGAACGTCAAAGCCGAATATCAGGACGGTATTCTAGCGTTATTCCTGCCCCGAGCGGCAAGCGAACGACCAAAGGCCATTGAGGTCCAGTAGTAGAAAGGGGCAGTGCATTAATTCAGTTTTAGGAGGTTGTCATGGCTACTGACAAATCATTGCAAGTCCAGGAGAAGAAAGAGTTAACGACGAAAGAGGAGCAGACGGTTCCAGCACGGTTCTATGTCCCCTATACGGATATCTATGAGACCGATGCAGCGCTCTGGGTCTCCATGGAAATGCCGGGCGTTGAGAAAGACAAGGTGAATATAAAGCTGCAAAAGAACATCCTGTCGATCGAAGGGCTCATTGACTTCACGAAGTATGAGAAGTTAAAGCCCCTCTACACGGAATATAACATCGGACACTATCGCCGTGATTTCCGACTTTCTAGCGAGATCGACAGTCAGAGCATCAGCGCAAAGCTCGATAATGGCGTATTGACGGTGGAGTTGCCAAAGAGCCAGGAGACGATGCCGCGGCGCATCAGCGTAGTTTAACAATCAGCAAATACGTGGATAAACTCGCGGTTTACGAGAGGGGCGCCTAGGCGCCCCTTTTTTTGCTTCATGACGTGATCACGCAGACAAGTCCAAGGACGGTACCAAGAAGCAACCCTACGAGCACATCGGAAGGATAGTGGAGTCCGATAAAAAGCTTTTTGAAAACCTAATGGTTCCAACTGCTTCTAAGTGGCGGGAAGATGCTTTCTACCGTCGATAGCAAGGAAAAAACACAATAAATATTTTACATTTTCTTCACAAATAAATCATAAAAATTTAATGAGCAAGGCGTAACGTAGCAAGTTTGCTTTAACAGCCATGTTTATTGGTCTTCTTACCCATTCTTTAATTCAAGGTTTCAGTCAATCACCGAAATGGACACTGCGAGTGAAAGGATTTAGTCTCCCGCCCCCGATTGCGCCTTGTTCTACCGGCGCTTGCCACATTTTAGAAAGCGCTTTGTAAAATCCTAGTGCGTATTGCAATTGCAACGGACGCATGGCATCCCCAGATCAATGGTGTAGTAACGACTTTATCTCGAACCGCGGCTGAAGTGGAAAGACTTGGTCACGAGGTGCTCATGATTACGCCGACTGAGTTTCTTACCATAGCCTGTCCTACCTACCCTGAAATCCGTTTAGCTCTCAAACCTCGCCGCCTTGTCAGGAAAATGCTGAAGGAATTTTCACCCGATGCGGTCCATATCGCTACCGAAGGGCCGATAGGGGTGGCAACACGGGCATACTGCCTGCGTGTGGGCCATACCTTTACCACCTCGCTGCATACCCGTTTTCCAGAATATGTTCGGCTGCGGGTTCCCGTGCCTCTGGATTGGGGATACCGCTATCTGAGATGGTTTCATGGCCCTGCTCGGCGAACCATGGTATCGGTGCCATCCCTGTGTGAAGAGCTGCAGAAGCGAGGCTTGCGCCACCTTGTCGTTTGGTCACGCGGCGTTGATCTGAAGGTGTTTCAGCCGCGCGACAGACACTTTTTGGAGGGGGAGCGGCCACTTTTCATGTATATGGGTCGGGTTGCTAGGGAGAAGCGCGTCGAGGAATTTCTGCGATTGGACCTGCCGGGTTGCAAGTATGTTGTTGGAGGGGGACCGGACCTTGAGAGCTTGAAAGGACGCTACCGAGCTGCCCGGTTTACGGGATACAAGGTGGGGGAGGATCTGGCTCGCCATGTGGCTGCGGCTGATGTCATGGTTTTTCCAAGCAAAACCGATACCTTTGGGCTGACCATTTTGGAAGCCATGGCCTGCGGGGTGCCCGTCGCCGCTTATCCAGTTCAGGGTCCAAAAGACCTCATTCGAAACGGCTACAACGGGTATACCGACAAGGATCTGCAAATTGCAACTCTGGAATGCCTCAAGGTGCGATCGACGGACTGCCGAGAGTTCGCGACCCGTTACTCCTGGCGCGCCTGTACAGAGCAGTTTTTGAATCACCTCTGTGCCAGCTAAGAAGCAAGGAAACGAGGTTCATCGTAACTTCACGGCATTTTCACATTTGTGAAACGGCGAAATGTAAGAATGTAGGCCGTGGACCTTGAAAACTTTATATCCTTATCCGAGAGGAGAAACGGTTTGAGTGAGTCACGGTATGTCCTGAGTAAGCGGCTTGCTGAGGTAATCGCTTACAGCGAAAGCCTTTTGCAGGAGTTAGCAGGCCGCGATGCACCCGAGGCGATGCGAATGAAGTCTTTCTTAGAAAAGGATGTTCAGGAAAAACGCCGTTTGTTGATCTCCTTGACCAAGTGTCACAAAACAATCAATTGCTAGTAATGAAAGCTCGATAGGCTGAGCCGTTCGCGCTCGAATTCAGTATCTTGCCGGTGCTGGAGACCCACCGTTTGAGTCGGCAGCCCGTAACCATGGCTCATTGTTGAGGACAAGTGCTATGCGCCAACACATGAAGACTTACATTGAGGAAGGCACATCCGGCGCTGCAAGGGGCGTTCGCATTATGGCTGAGTATCTGTGCGCGTTAGAATCCTTTCACCGGCTGGAGCAACGATTCATGGTGACCGTCTTTGGCTCGGCGAGGTTGCCGGAGCAATCTGACGGCTCACAGCTTGCCGAGGCTCTGGCTAGAGGGTGTGTCGCGCGGGGGTATGGCGTCATTACAGGGGGTAGCTCAGGAGTGATGCTTGCCGCCAACCGAGGCGCCTACCAGGAAGCGCAACGACGCAAGCTTCCGGTCGAGGATTACTCGGTGGGTTGCGCAGTGACACTGCCTTTCGAATCGGGCAAGAATGCTTTTCTCGGTACACAGACTGCTTTTCATTATTTCTTTGTAAGAAAGTTTTTTCTCGTGGCGTATTCCAAGGCTTTCTTTTTTCTTGAGGGCGGCGGCGGCACGCGGGATGAGCTGTGGGAAGTCTTTTGTTTGATACAAACAGGAAAGATGCCGATTCACCCGCTGGTGGCAGTTGGCGACAAGCAAAGCTGGCAAACGGTGCGCGCGGATCTGGATCATATGGTCAGTCGAGGGGCCATATCCGCGGCAGATCGAAATATCCTTCAGTTTGCTGAGACGGTTGACATCGGATTGGATATCGTGGAGCGATTCTATCGCCATGTGGAACGCATTCACTACGATAAAGGTAAGCGCACCATCGAGTTTTATCTGCGCAACGCACTCGAGCCTCACGTAATACAAGCGCTGGAAGAGCGTTTTGCCCCTTCGTTGAATGATCTCTCATGGAGTGCCGAGAGCCGCTGCCTTACGGCTTCTCAATTCGAGTTCCGCTCCTACGCCATGCTCTACGACGTGGTTAGCACAATCGATGAGCTATTGAGCCAAGGAGAGGCCAACGAGCGGGCCATTGCATGAAAGCCTTGCTCACCGATGCGTAGTGCTTGTTAGAAGTTGTTTTTAAGAACGACTGCGTTTGTCATGACGGCGTTGCTTAAACCAGCTTTATGGTTTGGTGTCCCGGCGTCTGGACTGCGACCTTGCATAGCCTAACAGTGCTGCCGCCGAAGTCTTAACTTCGTGCGGTTGGCTGTCTTGCTGAGATGTAGCGTCGCCTGCTCATCGGGGGGCTCCAGCAGGTGCCGTCAGCGGTTCCGGGGGAGCGTTCCCGTCCTCTGGGGGCGGTTCGGCTGGGCGCTGATCCAAGGGCCAGGGCCGAATTCCCTGCATTTTGGAGCGAAGCTCCTCCGTAATCATTCTCGACTCCTGGCTATTCTGCACCGCTCGTGGTGTAATCAGCACAATCAGCTCGGTTCGATTATCGTTTCGGGTGGTGGTGCGAAACAGCGGTCCGACAAGCGGCAGTTTGCGTAAGATCGGGATACCGGACTCCGCGAATTCATTGACTTCGCGAATGAGCCCACCGAGCACCAGTGTCTCACCGCTTTGCACGGCAACGGTGCTGGTAATCTCACGGTTTTGAATCGTTGGTCCGAGTGCGGTGGACGCCTCATCGCCGCGGGCGACGTTACTGACGTTCTGCACGATTTCCATGATCACCAGCCCACCCTTGTTGACACGCGGGGTGACGGTTAACAGCACGCCCGTTCGCTGGCGCTGTACAGAATTGATGATGTTAGATGTTCCGAGGGTTGACTGCTGCTGCTGAGTGACGACGGGCACCTCGTCGCCGATGTTGATGTTCGCCGCTTGATTGTTGAGCACCATTAGCGAAGGCGAGGCGAGGATGTCCAGTTTGCGCTCTGTGGCCAGCGCCCGCAGTAACGCTTTTACGGCACCGGCGGCGCTGACTATGCCGAAGGTAAAGCCAGTAAAATCCGGGTCAATTGGAATAGGCGTTCGTCCCAAACGAGTAACCGCTGTGCCGTCACCGACGCTATTGGTGAAGAACCATTCGACCCCGTAGGTGAGATCATCGGTCAAGGTGACATCCGCTAGCGTCGCCTCAATCAGCACTTGTAGGGGTACGACATCGAGCTTACGAAGCGCGGATTTAACCTGCCGGTATTGGGGCTCGGTGGCCAAGATGACCAATGCGTTGTTGACTTCGTCGGGGATGATGCGCATCGATTCCGCGTCGGCGATAGCAAGTCCATCGCCTACAGCTTTATTCGCTTGCGGTACTCCCGTGCGGCTGACCGGCATTGGACTAGTGCCCGTTAGCGTGTTGCGCTGCTGATTCGGAAGAATGGAAGTCGCCCCGCCAATGCCTGTTCGTTCGCCCGTTGTGGTGCGTGTTTGTGACACTTCCGTGCGACTGGTAGAGAGAGGATTGACATTTGCTGGCGCATTGGGCGGTGGGTTCAGGGCAGGGATATCTCGGTCGAAGGCGCCTGCGGAGGAGGCGGCTCTGCTGGTTAGCTCCGCCGGTTGCAGGCCAGGGGCGAGCTCGGGCGGCGGGATGACCGGCTCTGCGGTCTCGGTGCCAAATACTTGGCTCAAGACGTTAGCGAGATCGATCGCCTTGCCGTTTTGCACCGGATAGACGAAGAGGCGCTGACCGGTACCGCCCGGCTCCCTGTCAAGGCGTTTTACCCAGAGTGCAATCTGCTTTAAGTATTGTTTGCGCGCGGTGATGACTAGCAGGGCGTTTATGCGTTCTATCGCCACGAAACGCACGAGCCCTGCCAATGGTCCATCTTTCTCGTCCCCAAACAAACTACTCAGCTCCTCGGCGAGGGATTTGACATCGGCAAACTCTGGAGTGAACAGTCCGAACGACTTACCCGCTAGCCAGTCCACATCAAAGACGTGCACCGTTTCCAAGAGGCCCGCAATTTCCTGACCGGTACCGGCAAGTACCAGGAGGTTGCGCTCGGTGTCAACCCGTACCACGTTTGCGGAGGTGGCGAACGGTTCCAGGATTTCCTGCATTTCCTTTGCGGCTATATACTCAAGCGGGACGATTCGAACAGCATATCCTTTCGGCAGTGGCGTCGTTGCGTCACCGAGCTGCGGAATCAATAGCCCTTGAAGCCCTTCTTCGCTTGGCACAATGTTGTAGAAGCCCCGGTTGTTAAGGAGCGCGGCACCGTTCATGCGAAGTACCATTTCTAGCGTGGGCAGCAACGCATCTCGGTGAAGGGGACGGCCCGTCTGCAGGGTGACGCTTCCTTGCACTCTCGGATCGATGGCGAAGTTGGCTTTGAGAAGATCCCCAAGGATGACTTTCACGACCTCTCTCAGGTTGGTGTTTTCAAAATTCAGGGTAATCTTTCCCGGTTTTGCCTCCAGGGAGGGGACGGTTGTGGGAGACGCTATGAAACGATCGGTGCCCGGAAGATAAAGCGGTGAGGTTGAGCTTGTCGAGGGCGCTTCCGAATCTTGGAGAGTGCTCGACGTAGCGGCGTTGCGGTGGCGTTCTCGATTGAAATTGTCTGGCGCGGACTGCGGTGCCACGCTGGCAGAGGATGCGGGTTGACTCGCGGTGGCGGTGGCAGTTGATGCTGCAGATGAGGCGCGTTGCTCATTGCGGGTTTGCTCCGGAGTAGCTGTTGGTCCGGGCGTTTGGCACCCCGGAATCGGTACCAAAACTATCAGCAGGATCAACCAGGTGCCCGGTCGGGGTGTCATTTGACGCAAACTCGTCCCATGCTGGAAAATTTGATTTGAGAATTCAATCCGCAGGTGGCGGGGAATACATCGGCGCTACATGGCTGGTGCAAAACGAGTGGGCACAATGAGTGGACACATCGACTACACCTTCCTTAGTGAGAGGATCCCTCAAGAGCTATTTTAAAGACTATGGCGCCTTCTGCTGCCGGCGCCCGTGGCATTTTTAGAACGGCTTCTGATGTTTTATCCGTTATCAGCGGTCATCGACCGAGGCTTGTGAGTGCCTTGCTTCGCATGGTGATTTCACCATAGCGATGACCACTACATGGTAGCTCATTTTTGTTTCGATTCCACGATACTCTCTCCGGCGTTGCCCTGGAAACTCCCTAGTTTAAATAGATTTGCCCGGAGAGAAATGCTGCGAACCGCATCGTCGCGAATGCTTTGTATACTGCATTGAATCACTCATTGGCCTCGTCACGCAGAGCCCGACGCTGAATTCGGGACAATGCTTGACGGCGTCGTTGCTGCGCCGTCTGATTCGGAGTTTTGCGGGTGCGGTGTGTAGCAGCTTGCTTTGGCGGTGGTTCGAACTGCCATAACGAGACCACCTTGGTCTGGTTGTCTTTTCTCAGTAGCACGCTATCGTTACGAATATCATCCAACGACCATCCCCCCACCTCCTGTCCCTTCTCGACGCGAGTCAGGCGTTGATTGCTCGGATCCTGCACTAGAACGAATTGTTCCTCGCTCGAAAGCACGATGGCAGAAAGGATAAGGTTCTCCGAGGAGATGCTCTCGAATTGAGCCTGCGGATTGCTGCCATTGGCTGCAGACGGATCGGGGGGTTGGCGTGCTTCATAAAACAGCGGGCGAGCGAGGGTTTCGGAAAATTCCTCAATGGGCGGGAGGGAAAACTGCAGCAGCTGCGATTGGGTCGGCAGGTCGGGGGGCAGCGTGGTTGTGTTTGCAGCCGCTGCCTTTGCCGTAGGGGCTTTTTTTTCTGGCCATTGCACGCCCGCCAGGGCGAGAAGAGCGATGAGGGTGACAATCAGCGGAATGGAGATCTGCTGTCCCATATTTGTTTAACCTTCCTTGTTTGGCATAAGGCCAGAGAGGTCAAATCGCACATCCAATTCGGCCGAGGCGGATTGTGCTCGCCGGTAAACCCGGCTGCCACGGGAAAGTATCGTCAGATTCTCCACCAGGAGATAGGGTGCACCGCTTTCCAGCCCATAAAGGACGCCCTGCAAGGCTTTTGTGGAGACTCGCATCTGCACGTTTACCGCCACCTGAAAAAAAGGACCTACATCGCTGACCGGTAAAATTCGTGTGCTGGTAAGGCGGCCTCCGTTTTCCTCAACGATAGATTTCACACGATCCTGAAGTGCCGCAGCGGCAAGGGTGGGGCTCTGCGCACCCAGGGTATAACGCACCAGCTTGCGCTGCCGGCCCAACTGTTGAACCTGTTGTTCGAACGCCGGCTGTTTTGCCGCAATGAGCTCAAGACGCGCGATACTCTCGCGGTAATCGGCGATTTGTGCCTGATTAGTGTGATGCGCCCTCCAGAGTGGATGCACCAGAATAAGGTATACGAGCCCCAGCGCCAAGAACAGAAGCCCTAGGGCGAAGAGCCGGTTCTGGGAAGGGGTTAAAACATAGCTCATTGCTGAGGCTGGACCTTGACAATTCTGGCCGAGAGGTGAAAGCGTTCACGGCCCGTCCGCGGGTCCTGAGTGACCGGTGACTGAAAGCGCACATCAGCAAACGTTGCGGATTCCTCGATGAGTGCAATCAGCGACGAAGCGCTGCTGGACACACCCTGCAGGTGTATTTCACCGTCTTTAATTTCCAAGCGATTCAACCAGGTGGAATTTGGCAATACCATCGTGAGCTCATTGAGTATTTCGACCATGGGGGGCCATTGTGACTTTCTGTCTACGGCCACCTTGATCTCTTGCGCCAGCCGGTCCACCTGCTCCCGAAGCGACATCGCGCCGTTTGCTGCTTCTCGCACCTGGTTGAGTTGCGTGCTCAACGCGGTGCGTTCGCTGCGTTGGTGATAGAAGGGAAGGAATACCACGACGATCAAAAGCAAGCCATTGAGCGCCAACAACAGGGGGTTAACTCTAGAAAGTAGCCCCTGTTGATCGGAGGCCCTGGTCAATGAGAATGTGCGCCCGTCCCAGCTCGAATCGGTGGCGATGCCGGGTTGACTCATTCGCAAATCCAAGGCGGAAAGCGGCGCTAGTGCCTCGTCCACCAGGGCGCGGGGAACGACGCCAAGGCACACTGTTAGTTGCTTTCGGGCGGTATCTCGGCGGATGACCCGATAGTCAAAGTAGACGCTGTCAGCGCGAAACGGGGTTTGTCGGTCCATTTCAAAGGTTAGGACCTGAGTCAGATCCTGTTGTGCGGCGAGGGGAAGTTGTAGCTCCTTGGTCAAAGACAGGCCGGGGGCAACGGCTAGTATTATCCGGGACGGTTTCGTTTTCAGGGCCTGGATCTGTGTCATAAGGAGCCCTTGTTGTGCGTGCGCTTCGACCTGTTCACTGGAGCTTTGCGGTTTATCGGTACGGGTACGAATGTGCCGCCCGAGCTCACCGGTTCGGCCACCGTTTTCGTGGTAGACGACGATTTCCGACGCTGATATGACTACGCGAAGCTGGTTTACGCTGCGAGAAAAGAGCTCGAAATACTTCTGCGGGAGCATTGCGGTGAGCTCGTTGCGCCACCAGCGAAAAAACGACTCCACCTGCGTCATTGAGCTGATATTCCATCACGGGCGCCCTCGTCGGCCGTCACCGTTCGGAAGTCGCTGGTGGACCAGGCGAGGATCGAATAAGGGTGCTGCGGATTTCCAGTGAGCTTGACCACGGCATGGCGTCGTGCCGTGACTTCACCGGCCACTCGCCCTTCGCCGATCACCGTGTAAACTCGTGATTGTCCTGGTCCCAAGTAGGCTTTGCCCTGGTCCAGCAGGCTTACGGAAGGCAATTGGCCGGTTTCGGCGGCTTGCTCCCGCAGTTCGAGGAACTCGTCGACGCGGGATAGTTCCAGCCCTGGAATGGCCAGCAAGACTTCTCTGGAGGCCGTCATGGGGTCAACACGAGCTTGGCCTGAGTAGGCTGTGACTAGCGGTGCGAGGCGCTGATAGATTGCTCGGCTCATCGGCAGCACCTGATCCAGCTCTTCCACAGTAAGATAGGCACTATCGCGCGCGCCATACGCGCGCCCGGCGGCGATGTAGTCCGCATCCTCAGCCCCTTGCGTACGCGGGTCATGATCCGGGTCGCGCCAGTCGAGTATGGCATTTGCGACGGCAACGGCGACAGACTTTTCAGCGAAGGTAAGGAGCAATCCGTGAATAAGCTCATCGGCAGCGGCATTCAGGTCGATTTTGCTGGCTTCCGAAATCAGGGCAATGCGCAATTCACCCTCTCCAAAGGGAACCTGATACAGCGTTCCATCTCTTTTCCATTGGGCGTCCTCGGACGCCACCAGCAGATCGAGTATGCCCCGTTCAATGGCCGCCTCCGCGAGTGCCGTTGCTTGGGCGCGTTGCACGAAATGAGTCGTCGATGACGTCTCGACACGCATCTCGAAGGCAAAGCTGACCGCGATGACCGATAGCAGACTGAGTGTCCACAGCACGACCACGAGCGCCATTCCTGGCGAACGGCGGGCTTGGAGCAGGAGCGCATGCCTCTTTGCGCTCATTCCGGGGGCAGCTCCTCTGCCAGTGGCGGGGAAAAGAAATCGCCGCGTTCCACGGGATATCCCAACTCGAGACGTTCATGTTGTAGCGCGCTGCTAGCGTCGCGACGCATGCCATCTATGTGCAGGCGAAACACCAGCCTTGGCCAGGATTCACCCCCAGTAGGGGTTACCTCAAGGCTTACCAGGGTTGGTAAACGCTGCGTATCGGTCCATTGGTCTTGCCATTGATCGGGCGTTTCGCTGTGGGAAACATCGTTGGCTGGCGGCGTGCCGAAATAAGCAAAACGCGCCTCGTCCAGCTTCCTCGCCAGCACGGCGCGCTGGGTAAATCGCGCTGCTTCTGTTTGCGCTGGATCGAGATCGGGATGAAGCAGTGTCCGCGTGGCTATCAGCTCGCGCTCCTCGCCATTTTCAATAAGCTCGAGAACAATCCCATACAAACCCGCGGTTCCAAGGTGAGAAGCCATGTCGGTCACAAAGCGCAGTTGGTGTTCGTCCCCCTCGAACTGCAGGCGCTGCTCGGTGTCTTCCTGGCGCAAGAGGGGATACGCCTTGCTCAGATAATTGTGCAAAAAATCGACCGTTAACCGCATATCTTCTGTATCTTCATGCCGCGCCGCTGCTGCCTGCCAGCTACGTATGCCCAACCAGAATGCGGAATAAAGAATCAGCGCCATGACGCCGAGCAAGGTAAGGCCGACCAAAAGCTCAACGAGCGTAAATCCTTTTTGCTGGTGGCGGCAAGCGCGTGCGTACATCTCTAGTCCGCCTACGGTCACGGCAACGGCACCAGCCGCAGCGTTCTCAGAGAAACCGAGCGTTGACGTCTACCCGTCTGCCAGCTGACTTCAACCGTGGCCGTCACGGGATAGACGGGTATGCCAAGCTCCTCCAGCCGTGGGTAAACGTCCGTGGGATAGGCTGTCACCTCGGAACGCCATTCGTAATTATCATCAAAGCTTCCAGCCCGCTCGCCTAGCTTGAGACCGTCCTCTTCAACCTCAAGGGAGGCCATTTTGGATTGCGCCAGTAATACCGCGTGCGTGTACTGCTCGCCGAGGCGAGCGGCGCGCAGCCCGCTCGAGAAGACCTGCAAGAGTGCTGTCAACAACACCGCCATCACCGTAAACGCAACCAATATCTCAAGCAGGGTAAAGCCCCGCGAGGCTGTGTTGCCAATTGCTAGGGTTGGTGCGTTGCGTTGTCGAGAATGCGTATTCGGCCGGTGAGCCATTCGACGTCGACCAGGTAATGTCTTTTCTGCGTTTCGAGCGTGATTCTGCCGCCCGTCGAGCTGCCGTCGGGGAAAAAGCGGATAGCACCTGTGCCGTCGTGGCTCAGCTCCGAGCGGGCGGTATAGAGAACCAGATCGATGGAGTTCGGCAGCTGATATGGTGGCCGTCCCCCGCCCATGGCGAATCGCCGCGCGTTGACATCGACAACAAAGACGGTCGGACGATTGTAAGTGAGAGCCAAATCACGTGTTCGGCGCAATCCAGCGGCGATAGCCTGGGCATGTGCCCTCAGCTCAGCCGTGGGGCTTCGCAACAGCATCGGCACGGTAACGGCTGTGACGAGAGCGAGTATGCTCAGCACCAGAAGCAGCTCGAACAGCGTTACGCCATGACACCCGCGTCTTACCATCCAGAGCATCGAATGACGCTTTACTTTAGAAGCTGTTTCAAAAATTACTGCGCTTGCCCTCGCGGCGCTGCGCATCACGCTAGGAACGGTACTTTTATTCCCAACTCACAATATCTGCGTTTTCATCTTCGCCGCCCTCCGCGCTGTCCGCTCCCAGAGAAGCCAGGTCGTAAGGGCCGTGCTCGCCAGGAAAATGATAGACGTAGTCGTTGCCCCAAGGATCTTTGGGAACGACGCTTTTCTTTAAGTACGGGCCGTTCCAACGCTCTTCACCCGAGGGCGACTGCACTAACGCCTCGAGATCGGGGGGGTAAGTTCCAACTTCGAGCTTATAAAGATCGATTCCCTGCCCAAGATTCTCGATCTGCACTCGCGCGGAATCGGCTCTTGCGCTGGCGAGGTATTTGAAAACCCGCGGTGCGGCGAAGGCCGCGATCATTCCAAGGATCGCCAGCACCACTAGGAGCTCGAGCAAGGTGAAGCCGCGAGCAGTTGCTTTCTGGCGCTGAAGGCAATCGGCTAGATCATTGGTGTCGAATTTCATTTTTTCTTTTCTCTCCAAGAGGTATGTTGCTTTGAAAACTAACGCACTCGCCGTTCACGTGTGTTCTGGCCAACACCGCCGTACTCTGGCGTGGTTGCCTTGCGCTGGCGGCGCAAATGGCGATGTGGAGGCGGCTTGTCAAAGGCCGAGGTCGTTGACACTGAGGACTGCCATGAGGACCGACATGATAATACCACCGACGATCAAGCCAAGACCGAGGATGAGAGCCGGCTCGATCAGCACGACCAGCCGTTGCACGGCGGTTTGCACGTCACGTTCGTAGATGTCTGCGAGCCTTAGCAGCATCGCTTCCAGATTGCCGGTTTCTTCTCCAACCTGTAATAGATGCCCGGTCAGGCGGGGGAATACCTGCACTGCGGCGAGCGCGCGCGCCAGACCTTGACCCTCCTTGACACTAGACGTAACGCGTTCGACCGCACTGGCAATCACCTGGTTGCCGATCACTTCTTTGGCAATGACGATAGCCTGAAGCATGGGGACGCCATTTGTGAGTAACGTTCCAAGAGTGCGGGTGAAGCGCGCTGCCTCATGCTGCGCGATGAGCGTGCCGACCAGCGGAAGCCTCAAAAATCGCGCGTCCCACGGCAGCCGTCTTGACGGCGAGCGCAGTTGATAGCGCAAATAATAAACAACAGCGGTTGCCACCAGCACGATGATCCACCAGTAGCTCTCCAGAAAACCGCCGACACCGATGACTACTTGCGTCGGCCAAGGTAATGCCTGACCCAGATCCTGAAACATTTCGGTGAAGCGCGGGATCACAAAGGTTAACAACACGATCACCGACAGAGCCGCCATAGCGGCTAAGATGGCTGGGTAAATGAGCGCTGAGACAAGTGTTTCGCGAAGCTTCCGCGAGCGCTCCATGAAGTCGGCGAGCCGGCCTAAGGCGATATCAAGGGCGCCGCTGCTTTCTCCGGCTCGCACCATGTTGAGGTAAAAATGCGAAAATAACGTGCCCTGTTGCCCCTCCAGTGCTGCCGAGAGCGATGCTCCGCCGCGCACCGCCTTGTGGATATTTGATAGCAGCTTTCGTAGCGCATCGTGCTCGGCGAGGTCGATGAGAATGGCGAGGGTCTTATCCAGGGTCAATCCAGACTGCAGTAGCGTGGATAATTCCAGGGTAATGAGGTGGATATCCTGGCGCGAGACACGCCGGGATCTCAGCAGGCGGTATCTATCAATGCGGGGTGTTGCGCGGGCCGCCACTTCCTCAGCGCGAATGGGAAGGTGTCCCTGGCTTTGCAGCTGACGAATGACCAGCTCCTGACTGGCCGCCTCCATTTCCCCCTCCAACACATCGCCTGCGGCGGTGGCGGCCTTGTAGCGAAAGCGTGTCATCTGTTTAGGACTCTTGAGTGACTCGCACCACTTCCTCCAGGGTAGTGAGGCCGCCTAAGACCTTGTGCAAACCATCTTGGTACATGGTGATCATGCCATGGGCGATTGCTGCTCGTTGAATAGCCGTCGCATCCCCATGATTCAGAATGACCTGGCGTACCTGATCGGAGAGCATTAGTAGCTCCAGTATGCAGATGCGGCCGCGATAACCCAGACCCGAGCAGAGCTCACATCCGCGGGCTCGATGGAGGGTAACGCTGTGATCCGGTCCAACCGGTTGAAATCCGAGATGCGCGACCAGCTCTGGAAGCGCCGTATAGGGTTCTTTGCAGTTTTCGCACAAAATTCTTACGAGTCGCTGGGCGAGCACGCCGCTGACGGTCGAAGTGAGCAGATAATCTTCGACTCCCATGTCCAACAACCGGGTCACGCTGGTTGCCGCATCATTGGTATGCAAGGTGGAAAATACCATGTGGCCAGTCAATGCCGCTTGGACGGCAATTCGTGCCGTCTCCAGATCTCTCATTTCACCAACCATGATGACATCCGGGTCCTGACGGAGAATGGAACGCAAAGCCTGTGCGAATGTGAGGCCAATCTGTGGCTTCACCTGGATTTGATTGATGCCCTCGAGCTGATACTCCACCGGATCTTCGACCGTGAGAATTTTTTTGTCTGATGTATTGAGCGCCTGCAGTGCGGTGTATAGGGTAGTCGTCTTGCCGCTGCCGGTGGGTCCGGTGACAAGTATAATTCCGTGCGGGCGTCCCAATAGTGCTTCGAAAGTAGGCAAAATTGCTGAGGTAAATCCGAGTGCCTCGAATTCGAGAGGGACGCTGGTGCGATCAAGAATCCGCAGCACTACACTCTCGCCGTGCATCGTGGGCACCGTCGACACGCGCATGTCGAATTCCCGGCCCGCGATACGCAGGCGAATGCGTCCATCCTGCGGTAAGCGGCGTTCGGCGATGTTCAGATTCGCCATGACTTTGATGCGGGAAATGACTGCCGCGGTGGAGCGCACCGGTGGGGCCTCGGTGTCCCGCAGCACGCCGTCGATGCGGTAGCGAATTGCCAGCTTGTTCTCAAAGGGCTCAATGTGGATATCCGAGGCGCGCGCCTCCAAGGCTCTGGTGACCAGAGAATTGACTAGCCGAATAATGGGTGCCTCGGCCGCAAGATCCCGCAGATGCTGAATGTCGTCGAGTTCTTGTTCTTCGGCTGGCCCGGCTATGCCCTCCACCACCTTTGCCATCGATGAGGTGCCATTGCCGTAATGGCGCTGAAAGGCCGCTTCGATATCCGATGGAACGCCGATCTGCGGCTCGATTGTTTTCCCTGTGGCGAGTTCCAGCGCCTCCTGGATGTAGCGATCCAAGGGATCAACCATTGCCACCGACAGGCGGTTTTGGTGCAACGACAAGGGGATTACTTTGGCCTTTTTTAAAAACTCCGGGGTGATTTGGCCTTCCAGGAGAGGAACTTCCGGATAGCAATCGGGTGTAGCCAAGGGCAGATTCAGCTGCTCCGCTAAGCCTTGGGCCACATCCCGTTCAGATAGTAGCCCTAGCTGTACCAGCAATGTGCCGAGCCGCTCACCACTGCCCTTCTGCAGCTTCAGCGCGCGGTCAAGTTTTTCCTGGTCAAGCTTGCCTTGCTCAATGAGCAACTCTCCAAGATATCGAGTCAACAGTGCACCCCCTTGAATCTTGCAGTGAAATCAGTCGGAACTCTTAAAGATGCAGCCTGCTGGGGGCAATCCTTGATAAAACAGCCGCAGCAATCACTCTTTCACTCTAGAACGGGAAAGTTCGCCTGAGAGGATGTTTTAAAATTTGCTGCGCTTGGCATAGCCGGGTTGCGCGTTGGTTTACAATCCTCGTGTGCTTCAAAGCATATCACGAACACCAGGATCGACGAGAGCGTGCCGTCACGAGGCGGCTGCCTTTGCGCGGGCTTGAGTTTTTATAGAGAAAACTATTTTCTTCATATCTATGTAACGAAGTTAAGTTATTCTTATAATTCCAGCTGAAAATAATTCTGCTTCTCTAACTCAGACTACAAGAATGAATATGGAGCGGCGTTATCAGCAGCGCAAAGCGCTCGATCTGGATGTGGTGCTCTACGACGGCCAGGGGCCGGTTGGCGCATTCAAGGCCCGAAATCTGAGCATCGGCGGCATCTACATCGAGACCGGACCGATGGATTTGTGTGTCGGCGATTTGTTGGACGTTTTCTGTCTCGTCGATAGCCATAGAGCGAAAAGGCATAATCTACGAGGTATCGTGGTGCACCATACCGACGATGGCGTTGGCGTCATGTTCCGAGACTATGACATTTTCTCTTTAAAGATGGTGGAGGTTTTGGACGGCTTCTCTTTAAAGATGGTGGAGGTTTTGGACGGCGACATCGTGGCCTAGCCGGCGATGAGACGAAGGCCATCGCGGGCTGCCATCGACCCATTACAGCTGGCTCGAAATCCGCGTGTACTCTCTGTACACTTTCGCTTACTCGCCCCATCCTTGGAGTTTACTCCTGCGGGGCTACTTTGCTGCCAAGCAAAATCATTGCCGACGATGTCGTCGTGCCACTATGGGTGTTGCTTTATCGGCGCTCGCGACATCTTTTAAAATGTCTCTTAAAGCATCCAGGATGATGTCTTGAAGGCGGTTGTTTGTAGAACCCTTGGGGAACCGGAGGCGCTGGTCGTAGAGCAAGTGCCGGATCCGCCCATGGGAACCACTCAGGTTCGTATCGCAGTTCATGCCTGCGGTATCAATTTCGCTGATACGTTATTGATTGCAGGGAAGTATCAGTTAAAACCAATGCCTCCGTTTATTCCCGGCATGGAGGTGGCGGGGGAAGTGCTGGAATGTGGTCAAGAGGTGAGGCGTTGCCAGGCCGGGGATCGCGTGCTTGCGACCCCGGATTACGGTGGTTTTGCCGAACAAACCGTGGTTTCTGAGGCGGACACGTTCGTTATTCCCGACAATATGGACGCGGCGAGCGCCGCTGCCTTTCCAGTGACTTATGGCACATCCCACGTTGCTCTGCAGTGGCGTGCTTTACTGCGCAGCGGTGAGGTTCTCGTCGTCCATGGCGCTGCCGGAGGTGCAGGTTTGAGCGCGGTTGAGATCGGCAAGGCCATGGGTGCAGAGGTGATTGCAACGGCCGGTGGATCGGAAAAGCTCGCTGTTGCGGCCGCTCATGGAGCCAATCACCTCGTCGATTCGAGAGCGGAAGACGTCAAGGAGCGCATCAGATCTCTCACCAGGGCACGTGGAGCGGATGTTGTCTATGACCCCGTGGGCGGCGATGTGTTCGATGCCTCACTGCGCAGCATCGCATGGGGCGGGCGCATCCTGCTCATCGGATTTGCCAGCGGCCGTGTGCCACAGATCCCAGCAAACATCGTCATGGTCAAGAACGTATCTATCATAGGTGTTCACTGGGGATCCTACCGAAGCCATGATCCGGGGGTGCTGGCAGATTCTTTTGCGCAACTATTTACTTGGTATCGGGACGGGCTGCTCAAGCCTCATGTGGCCGAGACCTACCCATTAGAAGGGGCGGGGATGGCACTTCGAGCGCTGCTTGACCGCAAGACGGCTGGCAAACTGGTGCTGGTCACCCGCTGAAATAACGTTATTAATCCTTAGTTAATAAAACCACTTTGCGGGGCGTGGTCTTTGGCGGTGCGTTAGGGCTGCGTGAGCTTGATCTCAATGCGTCTATTTCGGCGGTAGGCTTCTGCAGTGTTCGCCGGATCCACCGGGTGAAACTCTCCGAATCCGGCGGCGGAGAGCCGATCAGGCGCAATGCCTTGCGCGATGAGATAGTTAACAATGGAGAGGGCTCTTGCCGTTGAAAGCTCCCAATTTGACGGGAACTGAGCTGTGCGAATCGGGCGTCGATCAGTATGGCCGGCTACACTGAGGACCCACTTGATGTCGGGAGGGATCTCCTTGGCAATCTCCTTTAGGGTGTCTGCTAGCTCGCTGAGCTGCTCTTTACCCGCTGGACCGAGCTCAGCAGCGCCGCTTGTAAATAGCAGCTCGGACTGCAGCACGAAGCGATCGCCAACGATTTGAATGTCCGAACGCTGGCCGAGGACTTCGCGCAGCCGGCCAAAAAATTCAGACCGATATCGACTGAGCTCCTGAACCTTATTGGTGAGGGCGATGTTCAGCCGTTGCCCAAGCTCAGCGATCTCAACCTTCTGGTCCGCAACGGCCGCCTTTGAGAGCGCCAGCGCGGATGACAACTCGCTGAGCTGTTTTCTGAGCGCCGCGATTTGGCTGTTGAGCAAGGTGATTTTGGCTTCAGCTTTGCTCGTTAAACCCTGCTGCTCAGTTAGCGCTGCTTGAACAGAGTGCGTGCCTTCTTGCGCCTCGGCAAGACGCTCTTTAACATATCGGGTTTGTTGCTTGGCCGCAGTGAGATCACCCTCACGCTGTTTGAGCGTCGAGCTGAGTCCTGCTATCTGATTCTCGAGTTGCGCACGTAGGCGCTTGAGCGCCACGACATCTTCTTGGAGGGCATTGATTTCGCCCAGTTGCTGCTCAATTTGCTTCTTATCGCCGGTGATCGTTTGCAACGCATCCGTGAGCTTAGTGCGAAGCTCATTTGCCTGGGATACGGCGGACTCGGCGCGCTCGGTGGCGTTGGCTAACTCCAGAGCCAGGCTATCGCGTTCCGTCAGCGTTGCTTCTAGACGGCTGGAGAGAGCATCGAGGGAGTCTTGCAGCTCCGCGCTTTTCTTGCGCTCCAGTGACAAAACGTCAAACAACTGGTTGATCCCCTGGGAGAGTTGTGACAACGCTTGGTTGCGGCCTTCGAGCGTATCGGTCAGGAAGAACTGCGCGAGCACAAAAATGAGCAGCATGAAAATGAACACCATCAAGATGGAGGCGAGGGCATCCACAAAGCCAGGCCAAATATCGATGGTGTAACGGGTGCGGCGGGTCATTACGGTCACTACGCTGGCCTTAAGCGTCTACTCTGAGGTGCAGCCAGCACCTCTGCCCTCAGAAGCTGTTCTAGAAATTACTGCGCTTGCCTGAGCTGCGTTGCGCGCCGGTTCAATCGTTCTTGGCGACTTCGGCGCTCGCGACATTTCTTAAGACGGCTTTTCAGGTCGTTGCGCCAGGGTTCGAGTGAGCAATCGAATCTCGCTGCGCAGTTCCTCTATAAATTCAGTACGTCCCGTCGAGAATTCCTCGAGCAGGCGATTGAGCAGTATGGCTATATTGCGGATGTGGCCACGCACTTCTTCATCGCCTCCGCGTTCTCCAGTGATGCTCTGCGCAATGCGAGCAATCGCCGGTTGCAAATCCAACTGGCCTTTTGCGAGTTCTAAAATCAGCTTCTCCTCGACACGCATCTGGTCACTGAGATGCGCAAGCTTTTCCGTTAGTTCGAGCAGCCGGCTTTGGCTGGCATGTCGGCTATCCTCACCTCGTGCCATGATCCGTTGCAGGCTGTGTAGACCGTCGGCGGTCTGCTCGAGCAGAGCCTCGATGTAGCGGGGCACGGTTGCTTCGCCCTCAACGGAAAGTAGACCGCTCGGTAAATGGGTGAGCTCAGATAGCCACTCTTCCAAGTGATTGAAAAAGCGATTTTGGGCATGGCCCGCCTGCAGGTCCAGAAAGCCAAGCACCAGTGCACCGCCAAGACCAAATAAGGACGAGCTAAAAGCAGTTCCCATCCCCGCTAACGGCCCCTGTAGTGCCTGTTTCAGCTCGCCGAAACGACTGCTGGCGTCACCCCCGTCCGTCGATAGCCCGGCGATGACTCTACCCACTGCCGCAATGGTATCCAACAAGCCCCAAAAAGTACCTAACAGACCAAGAAAGATGAGCAGCCCGATTAAATACCTCGAAACATCACGATGTTCATCGAGACGAAGGCGAATCCCGTCGAGCAGCGAGCGCATGGTAATGGCGGAGAGTCGAAACACTTCCTGGCTTCGTCCGGCCAGAATCCTCGCCATGGGGGCGAGTAGGCGTGGCGGCGATTTGCTAGGAGCTTTAAAATCGCTTTTGCGAAAATTCTCGATCCAGCGTAGTTCCGGCTTGAGATTTAGTACTTGGCGAATATTGATGACAATGCCGACGACCAAAACACCCAGTATCATCGCATTGAAAACTTCGTTGGCGAGGAATGCTGTACGCAACGGCTCGATTAATGCCGCGCATACCATTGCCACCGCCGCCAGAAACACTAGCATGGAGATGAGTACACCATCGGACGCTCTCACGTTCGATCCTCCGTTTTCGCCCCAACCCCAATGAATGCCTGAAACACTAAATTATTTCGGCAATTATCGGCGCTGCTGCAGTGTGTCTTTTCTGATCTAAGATCAAGAGGGCAGGCCGCTTGTTAACCGTTTTAAGGACTATTGCGCTTGTCATAGCGGCGCGGCACGCCACCGTTATGTGCTTCCCTCGATATAGGGCGGTGCATTGATAGCCCAGACAGGACGACTATCTCTGATCGGGCTGTCAGCGGCGTTAGGCTCGATATATGTCTGCAAATCACGTTACGGCTCTATACGCCAGTTGCTTACGCCTGCGCCTTCGGCCGCCGGCGCTCGCGATATTATTGGAACAGCCTCTTTAGAGGTCTAGAAGATGGCCGCAAAGGCTCGGTTGCGCAGGCGATCGACCATACCATCCGTGCAGCGATTCAGTAAAGCGCCGAATGGGAGCGGCATAGGATGCACACTGCCGCTTATACAGCGCCGATGGCTGTAGTTCGGAGGGAGTAGGCCATAGGGTCAGCAAGACCGCTAGCATTGTGCGCACTGCGCAAAGCTCCCACACGCACATTCGGTGCAGATCAAGGTAGTACGGTAGCTAATGAGGAACTTGCGGATTAGCAGATTGGCATTGCTAGTAATTTTGGCGGGTTTGGCGATCGGATGTTCGCCTAAGAGTTACCTCGATGACGTTTGCGTTTTGCTTTCGGATAGGCGGAGTTGGTATTTGAGCGCACGCGCCGCATATGAAAAATGGGGCGTACCGTTGCCCTTACAATTTGCCATTATTTATCAGGAATCCAAGTTTTCGGCAAAGGCATCACCACCACGCTTACGCGTTTTCGGGTTGATCCCATGGGGCCGTGCGTCATCATCGTACGGATACGCTCAGGCAACTGAGGGCACTTGGCAGTGGTATATGCAAAAAACTGGTAATTATACTGCAGAGCGCGACGATTTTGCCGACGCCGTAGATTTTATTGGATGGTATTGCTCGCTTAGCGAAGAGCTGCTAGGCATTCCTAAAGTGGATACCTATAACCAGTATCTGGCTTACCACGAGGGACATCGGGGCTTTCAGAACAAGACACATCATGAGAAACAATGGCTGTTGAGAATTGCCAGTGACGTTGAAGAGCGTGCCAACCGCTATCGTTCTCAGCTGAAACGGTGTGAAAAGGAACTGAATCAAAGTGCTGTCTGGCATTTCTTTTAACCATTTCGGATCTTACTTCCAATTTAATTCACAGCCCATTCTCAAAAAACAGCTTCTAAAGGAAGGGTTGAGGAAGCCGATATGTCGAGTGCCAACCACTTCACACTCTCTTAGTGATTATTTCGATGCATATAATGACAAACGTTCGCTTCAGCAGGAGGCTTAGCCCAGGTTTCACTTTGATTGAAATCATGGTGGTCGTGGTCATCCTTGGTATCTTAGCCGCTGTGGTGGTCCCCAAGATTATGAGTCGACCGGACGAAGCGCGTGTTACCCGAGCTAAACAAGATATTCGAGCAATAGAAGCAGCGCTGGCGCTCTACCGACTCGACAATTTCTCTTACCCCACGACGGACCACGGTTTGGAAGCGCTGATAAAACGCCCTGGTGATTTAGCGCAAGGTGCTAATTGGAAGGAAGGGGGCTATCTCGAGAGGCTCCCAGCGGATCCTTGGGGACAGGGTTATCAGTATTTGCAACCTGGCACAAAGGGCGAGTTCGATCTCTACTCGCTTGGGGCTGATGGTGTACTTGGCGGTGAAGGGGTTGCTGCGGATATCGGTAATTGGGATCTAGAATAGGCAGCCCGCCAAGGGGCGCTGCTTCTAACAAACTCTCTCCTAGCGGGGACCTCTTCGGCGCAAAGCCATGGTCATCGTTTCGGCTGGGGTGGCATTTAATCGCCTTGTCTCGAGGAATGTCGTGAATACGTCCTTGTAGATTTTGGGCACTGCTTTACTCTCTGAATGGTGATGCTGACGAAACGATGACCATGGCTTCGGAGCAATACAGATTGATATCGAAGGCTCGGATCCGCGCCTTCACGCTATTAGAAGTCGTTGTGGTGCTCGCTATCACGGCACTCTTGTTTGGGTTCGCCGTCTTAGGAATCGGCGACGGGGGTAGGAGCAAAGTACTGGATCAGGAAGGAAAGCGTCTGAAGGCGATTTGTGAATTAGCTGCGCAGGCAGCCATCCTGCAGAGTCAGGAGATTGGAGCAGTTTTCGGTGAGAACACCTACGCTTTCTTGAACTATAAAGAAGGTCAGTGGCAACCGCTTCAAGACGATAGCGCGCTTCGCCGCAGGTCGTTGCCCGATGGTTTTCAGATCCAGGTCGCGGCCGAGGGAAGTCTGCTCATGCTTGATGCGTCCTTAGGAAAAAAAGCGAATCCGCAGATTATCTTTTTCTCCAATGGCGAGATCTCACCGTTCGAAATTCATCTTACCGATGAACAGTCAATGCGCTCTTTGCGGCTAACAGGGAGTCTTACAGGCGTACTCGAGCTCGGTGAAACACGGCCTGCAGCTCCCGTCACCTGACGAAAAGACTTGGCGCCTTGCGAACTCGTTGCCCGCAATTTTTTTGAAATGGCTCTCTATAGTCGGCATAGACTCTAAATGCTATTCAAAGGCTACGAAGTAATTCGTTGATTCCCACTTTGCTGCGGGTCTTCTCGTCCACCTGTTTGACGATCACGGCACAATAAAGACTGTAGCGTCCATCCTCAGAGGGCAAGTTCCCAGATACAACTACTGAGCCCGCTGGAATTCGTCCGTAGGTTATTTCCCCCGTTTCCCGATGATAGATGCGCGTGCTTTGACCCACGTATACGCCCATTGAAATGACAGATCCTTCCTCCACTATCACACCCTCGACTACCTCGGAGCGGGCGCCGATGAAGCAATTATCCTCAATGATAGTCGGAGCTGCTTGCAGAGGTTCCAGCACCCCTCCGATGCCCACGCCTCCTGACAGATGAACGTTTTTCCCGATTTGTGCGCAGGATCCGACTGTAGCCCAAGTGTCTACCATGGTTCCGGTATCAACATAAGCCCCAATATTAATATAAGAAGGCATCAGTACGACATCGGGTGCAATAAAGGCACCACGCCTGGCAGAGGCCGGCGGTACGATCCGCACTCTGTCACTACGGAAATCTCTGGCATCGTAGCGGGCAAACTTTGATGGGATCTTGTCGAAATAGTTGGTATATCCTCCATGCATGAGCCCGCTGTCGATGATGCGGAAGGAAAGCAGCACCGCTTTTTTGATCCATTGGTGGACGATCCAATTTCCATCTTTCTTTTCGGCTATGCGAAGCATGCCCGCATCCAGCAAGTCCATGACTTCATCCACTGCCTCTCTAATAGAGACATCGACGTTGCGCGGGTCGAGCTGATCGCGATTCTCGAAAGCGTTTTCTATTATACTTTGTGCATCAGTCACTTATGTAATCTCCTTCATGCGGGAGAACGGTATTAAGCGTATTGGGTAGAAATAAATTCGGCCATTCGATCCGCAGCCTCGGTACAGTCGTCCAAAGATGGAACTAGCGCTATCCGTACTCGGCGATATCCAGGGTCGCTTCCGTGGGCGGTACGGGAAAGGTACGTCCCAGGGAGCACCGTCACATTTTTGTGCTGAAAGAGTTGTAGGGCAAACTGGACATCATCGCAAGGCGTTTTGGGCCAAAGATAAAATCCGCCCGCTGGCATGTCGAAGGGTAACGTTGCTTTCAGGTAAGCTTTCATGGTCTGAAATTTCCGCCGATAGCGTTCGCGATTGTCCCGCACATGGGCTTCATCCTGCCATGCTGCGGCGCTGGCGGCTTGAGTGTGCAATGGCATGGCACAACCGTGATAAGTGCGGTAACGCAAAAAATGCTCAATGAGCGTTGCGTCTCCCGCGACAAAACCCGTTCGGAGCCCAGGTACATTAGAACGTTTCGAGAGGCTGTGAAAAACAAGACAGCGGCGATAGTCGAAACGGCCCAGGCGCGCTGCCGCCTCAAGCAGGCCGACCGGTGGATGGCTTTCGTCCAGGTAAATTTCCGAGTAGCACTCGTCGGCCGCAATGACGAAGTCGTAGCGGTCTGCAAGCTCGATCAGTTGCTGCAGAAAGGGGAATCCTGCCACGGCCCCGGTGGGATTGCCTGGAGAACACAGGTAAAAAAGCTGGCATCTCTCCCAGGCCTGCTTCGACACACCAGCGAGATCCGGCAAAAACCCGTTGGCTTCAGTGCAGTTAAGGTAATAGGGGGTTGCTCCAGCAAGTAGTGCAGCCCCTTCGTATATCTGATAGAAAGGATTGGGCATGAACACCAGCGGATCGTCACTCGGATTAATTATGCACTGGGCAAGAGCGAAGAGGGCTTCTCGGGTCCCTGCTACAGGTATCACCTGGCGATCAGGATCTATCGTTTCAGCTGCTAAAGAGAAGCGCCTTGAGAGCCATTGGGCAATGGCTTGCCGAAGCCCAAAGCTTCCCTGGGTCGTCGGATAGACGGCAATGTCATCGAGGGCGGCTGTCAATACATCTTTTATGAAGTTTGGGGCGGGGTCCCTCGGTTCCCCGAGCGAAAGTGCCAGGTGCCGATAATCCGTTGGCGTCTTGACAGCCTGTTTGAGTTGACGCAGCCGTTCGAAAGGATAGGGTCGTAACTTTTGTAAATGAGGATTCATGCGTGATTGGAGGCGGTTTCAATAACTATTGCGTTTGCCATAGCGACAGGGGAGGCGGCACAAAATTCCCATGCATGTCTGTGTACACTTTGGGTTACTCGCTCTTTCCTTGGGGTCGCCGCCGTGCGCCTTGCTCTGCCAGCGCGCGCGACATTACTAATACAGCGTCTTAAATAAGCTCGCTCGCTGCTTGATGTCTGGCTAAAGCCCAGCCGACATGCTCCCGGACCAACGCCGAGGGGTCGTCTGCCTTGGACTTCAGGGCCTGGATTACAGCACTCGAGGTGGGTGCATTACCAAGGGCCACCGCGATGTTTCGCAACCAGCAGGCATAGCCTATGCGTCGAATCGGCGAGCCCTGAGTGCGCCGGTAAAAATGCTCCTCGCTCCAATGAAACAGCTCTAGCAGCTGCTTTGTATCCAGGTCGTTTCGCGGTGCGAAATCGGCTTCCAAGGTGGGCGTCGCTGCGCGATTCCATGGGCACACGAGCTGGCAATCATCACAACCAAAGATACGGTTACCTATGAGGGGTCGAAGCGCTAGTGGAATGGAGGAGCGCAGTTCGATCGTCAAATACGAAATGCATCGCCGTGCATCAAGCTGATATGGCGCGATGATGGCTTTCGTCGGACACGCGTAAAGGCAAGCGAGACAGCTACCACAGTGCGCTCGTGTCGGCCTGTCCAACGGTAGTGGTATGTCGGTATAGATTTCTCCCAGGAAAAACCACGAGCCGTCTTTGCGGTTGATAAGGTTGGTGTGTTTTCCGATCCAGCCGAGCCCGGCGTTTCGTGCCAACGCCTTCTCCAGTACCGGTGCGCTATCCACAAAGACTCGATAGCCAAAGTGGCCTGTGTGCTTTTGCACCCGCTGGGCAAGCTGTTTCAATCGCTGACGCAGCACCTTGTGGTAATCTCGGCCAACAGCATATCGAGAGAGATAGGCAGCGCTGGGATCGCTGAGTGTCTGCTGCGGCCCCGGGCTCGCTTCGGTCCAGTAATTCATACGTGCGCACAGCACGCGAAGCGTTCCGGGAAGTAGCTCCTGCGGACGGCTTCGTTTCGTTCCGTGGCGGGCCATGTAATCCATCGCTCCATGGCGTTCCGCCGCAAGCCAAGCTACCAGGCGGCTCTCGTCTTCGGAAAGCTCGACATCGGCAATACCAAGCTGCTGAAAGCCCAGCTCCGAGGCCCAGCCTTTGATTGCTACGGCGAGCCGCATTTGTTGATCTGCGTTTTCGAGATTGGAAAAAGTGCACATGTATTAGGCGATGCCGGCAACCGTTTCGTTATCCTTGTCACTAAGACGCTCTCTTTTAAGAATATCGCGAACGCCGGGGTCGCAAGGCGCCCAGCGGCAAGCAACTGGAGTATCAAGGGCTCGATTGAGCACATCCTCTGGCGGTCCGTGTTGTGTTAGATTGTCATGGTTAGACAAAACTGTTGTCAAACAGATACGCCTGTTATGTTATCCGATTCCGATCGCGGGGTGATACGATGAAACCGTTTACCAGACTTGTGGGACTCGTGGCGCCACTCGATCGTGCCAATGTAGATACCGATGCCATTATACCGAAACAATTTTTGAAAGCGATCAATCGCACCGGATTTGGTCCTTACTTGTTTGATGAATGGCGTTATTTCGATCATGGGGAATATGGGCAGGATTGCTCTAAGCGTGTTCTAAATAAGGAATTTGTACTCAACCAAGCTCGTTATCAAGGGGCTGAAATCCTTCTCACAGGAGCAAATTTTGGTTGTGGTTCGAGCAGAGAGCATGCCCCCTGGGCATTATTGGAATATGGGTTTCGCGTTATCATTGCTCCCAGCTTCGCGGATATCTTTTATAATAACTGCTGTAAAAATGGAATTCTTCCTGTCATTTTGCCAGCGGACGTGGTGCGAAAACTATTTACCGAAGTAGTCGCTTCACCGGGATATCGGTTAGACGTTGACCTGCCGTCACAAACAGTCAAGAATCCCGCTGAAACCTGTTTTCGCTTTGAAATTGACCAATTCCTCAAGTATGGTCTATTGCAGGGGATGGACGAGATTGCTTTGACGCTTCGGTATGCACAGGATATTCAGAACTATGAAAGCAGGCGGCGGCGCGAGACGCCATGGTTGTTTCCGGTAGACATGAGAATTGGCCGCGCCTCTCGCAAAAAGGTTAATAATGAATAAAAAAGTATTGGTATTACCCGGTGACGGAATTGGTCCGGAGATTGTAGAAGAAGCACTGAAAGTACTTCGCGCACTGGTCGCTAGCGGCGAACTTTCCGTGGAGTTCGAGTACGGCTACATCGGTGGGGCAGCGCTCGATAAAACGGGGGCACCGTTGCCTGACGCGACTCTAGATTTGGCGCGTGCGGCCGACGCCATTCTTTTGGGCGCTATCGGTGGACCCAAATGGGATAGCTTAGAGCGAAAGTGCCGGCCGGAAACGGGGTTGCTGCAGTTACGTGCGGCGCTCGGGGTGTTTGCCAACCTGCGACCCGCTATCCTCTATCCACAGCTAGTGTCGGCATCAACACTTAAGCCGGACGTTGTCTCTGGACTTGATTTGTTAATTGTCCGGGAACTGACCGGGGGCATTTATTTCGGCCTCCCACGAGGCATACGTCAAATAGATGATGGAGAGCGTGAAGCTTTCAATACGTTAGTCTACAGGGAATCAGAGATCGCTAGAATCTGCAAGGTAGCGTTTGATATTGCGGCACAACGCAAGCGGCGTGTTTGCTCGGTGGATAAGGCAAATGTACTGGAGGTTAGCCAGTTATGGCGCGAAGTTGCGGAGCGCGTGGCCCGAGATTATCCCTTTGTTAGGCTTACGCACATGTATATCGATAACGCCGCCATGCAGCTTGTTCTCGCACCGAAGCAGTTTGATGTCATCGTCACCACCAACCTGTTCGGCGACATTCTGTCCGACGAGGCGGCCATGCTGACAGGGTCAATTGGCATGCTGCCGTCAGCTTCGTTGGATGGGACTGGCAAGGGCCTATATGAGCCCGCTCACGGATCCGCTCCAGACATCGCGGGTAAGCAACTCGCTAACCCTTTAGCCACAATTTTGTCGGCGGCAATGATGTTGCGGTATTCCCTGGGGATGCCCGAGCTTGCTGAGCGGATTGAGGCAGCGGTTGGCCGTGTGCTTGATAAAGGTTTGCGTACTTTCGATATTGCTTTTCCTGACACCCAACGGATGGGGACGGCGGAAATGGGTGATGCCGTCCTAAAGGCATTGTAGGTCGTTGTACACAATGTCTGAGTATTTGCAGAGTAAGGCGAGCGGTGAGGTGAGTTGCGCCAGTGGGAAAGGGGGTGGATAAATGAATCGACTTTATAACGTCGCAGTGCTTGGGGCCACCGGTGCAGTCGGTGAAGCCATGCTCTTAATCCTAGCCGAGAGGAATTTCCCAATTGATAATATTTATGTGCTGGCAAGTGAACGTTCGGAAGGGGCTCGAATTGCTTTTAGAGATGATGAATTAATTGTCCAGTCGGTTGACGATTTCGATTTTTCAAAAGTAGATATCGGTTTGTTTTCGGCTGGTGCAAGTGTCTCGGCAAGATATGCCCCTGCAGCGGCCGCGGCTGGATGTGTAATCATAGACAATACTTCAGAATTCCGATACAACGCCGATATACCGTTGGTGGTGCCAGAGGTCAATCCGGAAACTATTGGTCAGTATAAGGCTCGCGGTATTATTGCCAATCCAAACTGCTCTACTATCCAAATGGTAGTAGCGTTAAAGCCAATTTACGACGCGGTTGGTATCGAACGAGTAAATGTCAGTACTTACCAGGCCGTATCAGGAACAGGGAAAAGCGCAATTGCAGAATTGCAGGACCAAAGTGCCGCTCTCCTTAATCTTAAGCCGATAAGCTGCGCGGCCTATCCAAAGCAAATCGCATTTAACGTGCTTCCCCATATTGATGTATTTCTAGAAAATGGTTATACGAAAGAAGAAATGAAAATGGTGTGGGAAACAAGGAAAATTATGGCGGATAATGAAATTGCAGTGAATCCCACTGCAGTCCGTGTGCCGGTTTTTTATGGTCACTCAGAAGCCCTGCACATCGAGACCCGCAAGTTTATAGATGCCGATGATGCCCGCGAAGTACTCCAGTCCGCGCCTGGTGTAAGAGTTATTGACGAACGAATGAGTGGGGGATATCCAACGGCTGTTACAGAAGCGGCCGGAACCGATGCGGTTTATGTGGGCAGAATACGCAACGACATCTCTCACCCCCGCGGGCTGAACATGTGGGTGGTCTCTGACAATTTGAGAAAAGGAGCAGCACTCAATAGCGTTCAGATTGCGGAGATCTTGATTAGGAACTACCTATAAAATAAGCCAAGTACGTACCGATACAACAGTAACTCCAAACAAAAAACTAGCACATTCATACCTCTTGAGGGGGCGGACTTCCGTTGTTGAGCTACGTGTGGCTCTCGATTGAGAAGCTGTTCTAAAAATGTCGCGAGCGCCGGAGTCGTAAGGCGTAGGGTGGCGATGGACCGCAGTGTACATGGGAGTACATGAAGATTCTGAGCTGCCGCGCAACGCCGCTATGACAAGCGCAGTAGTTTTAAAACAGCTTCTGAGAGCTGCCATTCTTTGGGGCGATAGTTGCTTAAGGTACCCACTATGAAGCGGAAACCGGCCCTCCTGCTGGCTTTGTCTCTATACTCGGTTCCGTCGAGCGTTTTTGCGCTTGGTCTGGGGGATATCGAGTTGCGTTCCTCACTAAATCAACCCCTGGAAGCGCGGATACCCGTTAAATCCTGGCAGGCGGACGAGCTGGAGGATTTGAAGATCAATGTGGCGGGCCGGGAGCACTTCGATCGTGCTGGCATGGAGCGCGTCCCTGGCCTTTCGGAGCTCATGTTTCATGTGGTGGAATCTCGAGATGGCTCCGCCTATATTCAACTATCCACCAAAGCCGATTTCAGAGAACCTTTCCTGGATTTTCTGATCGAGGTGAGTTGGCCTCAAGGCCGTGTACTTCGTGAGTATACCCTGCTTTTAGATCCGCCGCTCTACGGGACAGCCTTGGCAGAGTCGCTGGAACGGCCGTCGGCTACAAAGATTGTCAAGGCAAGCACGCAAAGTGGTGTTGAGAAATCGTCCCAGCTAACCACTGAGCAAACGGGGACGACCGTGAGTGCAGCGCGCAGTTATTCGTCTGAGGAACCCAGGGGAAAGGCGCTTCAGGCGACGGTGCCAACTTTAGCGTCACCCGATTCGGCAGCGTCAAAAGAGGTGAACAGAGCGCTAATATATGGACCGACAGCGGCCGGAGATACTTTGTGGGAAATGGCGAGCGAAATCGCTGGTGATTCCGCTGACGACGTGAACCAGCTTATGCTAGCGCTGTTTCGCGCCAACCCCGATGCTTTTCTGGAGAAGAATATGAATCTTCTCAAGAAAGGAATGGTGTTACAAATTCCCGACCAGGCGGCGATCTCGGCCATCGAAAGTAATGAAGCTCTCGCTGAAGTGCGCCGTCACCACTCCCTCTGGGAAGAATACCGACAGACGGTCGCCGCCAGAATGGACAATCTGCCATCCGGGGCATTACCTGTGGCCGAAACAGCCGCTAATTTGGAGGGACAAAACGAGCCCGCAGGCATTAACGACCAGGTAAAGCTCGTGAGTGCGGGTTCAGCGAATTCCGGAGTAGGAAGTGGTGCGGATGCGGCCGGTAATATAGAAGGACTGCGCAATGAGTTGGCTCTAGCAGTAGAAGATGCGGAAGCAACAAAACGCGAAAACCAGGATCTGCGTGAGCGTTTAGGTGAGACAGAAATCATTATTAAGGATCTCCGTCGTCTTATCGAGCTCAAGGACGATGCAATTTCTTCACTTCAGCAACAAGTTGTAGCAGCTAACAGTGATTTTACCGCACCGGCTGTGGAATCGGGTGACGAGTTCAAAGCGCAAGCGAGTGACGCGAACGCTACGCAAGGGCTCGCGTCCAGCGACAACAATCCAGCGTCGGCACCGTCGGCGGCGACAAATACAGTTCCAATAACTCTCGAGCCAAACCAAACAGCCGCGAGCGTTACCGCGCAAGACGTTAGCGCAGACGAGGCGCAACCGCCGCTAGCGGTATCGCCAACTCGTAGCGTGGCCATCGGAGTTGGTCTCTTCGGCGGCTTTCTGGTCGCCGGCAGCGGATTTACCATGTGGCGGAGACGACGCGCAAGGACTGATGGCTTGCCGATTGCCGAGGCCTCTCTGCTCGAGGGAGATGGGACTTCAAACGATGCTTCAGCGTCAGGCGCGGTAAACGCTGAGGGTCGCGAGCCGATTGACGCAGGCGAGGTGCACAGCCAAGCCAATCCGGTAGAAGTCGAAGCGGACGAAGGCGAGGCGATGGCGTCTTTTGAAGCTGATCTTCTGGACGAAGATCCCCTGGCCGAGGTGAATGTCTACCTGGCATACGAACGCTTCGAACAGGCAGAGCAACTTGTCAAAGAAGCCGTTGAAAAGTATCCGGACCGGCAGGAGTATAAACTCAAACTGCTAGAGATATTTTTCGCCTCCAACAACACCGTCGCCTTCAAGGCTCATGCGCACGCGCTACGTGATGCCGTAGGGGATCAGAATCCCCTGCTGGAAAAAGCATTGACATGGTGGCGCGAGCTTTGTTCTGATCGCGACCTGTTCGGGGAGGACTTTGGTGAGCAAGATGCCGTCTCCGTTGGGGATAAAGAAGATGAGGAAGCTGATGTTAGCCTCGAGTCATCGGATTATTTGCAGAAAGAAGAAGACGTATCTGTTGGCAGCGACACCGTCCATTTAAAGCCAGGGGACCGAATGGCTCCAGAGGGCCAAACGGCATCTGAAATGGATCTCGACTTTGATTTGAGTTCCGACTCGATAGGTGGAGATAATGCCACCGATCGGGCAGAAGGCACAGTCGACTTCGACCTCGGCTTAGTAGGAGGAGACACCGATGGAGACTTGCAACAGCAAGATGGAGTGGATTTCGCACTCGATGAATCTTCGCACGACGTTCAAGATCCCGCAGATAGACAGGAAATCGGAGGAGAGCTGGATCTCAACTTGGCTGGTGACGATGTTTATTCCAATAGTGCTGCTGAAGGCACGATCGACTTCGATCTTGCTAGCTTTGATCTAGCAGGGTCGCCAGCATCGTCAATCGACGACGTTGTTGGGGAATCGAGCTCAGACGAAACAATCGATCTCGACTATCCCTTTGGTGACAATAAGGACGAGCCGCCGGCGGATGGGCTGCAGCCTGTAGAATCCACCAAGATTCCGGAAGAGGGTACAGTTGACTTCGACCTTGGCCTAGAGGACGCGGGCGAAGCACCGCGGATGACGATGGTTGAAATAGCCGGGTCAACGCAGGGCCAGGATACGCCGTTGGACGAAGGCGTGATAGCAGACAGTATCGAAACGGGAACGGCGGATGACCTTTTAGTCATGAAGGCTGACCATGATGGCGATAATCTTAGCCCTCCGGCTATGGAAGATGTAGCCTATGAACAGGACTTGTCATCCGAACATACGGGTATGCAGGGAGCGGTTGACTCGCTCGAGAAAGTGAATACGGCAGTTGGAGTCGATTTAGAGCTTGAGCCCGAAGAGGTGACACCGAGCAAGGAAAGCGAAGCGGCTGCCGAAATTGATCGAGCCGACGAAGAATCATTAGGAATTCCGGCAACACAATCGCATTCTCAGGATGAGGTATTAGATGAGTGGGCCGAGCTTGACGGTGAGCCGGGGGATGAAGCGGATCGGACGCTGGTGTTGGGCAAGGAATTCTCCCAAGACCTTGACGAAATCCAAACCAAGTTAGAGCTGGCACAAGCTTATATCGATATGGGCGACGCAGAGGGCGCTAGGAGTATCCTCGACGAGGTCATATCGGAAGGAGACAATGATCAGAAACAAGCGGCTAAGGAACTGATTGATAAGATGGCGTAGTTTGGAGCGCTGTCCGGGGATGTAGGCTTCTCTTCCCTCGGAATACCTTGAGTTCGCCTTCTGATAGGCCTCGCTCGACCAGAGTCCTGCAGAAGGCGTACTTGCTTGCTACACTTTCCCTAAAGGCTGATAATTCGTTCGACAATTTCCTGTTCAGAGGCCGTTTTAAGAATCAAAAACAAGTAGGCTTATCGTAGCGTTGCAGCACGGCCGCTCGATGCACAATGGCCGGCAACTCTTTTTCACAACCATAAGCTGGTCCCGTAGGGGTGCCCCTCAGAAGCTGTTTTAAAAATGTCGTGAGCGCCGCCAGAGCAAGGCGCACGGTGGTGAGGAACCGGAGTGTACAAGGGGAGTACATGAGGATTTCGAGCCGCCGCGCAACGCCGCTATGGCAAGCGCAGTAGTTTTTAAAACAGCTTCTCAGGGATGGGGAAGTGACCTTTGATGTATTCTTCATCTGCACATTCGAGTTCCTTGACGCCGGCTGGCTCGCTTCGCCGGTGCTTGAGATTCTTTTAACACAGCCTCTCAACCGTCATGAGGATCGCTCTGCGGGTCGAGTACGACGGCCAAAATTTCGCAGGCTGGGAAAGGCAGCTCGGCGCCAGAACGGTTCAAGCGGAATTAGAGCAGGCGCTTAGTCGGGTCGCCGCCCATGGTATTCGCACGACCTGTGCGGGCCGCACGGATGCGGGGGTGCATGCGCACGGCCAAATCATACACTTTGACTCGACGAGTGTGCGCACTGTACGCTCATGGATATTTGGGGCCAACTCCAACCTTCCGCAGGACGTGAGCGTAACATGGGCAGGACTTGTCGAGAGAACGTTTCATGCTCGCTTTTCAGCACGTAGCCGCCATTATCAGTACATCATTCTGAATCGTTTGGTTCGCTCCGCCCTTTTGCGGGCTCGAGTGACTTGGGAGTGCCGACCGCTAGATGAATCAGTAATGCAAGCCGCTGCTGATTATCTCTTGGGAGAGCACGATTTTTCTGCATATCGGTCGCTTGCATGCCAGGCAAAAAACCCGGTACGAACGATTTATCGTTTGGATGTGCGTCGCTACGGCGAAGTATTGTTAATTGACGTAATTGCCAATGGATTTCTGCATCATATGGTGCGCAATATCGCTGGAGTGTTGATGGCCGTTGGTATGGGTAAGCACGAGCCAAGGTGGGCGTATGAAGTGATGGAATCACGTGACAGAGCTCGCGGGGGAGTAACTGCCCCGCCAGACGGTCTGTGTCTCTTAGGAGTAGACTATCCACCGCATTTTGGCATCCCGCGGGTTTTACCGCCCGGCGGACTTTGGTAGCCTGCGCCGGGCTCCAGAGAAGGGGGCAATCTCTCTACGTTCCAGCTTGTCTATGTTAGAAGTATGAGGCCAAGCACGAGAGACGAATGACTGAGGCGGTTAGCGAAGAAGATTTGCGAGGCCTGAGGCGTACCCGCATTAAGATCTGTGGAATCACGCGTCCGGAGGATGGTTGGTTTGTTGGTATTTTAGGCGCAGATGCAATTGGACTGGTTTTTTACCCGCCAAGCCCCCGCTCGGTCGAGCTGGATCAAGCTCAAGCCATAGTGGCATCCTTGCCGCCCTTTGTCACCGTGGTGGGGCTGTTCGTGAATGCAAGACAGGATTTCATTTGCCGTGTTCTAGATGCTGTGCGCATTGATGTTCTGCAATTCCATGGTCAAGAAGATCCGGTGACGTGCGCAGGCTTTGGCTTGCCTTACATTAAGGCGATAGCCATCGGAAAGGGCATCGATGTGGTTGCTTATGAAGAGCGCTATCGGAGCGCGCGTGCGCTGCTCTTAGATAGTTTTGTGGCCGGGGTGGCGGGAGGCACTGGACGGGCATTTGATTGGTCATTAATTCCTGTGCCGGTGCGCACGCGGGTTATCCTTGCCGGAGGGTTAACGCCAGCGAACGCTACCCAAGCGATATTGCAGGTGCGGCCCTTTGCCGTGGATGTGAGCAGCGGTGTTGAATCGTCAAAGGGCAAGAAGGATCATTCAAAGTTGGTCGAGTTTTTTCGGAGTGTTCATCGTGCAGATTTCTCAGAGTCGACTGGGTGACAATGCTTTTGTCGGGCGCTTTCCCGATGAGCATGGGCATTTTGGGGTCTACGGCGGTCAGTTCGTTGCCGAGACGCTGATGAAGCCCCTCCAGGAATTGCGCGAGGCCTACGAGCAGTGCTGCAACGATTTATCTTTCCTAGCTGAGTTCGAGGAGGATCTTAAACAGTATGTTGGACGCCCATCGCCGCTCTATTTCGCAAAACGATGGTCCACTCAGCTCGGAGGCGCCCGCATATACTTAAAGAGAGAGGATCTTAACCATACCGGCGCGCATAAGATCAATAACACCGTTGGACAGGCGCTACTGGCGAAAAGAATGGGCAAGCGTCGGGTGATTGCCGAGACGGGTGCCGGGCAGCACGGCGTTGCGGCAGCAACTGTGGCGGCCCGACTGGGCTTGGAGTGTGTGGTGTATATGGGTGAGACAGACATGGAGCGCCAAGCCATCAACGTGTATAGGATGAAGCTGCTTGGCGCCGGGGTCGTTCCCGTTTCTTCTGGCTCCAAGACGTTAAAGGATGCCCTCAACGAAGCTCTCAGAGATTGGGTCACTCACGTGGATGAAACCTTCTACATCATAGGCTCCGTTGCGGGTCCGCATCCGTATCCGCGAATGGTACGAGACTTCCAATCGGTGATTGGAAGAGAAGCGCGCGCGCAGATCCTGGAACAGGCGGGTCGATTACCCGATGCGTTAGTAGCGTGCGTGGGCGGAGGATCTAATGCAATGGGGCTATTTTACCCCTTCTTAGGGGATTCAGAGGTTGCTCTTTTCGGCGTTGAGGCGGCCGGGGAGGGCCTTGAGACGGCACGCCATGCGGCTCCTTTATGCGCGGGTAGAGCGGGAGTGTTGCACGGTAATCGGACTTACCTGATGACCGACGAGGATGGCCAGATTTTAGCTACTCATTCTATATCTGCGGGCCTCGACTATCCGGGAGTCGGTCCAGAACATGCCTGGCTAAAGGATACTGGCCGGGCAACCTACGCGTCGGTCACGGATAGCGAAGCTCTTCAAGCCTTTCATGGCCTTACCCGCACGGAGGGCATTATACCTGCTTTGGAATCCAGTCACGCCTTGGCTTACGCTGGATCCTTGGCCAAGGGCATGTCGTCGGATCAGGTGATCATCGTCAATCTTTCGGGGCGTGGTGATAAGGATATTCATACCGTCGCGTCTCAAGAAGGCATTGCCGTATGAGTCGGATCACAGGCTGCTTTCAGCGTCTCCAGCGAGAGCGGCGCTGTGCCCTCATTCCCTTTGTGACGGCTGGGGATCCGGATCTTTCCGTGACCTTACCTCTCATGCATTCACTGGTAACTGCTGGCGCCAACATCATTGAGCTTGGCGTACCGTTTTCAGATCCCGTAGCTGACGGGCCTGTGATTCAGCGCGCCAATGAACGGGCCTTAGCGAGGCAAGTAAGCTTGCGAAAGGTCTTAAGCTTGGTGGAAGCTTTTCGAGCCCACGATGTTGAAACGCCCGTCGTTTTGATGGGTTACCTCAATCCTATCGAAGTGATGGGTTACGACGCTTTTTCCGACATGGCGGCCGGCGTCGGAGTGGATGGTGTGATTACCGTCGATTTGCCGCCCGAAGAAGCCAATGGCTTTGTCCGAAGGGTGCAACACCGAGGCATCGATCCGATCTTTCTCCTCGCGCCAACAAGCGATAGAGCCCGTATCGCTCAGATCTGCGTTTTAGCAAGCGGCTTCGTTTATTATGTTTCTTTGAAAGGCGTTACTGGCGCTGCCCACCTTGATGTTGAATCTGTAGCTAAGAAAGTCTCCGAAATCAAAGAGATAACCGATATGCCGGTGGGCGTTGGGTTTGGGATTCGGGACGCTAAGTCGGCCGCCAGTATTGGCGCCATTAGCGATGCGGTGGTCGTTGGAAGTGCCCTCGTGCAACGTGTCGAGGCGTTGACCCATCGATGGGAGGCAATTCCCGCGGAAGTCCCGCTACTCATTTCTGAGATGCGACGCGCAATGGACCGCGGCCGCAGTCCGCGATGACAAGTTCCCGAATGAGTTGGTTTGAAAAGCTCCTGCCATCGCGGATTCGAACAGATGCCAGGGGCAAGCGGAACGTTCCGGAGGGACTGTGGACCAAGTGCCCTGCTTGTGGCGGGGTATTGTATTGTGCCGAGCTAGAGCGCAGTCTTAAAGTTTGTCCAAAATGCGGCCATCACAGCCGTCTGCGGGCGCGCCAAAGGCTAAACCAATTTCTCGATCCTGAGCCGCATGTGGAAATCGGTGCACAGCTTCGCCCGGTGGATAGCCTTAAGTTCAAAGACAACAAGAAATATCGAGATCGCCTGGTACAAATTCAAAAAGCAACGGCTGAAAAAGACGGTCTTGTCGTCATCATGGGACAAGTTTTTGGTATCCCGGTTGTTGCTGCTGCTTTTGACTTCGCCTTCTTAGGCGGATCCATGGGCTCAGTGGTCGGAGAGCGCTTTGTACGCGGCGTCAATGCCTGCCTGGAGCACCGAATTCCACTCGTGTGTTTTTCGGCAAGCGGGGGAGCGCGTATGCAAGAGGGCGTTTACTCTCTCATGCAGATGGCAAAAACCGGTGCAGCACTTGCCCGCATGAGCCGTGAGCGCCTGCCCTTTATTTCGGTGCTGACAGATCCAACCATGGGAGGTGTCTCCGCAAGCTTAGCTATGCTTGGGGATATTAATATCGCCGAACCGAAGGCCTTGATTGGATTCGCTGGTCCCCGAGTGATTGAACAAACAGTGCGGGAGAGGCTTCCTGAGGGATTTCAACGCAGTGAGTTTTTGCTGGAGCATGGAACCGTTGATCTGGTGGTCGATCGACGGCAAATGCGTCATTGTATTGCCTCTCTGCTGGCTATGTTGACTCACCGCTCGCTATCGCTGCTAAGCGCGCCTGCAAAAACTAATAGCGCCGAATCCGAGTAATCGAGGCTAAAAAGCCGGTTGTAAATAGCGGTCATGGTCATCGTTTCGGCCGGCTGGCAATCAATCGCCTTGCCTCAAGGGACGTCGTGAATACATCCTTGTAGACTTGAGTCCAGCATCCCTGCTGGACACACCCTTGTGGCAAGGCGATTGACCGCCTACAGATTGTGGGCATGGTTTTACCCTCTGAAGGGTGGTGCTGACGAAACGATGACCATGGCCTAAATAGCTTCTGAGACTGATATTGGGTATCCGAACCGATTGTCGGCTGTTATCGCGTCTGGATCTTATGCGCTTCGATAGTCTCTCCAAATGGCTCTCCTGGCAGGAAACGCTGCACCCAAAAACGATCGACCTCGGTTTAGATCGGTGTATGCCTGTGGTGGAACGGCTGGAACTCAGGCAGGCTGAATTTCCTATCGTGACCGTGGCCGGTACCAACGGAAAAGGTTCTGTGGTGGCTATGCTGGAGGCTATTCTCCGTGCGGCAGGGTATCGGACAGGCGCATACACTTCTCCGCATCTTGTGCGTTATAACGAGCGGATATGCATCGATGGCATGGAGGTCGATGACGAGACGATCATGGCCTCATTTGAGCGGATTGACTATGCTCGCGAGTCAACTTCTCTGACCTATTTTGAGTTTGCCACGCTGGCCGGCATGGACATCTTTAAGAGAATGAACATCGATGCAGCGATCCTTGAGGTAGGGCTTGGCGGGCGGCTCGATGCAGTGAATCTGTTTGATGCAGATATCGCGCTGGTGACCACGGTTGATATCGACCATGTGCGCTGGCTCGGCAACGATAGAGAATTAATCGGTCGAGAAAAGGCGGGTATTTTTCGTTCATCCCACCCAGCAGTGTACGGCGATTCGCGTCCCCTCAAGAGCTTAGAAAAGTATGCGAAAAAGCTTGGGACGCCGTTGTTCCGTCTAGATCGAGAATATTCTTGCACACTTCATGGGGATAACTGGGATTGGTACTCGGAGGACAGGACCTTGCGGGCTCTTCCCCGACCTGCTCTTGCCGGTCCCTTTCAGATATTCAATGCATCGGCTGCGTTAATGGCATTGAATCTACTGTCGAAGCGTCGATCCGCTTTGAGCGTCCCGCTGACTGCAGTGCGCCGAGGCTTAGAGACGGTGCGGCTCCCGGGCCGCTTCCAGATACTGCCAGGACCGCCAGAGCGCATTCTCGACGTGGCACATAATCCACAGGCAGCCAAGGCACTTGCCGAGATGCTATGGCATAGAGGTTCTCGTGGCAGGACTCTTCTCATTCTGGCCATGCTGGCCGATAAGGACATCCCCGCTATTGTAGGCCTGATGAAAGGCTTATCGGACCTATGGTATGTGGCGAGTCTTAACATTGGCAGAGGCGCATCGGCGGCTATTTTAGCTGACATAATACTGCAAAAGCAGGCTTCAGCCTCCGTACATCAGTTCAAGACGATATCCGAAGCTTACTTAGCAGCACTGGCCGACGCGGCGGCTGAGGATCGACTCGTGGTTTTTGGTTCCTTTTATGCGATCGGGGAAATCTTGCAACTTGAAAGAAATAAATCCGCCACGACAGTTGCTGATTTATGAATGAGCGGCTAAAGCATCGCTTGGTGGGAGCCGCGGTTCTGGTAAGCGTTGTGGTTATCCTGGTTCCGATGGTTTTGAAACCGCCATCGGAGGTCGGCAAATCTGTCTCACTATCGAGTGTAACCCGCCAAGCACAAGACAGTTTCGACGCTGGCAACCGAGCATCAGGAGCGCCTCAACATAGCCACCAACCGGGCGAGCAGGACACCGCCCCCAGCATTCAATCACGTCAGCGACGTGCAGTCGAAGAAGCCAATAAATTACCGAATGGTAAGAACGCGAATGAGGTTATTCTCACTGAAAGCGCTGTCGATGGAGCAGGCGCAGTGCCAGTGCCGCAAACGAACGGGAGGACCCCACTGAGGCAAAATGGAATCAGGGTAACAGGGCTCAAGGGGGAAGTTATCTCCTTGACAGCGCCTTCGGATAGAAAAAGACAAGCCTGGGTTGTTCAGCTTGGCAGTTTTTCTAAGAGAGGCAACGCCGTTGCATTGCGTGATCGTCTGCAGGCACAGGGCTATCCAGCTTTCGTAAGACCGACCGCTGCGAGGGAGACAGGACTTACGCGGGTCTATGTCGGCCCCGAGATATCAAGAGAGGAAGCCCGCCAGTTATCCCGCGCGCTCGGTAAGGAGACTCAACTAAGCGGTCTCGTGGTGCCGTACCCATAGCAGAAGCGCTGTGAACGGGGGGGTCCGATATCCATAGCAAGCCACTTAAGGATCAGATGCGACCTCGCCGAATAGGCAACGCGGGCTCGTTTGGTAAAGTGGCAAGTCCCGTCAGATTCCATTTTTTCATAGGGCTGCGCTTGTGAATTGGGTGGACTATGCCATTCTCGGGATTATCGGCATTTCTGCGGCGGTCAGCACCCTACGGGGATTTTTCAGCGAGGCTTTTTCCTTGCTTGGATGGGTATTGGCTTTTTGGGTTGCCCTTACCTACACTCGGCCGCTCGCTTCGCACCTGTCGGAACTGATTGCTATCCATGCGCTGCGCCTCGGCGTGGCCTTTTTCGTGTTATTCGTCGCTACCTTGTTGGTGGCCGCACTAGCCAACTTCCTGATTGGACAGCTGGTCGATAAAACAGGGATAACGGGCACGGATCGAATGCTCGGGATAGTGTTCGGTATCGCGCGCGGGGTTATCATAATTGCTGTGTTGATACTCTTGGCCGGCTTGACGCCATTCCCACAGGATCCGTGGTGGCATCAGTCATTACTTATCGACCACTTTCAGGTGATCGCAATGGAAATCCGAAAGTTTCTGCCGCCGGATATCGGTAGCTACTTTAACTACTGAGGCGCGGCATAAGCTACTCCATGCGTTCGGTGGCAGACTAACCGGGTAATTGCCCTAGGTACTATGAGCTATGTGCGGAATTGTCGGAATCGTAGCTAGGGACCACGTGAATCAGGCGCTTTATGACGCCATGACGGTGTTGCAGCATCGAGGGCAGGATGCGGCGGGAATCGTGACCTGTGACGGCGGCCTGTTGCACTTGCGCAAGGACAATGGATTGGTGCGGGATGTTTTCCAAGCGCACCACATGCGCGGTTTATTAGGGAATATCGGGATCGGTCATGTTCGGTACCCGACGGCGGGATGCTCCTCATCCGCTGAGGCCCAACCATTTTATGTGAATTCACCCTACGGCATTACACTCGCCCACAACGGCAACTTGATCAATGCCGAACAGCTAAAGCGTGATCTGTTCCGTGCAGATTTGCGGCACATCAATACTGATTCAGATTCAGAGGTTCTTCTGAATATCCTTGCGCATGAGTTGCTGCAGCTGGGTAAGCTTACTATTGACGAAAATGACATTTTTACAGCTGTGTCGCAGGTCCACCGGCGATGTCTAGGAGCGTATGCTGCTGTCGTCATGCTAATTGGCTACGGCATTGTCGCCTTCCGGGATCCTTTCGGTATTCGTCCGCTGGCATTTGGTATGCGCGAAACGCCAAAGGGTGTCGAGTATATGGTGGCCTCTGAGAGCGTTGCCCTCGACGCTTTGGACTTTCACCTAATCCGAGATCTAGAACCAGGAGAAGCTATTTTCATTGATACGGCAGGGCGCTTTTTCGCCCGTCAATGCGCCACCCACAGTACTCACTCCCCATGTATCTTTGAATTTGTTTATCTTGCCCGACCTGACTCTATTCTCGACAAGGTATCAGTCTATAAGGCACGGCTACGTATGGGGGAACGCTTGGCTGATAAGATCTTGCGGGAGTGGCCAGACCACGATATCGACGTCGTCATACCAATCCCCGATACCAGTCGCACTGCAGCACTTCCACTTTCTTACAAGCTAGGGGTCAAGTATCGCGAAGGTTTCATCAAAAACCGCTATATCGGGCGGACATTTATCATGCCATGGCAGCACCAGCGTCGCCGATCGGTCAAGCAGAAGCTGAACGCTATCGGGCTTGAGTTCGAACGCAAAAATGTGCTTTTGGTGGATGACTCCATCGTACGTGGCACCACCTCAAAGGAGATTATTCAGATGGCGCGGGAAGCCGGCGCACGCAAGGTCTATTTTGCCTCGGCGGCTCCCCCTGTACGCTATCAGAACGTATATGGTATCGATATGCCGTCCGCGCGAGAGCTTGTGGCGCACAACCGCAGTGAAGAAGAAGTTGCCGCTACGCTTGGTGCAGATCGACTCTTTTATCAGGACTTGGATGACCTCATCGAGGCGGCGCGAAAGGGTAATCCAGAAATTCGGCAATTTGATGCTTCATGTTTTACCGGTGAATATGTTACTGGTCACGTGACCGCCGCTTATCTTGCCCAACTTGAGCAACAACGCTGTGATGAAGGAAAATCCCGTGAGTTTCGCTCAGATGACGAAGTTCTCGAGCTACACAATGCGAGATAAGACCGCCGCCAGCGTGTTCCATTGCCCACGTATTGCCAATTCCCCACAGCGGTCCTTGACACCGCGAAGCTGATTCCTTAACCTCATTCCAGCGCCGATTTGACCTTCAGCTTGCGGGCGCTCTATAAATGCCGCTAAAGCGAAATTAAGCCCGCTTTAGCGAAAGCGGGTTTTTTTGTGTCCGCAGTTTATCGAGGAGCTGGAACGTGGGCACAGTAATGCAGGGGAGAGCTGTACATGGCAGACGTAAGTTTTCGAGAGTATGCATTTCAGACACGTGCGGTGCGTGCGGGACAGGTGCGCACGCCCGAGGGGGAGCACAACGAGCCAATCTTTATGACCTCGAGCTATGTCTTCGACAGTGCGCGTCAGGCGGCAGCTCGGTTTGCTTATGAAGAACCCGGGAATGTCTATTCCCGTTTCACAAATCCAACTGTTCGCACCTTTGAAGATCGCCTGGCATCTCTTGAGGGTGGAGAGCGTTGTATCGCAACGGCCTCCGGCATGTCAGCCATTCTCACTACCTGCCTCGCGCTGTTAAAGTCAGGAGACCATATTGTTGCGTCCCGCAACCTCTTTGGCGCTACCGTGAATTTGTTTACTAATATACTTGGTCGGTTTGACATTGAGACGACATTCATCTCTCTCGTCGACCCGAACACGGATGCCGAACATTGGAGACGCGCCATTCGCAAGAATACCCGCATGTTGTTCCTAGAAACCCCAGCTAATCCACTCACGGAAATCGCGGATATTCCCAGCATGGCAATGCTTGCACAGACGCACAATACCTTGCTTGTAGTCGACAATTGTATGTGTACGCCCGCGCTGCAGCAGCCACTTTCCCTTGGAGCTGACATCGTCATTCACTCAGGCACCAAGTATTTGGACGGGCAGGGGCGTTGTCTGGGTGGTGCGGTGGTAACTCGCAATCCCGTGATAGCCGATGAGATTTATAGCGTATTGCGTACGACGGGACCGTGCATGAGTCCCTTTAATGCGTGGCTCATCTCGAAGGGGTTAGAGACCCTGCACCTTCGAATGCAGGCACATTGCGCTGGCGCCTTTGAGCTTGCCCGTTGGCTAGAAAGGAAACCTCAGGTTAACCGGGTGCACTATCCGGGTCTTGAATCTCACCCTCATCATGAGACCGCAGTGCGACAGCAATCGGGGTTCGGCGGAATACTTGCCTTCGAGGTAGAAGGGGGCCGCGAAGCGGCTTGGAGCGTGATAGATGCGATCCGACTCATCTCTGTGACGGCCAACTTCGGAGATGTAAAGAGCACGATCACCCATCCCGCGACGACGACCCACGGTCGCTTGACCCCGGAGCAACGGGCTGAGGCCGGTATCGGTGAGGGATTGCTCAGATTGGCCGTTGGACTTGAAGATCTAGAAGACATCAAGCAGGACTTACAGTGCGCCCTGGAAGCGATATCTTAACGGGAGGCTATAGAAGGCTCCGCCTGCTGCCTGTCCGATTGGTAAGATCGACCGTAGATAGCGAGGTTGACAACTTTGCGTTTTGGCGCAATTGACATTGACAGTGCTGAGCGGCGAGACCTGCTAGAAATCTATGCGGCCGGCGTTGAAGCGGTAAATGGCAGATCATGCGTCGCGCGTTTTGTGCAGGGTGAGCTACGCTATGATGACGGATGGAATGCAGGTCCAGTATATGTAGTAAGCATAGGTAAGGCCGCGGCAAGAATGGCTGCCGGTGCCTTCGATATTTTCGGCTCAAACATCACGTCGGCGTTAATCATCACCAAGGCTGGTCACTGCGAACCACTGTTCGCTGGCAATGTGCCCGTACGCTGCTTCGAGAGCGCACATCCAGTTCCGGATGAGACGAGCTTTCGAGCAGGAGAGCTGCTGATTACCTTTCTTGACGCTGCTCCAGCCTCCGCGCGCTTCATTTTTCTCATTTCAGGAGGTGCATCGAGCCTGGTGGAGCTGCCACCGGTTGGTGTTGACGCAAGCCAAGTTGTCCGGATTCACCAGTGGTTATTGGGTGCCGGTTTGCCCATTGGGTCGATGAATCGCGTGCGAAAGCGGATCTCTCGCCTCAAAGCGGGGCGACTAGCGACATACCTTAGAGGGCGTGAGACCGTGAACTTGCTTATCTCCGATGTACCTGAAGACGATCCACGAGTTATTGGGTCAGGTTTGTTGGTCGAGCATGGCCAAATTGACATCGATGTCAGCGACATTCCCCTTCCCTCATGGATAGCGGCGCTCTTGATAAATTCTCCGGTGCTTGCTGAGGCATCAGCCTTTGCAGGTATACGTATGGAGGTGATTGCTTGGCCAGGACTTGCTCGGGCAGCGGCGGCTGCATTGGCGGCAAGACGCGGCTACCAAGTCAAGGTGCATGATTATCTCGTCCAAGGTGATGCCAACGATGTGGGTGAGTCTATTGCTTTGCAGATCTTGGCTGGCGCACCGGGGGTACAGATCTGGAGCAGTGAGGTGACGGTTACATTGCCCCCAGCACCGGGTCGCGGCGGACGGTGCCAGAGCTTGGCGCTTGCTACAGCAATTACTTTGGCGGGACAGGAGAATGTTTATCTTCTCGCAGCTGGCACCGATGGAACAGATGGACCTAGCATGGTTACTGGCGCCTTGGTGGACGGTAACACAGTGCAACGCGGGAGATACGCGGATAGGGATGCCGCAAAACATTTAGCCGCCGCGGATGCGGGTAGTTTCTTAGATGTGACTCAGGATCTCATCACCACCGGTCCGACAGGGACAAATGTCATGGATCTGCTTGTGTCGTTGAAAACCGCGTAATGCCGCTATAACAAGCGCAGCAGGTGTTAAAACACCCTCTAAGTGGAGTCTCGCCTAATGACCTGTCGCCATTAGGCAGGACTCCTTCCGATGCCTGTCGAAAAAGACGCGGGCTACCGAGAAAACTGGCCGGCTACAGGGTACCTAGCGGATTCTGCCATGCCGGAGTTTTTCCGTGATCCCAAGCTACGGTTTCGGGACTACCATTTCTTCGGGAATGACGTACTGATCGAATTGCTCGCTTGTCAATAGCCCTAGCTTGATGGCTGATTCTTTGAGGGTGGCATTGTCTGCGAAGGCGGTCTTCGCTATCTTTGCCGCGTTCTCGTAGCCTATATGGGGATTTAATGCTGTAACGAGCATCAATGAATTGTGGAGATTGTAGTGGATTTTCTCCATTATGGGCTCAATACCTATCGCGCAATTATCATTGAAGGAGCACATGGCATCGGCTAGGAGTTGCGTAGACTGCAAGAAGTTGTAGGCAATCACTGGTTTAAAGACGTTGAGCTCAAAATTCCCCTGACTTGCGGCAAACCCAATGGTTGTATCGTTGCCAATTACTTGACAGGCGACCATGGTTAGGGCTTCGGATTGGGTTGGGTTGACTTTACCGGGCATGATGGAGCTGCCTGGCTCATTGGCAGGAATCGAAATCTCGCCAATCCCGCAGCGCGGGCCGCTTGCAAGCCAGCGTACGTCGTTAGCGATTTTCATTAGGTTTGCTGCCAATGCCTTCAAGGCGCCGCTTGCGAAAGCAAGTGCATCGTGAGATGTTAACGCCTGGAACTTGTTCGATGCTGACGTGAATTGCTTGCCAGTATCGCTAGTGACTGCCGCTGCCACCCGCTCGCTGAATTCTGGGTGTGCATTGAGCCCTGTTCCGACCGCCGTACCCCCGATCGCTAATTCACGTATGTGTGTTAAAGCCTCATTCAGCTGAGATCGATTGGTCTCCAGCATGGCGACCCAGCCAGAGATTTCCTGCCCCAAAGTTAGTGGTGTTGCATCTTGGAGATGAGTCCGGCCGATTTTCACGATTTCCGTGAATTGCTCAGCTTTGCTATGAAGGGTGTGTCGCAGCTTGTCTAGCGCAGGGATTAGCTCGTCCTCAACCACCATGACGGCCGAGATATGCATAGCCGTCGGGAAAGTGTCGTTGGAGCTCTGCGACATATTGACATGATCGTTAGGGTGGATCAGCTTTTCCTTGGTAAAATCTCCTCCCAGGATTTGGGTCGCTCGATTGGCGATCACTTCATTACAATTCATATTGCTTTGAGTACCGCTGCCGGTCTGCCACACGGAAAGCGGAAATTCTTGATCATGTCTACCTTCGAGGATTTCTTCGCATGCTTGAACGATAGCCGTAACTTTCTTCTCATCCAGCTTTCCCAGCGCATGATTTACAGTGGCACACGCCTTCTTGAGTCGTGCGAAGGCATGAATCAGCTTCAACGGCATCCGTTCTGAGCCTATCTTGAAGTTTTGATAGCTGCGTTCCGTTTGAGCTCCCCACAGCCGATTCGCGGGTACCTGTACTTCTCCCATGGTATCTCGTTCGACACGATATTCCATAATGCCTCCTCAAGGAACGCCGGTTGTTAGATTTGTCTTTGACTGACATAGATTATACTAAGAGCTGGACCATGTTATCGATTGTCCGTCAAGAAGCAAACTGAGACACGTCTACCACTTGGCGAAGCATAAAGCGCCCGAAGGATGGGATAATCTTTGAAGCCCTATGGATCATCATCGGAGCAGCAAGTATTGTGCTGGCCAACGATCGTTAACAACTTCTATGACTACTTATATGCCTATCCGGGCGGCCACATAGTCACTCACGGCTCTTCGTTGTTCCTCTTGCATCTGCAGCCCAGTTTTGGTCCGACGCCAAAGCACATCTTCGCCTGTGCGAGCCCACTCCTTTTCGATCATGTAATCGACTTCTCGCGCGAACAGACAGGCGCCAAAATGTTTGCCCAGAGACTCAGTGTCGTCAGCTCCGTCAAGTACCTCCCATGCTAACGTGCCGTGCCGTCGAGCGATTGCGGTAAGCATTGGTAACGGTAGCCGTGAGTATTTACAAGCAAGATCCTGCACGAGTGCGGTAATGCCACCTCGCGGGAGGTCTCCTCCGGGTAGAGGTGTTGACTCAGTCCATGAGCATCCTAAGTGCGGCAGGATGTTGGAAAGCTTTTCCAAGACACGCTCAGCTAGGTTTCGATAGGTTGTCAGTTTTCCTCCATAAACGGTTACTATGGGCGCTACTCCATCTACCCGCTGCAGCTCAATGGCGTAATCTCTCGTAACTGCCGACGGATTACTCTTACCGTCATCATAGAGGGGTCTAAGCCCGGCATATTGCCAAACAATATCCTGCGGCGAAAGTGAATGGGTGAAGAAACGCGTCACCACCCCGCAAAGATACATAATCTCTTCGGTGGAAACGGTTACGGGTTCCGGATTACCTCCGTAGGCAATATCTGTGGTACCGACAAGGGAGAACAAATCCTCGTAGGGGATTACGAACAACACACGCTTATCTTCGTTCTGCAGCATGTATGCATGCTTGCCGAGGTGGAGCCTTGGGACAATGATATGGCTACCTTTGACTAATCGGATACGCCTCCTCGATTGCCAGCCTTCGATTGAGGTTGCGACCTGCTCAGTCCATGGGCCGGCAGCATTGACCAGAGATCGAGCCTGCAGCACGAGCTGATGTCCCGTTATTTGATCTTTGACCGTTACGCGCCACATGCCATCGGCAATCTTCGCACTGAGGAATTGGACACGCACCATTATCTTAGCCCCGTGGATAGCAGCGTCCCTGCCATTGAGTAAGACCAGTCTCGCATCATCCACGAGGCAGTCAGAATAGGCAAAACCTTTGCGATAGGCCGGTTTCAGCTCTTGACCAACCAACTCCCCCTGGAACCGAAGAGTCTTTGACCTCGGCAGATTGCTTCGTCTACTGAGATGATCATAGAGAAATAGGCCGGACTTTATCTTCCATGCCGCACGCACCTGAGGTACATGCGGAAGCAGAAACCGCAATGGCGTGATTAGGTGCGCCGCGGTGCGCATGAGAATCTCGCGCTCGCAGAGTGCCTCACGCACAAGGCGAAACTGGAAGTTCTCCAAGTATCTCAAGCCGCCGTGTATAAGCTTACTGCTCGCTGAGGATGTGGCACCGCCGAGATCGCCTTGTTCACACAGCGCGACAGAAAGTCCACGCCCTGCGGCATCGCGGGCGATCCCAACGCCGTTAATACCCCCTCCGATAATGAGCAAGTCAAATGAATTGCTGTCTGTATCCATGGGTGACCTGATATACCCGCTCATTGGCGGCATAGCTCAAACATCAGCTACTGCTGAAAGTAAAAGCTTCAAGAGGCTGATTATTACCATTCGATGAGTAGCAGCCTACGGGAGTTATGAATCTGCTGTGCTCGCTGCTGCGACGACAAATGCCTATCGGCCAATAGAAGAGAAGCCTTGGAGTAAAAACAATAATTATGATCATGTACTTCCACTACACTCCGGTAGCTGCTCTTTCAATCCCTGGGACTCTTCCTCTTTAGAGAACAGCTTTCAATTGTTCAAAATTCTCCCTGATGATTTTGTCGCCACCGTGCGCCTTGCTCTGGCGGCGCTCGCGACATTTTTTTAAACCAGCTTCTTAGCGACTGCGCTTAGCATAGCAGCGCTTCGCAGCGACTTGACACAAATTCCCGCAAAACAGTGCAAACAGCCGAAGACGCCTCCAGGCGGATGATCGCCACCCGTATCATCCCTATGGTTTACATCTCACAAAGTGTCCGTAGCATGTTTGAAAGTGCTCCTGACACATTCCAGTTTTTGGTTGGCCTTCGTGGCTTATAGGCGCGCCTATAAGTGCTGTCGCTGAATGCCTCGATAGTTATCGCTTTGTGGAGCTCATCAGACTGACGCACGAGAGGAGACTTAGCTGAATAGTGTTTGCGAGATCAGAAAAGCGTTGTCAAATTGCGCGTGCCTATTATTACAGTTTGAATTAATATATGTGCTGAGCGACTTGGCTTGCTCGCGAGCTAAATGGATCCGGTTGCAGGTTGAATTTCGGTTCTCCCTGGACAATGCCGATATATTTGGTATCTTTTGACGTATTAGCGCGTCGTCTAGTAAAACATAATTACGGGAGAACAGAATGGTAAAGACTACGGCTTCCAACAAACCTACAGATACTGTACGCCCCAGTAAAACGCGTGCGCGCAAGACTTCACCAGAAGTGGTCTCAACAAAAGTAGCACCATCAAGAGTCAGTCCGGCGAAAGTGATCCTGACAAGAGCCAGCCAGGCAAGAGCAGCCCCAACAAGGGTGAGCCCAGCAAAGGCGAGCCGGGCAAAAGTGAGCTCCCCTAAAGCAGCAGCGACAAAAGAGACTTCAAAGGATGCCTCGAAAGAGGCGACTAAGGCTGCTAGGAAGGTAAATCCAAAAGGAAGCAGTCAGGCAGCAGCTCGTTTGAAGGCCATTCGCATCAAACAGACGAAGGCTCAAATCATACAAACGCTTACGGAAGAGACTGGTCTGCCGCGTAAGGACGTTGCTAAGGTCATGGCAACGCTGGCTACCCTTGCAAAACGGCATGTGATGAAGCGCGGTTCGGGAGAGTTTTCTATTCCCGAACTTGGGGTGAAAGTTCGTCGCGTGCAGCGCAAGGCAAGAATGGCCCGCAATCCCATGACGGGTGACCCGGTTCGAGTACCTGCCAAGACGGCGGTGAAAGCGACTGTTCTGAAAGCACTGAAAGACGCGGTTCTGTAAGGCTATTCGAAGGAAGTGGTGAGCAGGATTAACAACCGTTTCATCTTTAGGCAAAAAAGGAGGCCGCGCGCGAGTAGCGTTATCATAGTCGCACGCAAGCAACACGGGAATCTGTTCGGCGGATAGACCGCATTTGTCGGCTATACCCCCGAGCTGGCGCGCCAGCTCGGGTTCACCCTTGTGTGTATGCTCATCAAACGGCTTTTTGCACTTCATCAATCAACGCGTCAGCGAAACCGCTCGTCGAGACCTCGGTGGCCCCTTCCATTTGCCGAGCGAAATCATAAGTTACGATTTTGCGTTTGATGACTGCCGGATAGGCGCGCCGAATGAGATCGGCAACTTCATTCCAGCCGATATACTCGAACATTAAAACACCGCTGAACAACAAAGAGCCAGGATTAACCTTGTCCCGATTGGCGTACTTAGGTGCGGTGCCATGCGTTGCCTCGAATATAGCGATATGATCTCCAATGTTTGCCCCCGGAGCGATTCCGATGCCACCTACTTCAGCGGCGATGGCGTCGGAGAGGTAGTCACCATTGAGGTTTGGAGTTGCAATCACATCAAATTCTGTCGGTCGTAAGAGCATTAGTTGAAACATGATATCTGCGATACGATCTTTTATGATCACCTTGTCCTTTGGTCGCTTACCGCCATAATCACCATAAAGCTCGTCCTCTGTGATGGTTTTGTCCCCAAACTCCTCCCGTGCCACTTCATATCCCCAGTTACGAAAGGCGCCCTCAGTGAACTTCATGATGTTTCCCTTATGCACCAGAGTAACGCTTTCTCGCTGGTTGGAGATTGCATACTGAATCGCTTTGCGGACTAAACGCTTAGTGGCGAATGGGCTGATAGGCTTTATGCCGAGTCCAGCATCGTCAAAGAAAGTTGCTCCCATTTCTTGCTTCAAGAAGCGCTCCAGCTTGCGCATTTCATCTGAACCCGAGGGATACTCGATTCCTGCATATACGTCTTCAGTATTTTCTCGGAAAATGACCACATCAATCTGCTCAGGTTTTTTCAGTGGTGACGGAACACCAGTGTAGTAGCGCACCGGCCGCACGCATGCATATAGATCAAGCGCTTGGCGAAGAGACACGTTCAACGAGCGAAAACCCCCTCCAATTGGAGTTGTCAGCGGGCCTTTGATCGCAACGATGAGTTCTTTGAGGGCATCAAGGGTTTCTTGCGGAAAATAGTTACCGGCGTAGCGTTGTGCCGCTGTCTCTCCAAGGTGAAGCTCAGCCCAGTGGACTTTCCGGCGTCCCGTATAGGCACGTTCCACGGCGGCGTCCCACACCCGTAGACATGCCCGCATAATGTCCGATCCAATGCCATCACCCTCGATATATCCCAGCACAGGATTATCAGGAACCACGAGCCTGTTTGCCTCGACGGTGAGTTGCTCGCCAGCCACTGGTAGCCTAATGTGTTGATAACTCATAGTCCCTCCCTCAGTTTTTTCAGTAACAAGCTAGTATATCAGCCGCATCTGCAGCGAACCTAGCCACTCGGGCGTCTTATGGTTTTGGCCTTACATGGAGTCGTACCATCGTGGGACTTGTCCCCGCCGGGGTTAGCTTGCAGCTGTTCAAGACCGTTCCTGACGATTTTGTCAAGTCACCTTCCTAACACCCTATAGCGAGTACAGCAATTGTTAAAACGGATGCGGAAAAGTTTTCCAAGGGCTATCTCAGAGCTACCGATAACTTTTTTGGTTGGGTTTCAACATTTGGCCTGCCGGCAGCAATCAGTAGTGTGCTCGATCTAATAGCTACACTACTCGTTTTGCTATAGGTGACTTGGCTAAATAGCCCAGCGATGCGAAAATAGTTGGAAAGCGCAGTTTGTCGTATTTTTGATAATTTGGACGGAGCTTGGAGGCTATTTTAAGCAAGCCTAGGCAGAACTAAGGCTTACGCTAGCGAGGACCCGCGGTGCCCAGACGAGTAGATGATGGCTTGCTCGCGCCACTCTTGGAGCCTGCCCCACCCGGGCCAGCGCATAGTTGCTCAAGATCGTTCCTGAGCATGCTAAGTTCCGCTTTCCTTGGGATTCACTGCCGGCGGCCCAGCCTGCCGGTGTGCAGGAGATTCCTGGCTTTTTGTGTCGATCTGCGGCGCCGGGCCACTGGTAAGTCGAGTAGTTCTCAAAACAGCCTCTTAGGAAAAACCGCATGGATGAGTGCTTAAGCCAGGACTGCTTTACCACGGATGAAGCCTATCAGAAATATATTCTGCAAGGAGTTTCGCGCACTTTCGCGCTAACCATCCCTCAGCTCCCATCGCCGCTCGCGCATGTTGTGAGCAATGCCTATCTGCTTTGTCGTATTGCGGACACCATAGAGGACGAGCCGACGCTCGAGGTTGATAAGAAACGCGAATTCGCAGAAGAATTCGCGTACGTTGTCGCGGCCCAAGCTCCGGCTTCGCAGTTTGCGGCGGAGCTCTCTTGCAGGCTTTCTAGCAGCACACTAGCGGCGGAACGGGATCTTGTCTATAACACGGCGCGCGTGATTCGCATCACCCATGGATTTAATGAGACGCAGCGGGCCGCTCTGGAACGATGTGTGCGTATAATGTCTGCGGGAATGGCCGAGTTTCAGCAGAACACGACACTCGCGGGCCTGGCGGACCTGCGACAGTTAAATCGATATTGTTATTATGTTGCCGGCGTCGTTGGCGAGATGCTGACAGAATTATTTTGTGATTATCTTGAGGATATGAGGGCGCAGCGGGCGCATTTATCCAAGCTCGCCGTGTCTTTTGGGCAGGGATTGCAGATGACCAATATCCTCAAAGATATTTGGGAGGATTGGCGTCGAGGCGCCTGCTGGTTGCCGCGAGACATTTTTCAGAGAGCCGGTTTCGATCTACGAGATCTGTCTCCCAATCATTACAGTCAAGCATTTGGTGCTGGATTACGCGAGCTCATCGGTATCGCACGAGCTCATCTGCTGAATGCGCTGACCTACACCTTGCTTTTTCCCCGAACCGAGAAAGGTATTCGGCGTTTTTGCTTGTGGGCATTAGGAATGGCTATTTTGACTCTGCGTAAAGTCTCCCAGCATCTGGATTTCAGCAGTGGACAGCAGGTAAAAATATCTCGACGCGCTGTGAAAGGCACGGTACTAGTAACAAATCTTGCCGTTTCGAATGATTTGGTTTTGCGGCGGATTTTCGACCTCTACACGAGGGGCCTTCCGGCTCCGAGCAGCCCAGCGGGAATGCCTGTCCTTGGACAATACTAAAAAACGCCATAACTTCATTGTGATAACGAAACAAATTGAGTAGTAGAAGTTGCTGCAAAGACATTAAAGATCCTGCTAGGTAAAGGCTTGGGGTGGCCAGGAATGAGCATGCAAATGGGTATAACTGAGAATTTGTTGGCCGCATCCTAGGACTTCCTCATTGGGGAAATCTGCGGCTATTCGAGATAGCTTACGACCCTTTTGGGTCGGGCCGCTGCTAACGTGCCATGCCTAACTCGGCAGGGCTCAGAATATCTTCTTAGCAAAGCTCAATTGTGTCGGTGTCAAGGGACGAAATAATCAAATGATAAGACAAGCTTTACAAGCCGCAGTGCTTCTAGATGAACAGGAAACGCCGGGCGATTTGCTATTTGAAGGACAGGAGTTTGCGTTAGGAGAATCTGTTGGCCGGGCATTGAGTGCTTTGCTTTCACATCAAAATCCAGATGGTTACTGGTGTTATGAGCTGGAAGCTGATTGCACCATCCCGTCTGAGTACATTCTCATGATGCATTTCATGGATGAAATCGATGAAGATCTCGAGCAGAAGCTAGCCGTCTATATACGTCACCATCAGGCCGAGCACGGCGGCTGGCCGCTCTATCAAGGTGGCGCATTCGACTTGAGCTGTTCAGTAAAAGCCTATTATGCGCTGAAGCTTGTAGGAGATAGCGTCGATGCCGACTACATGATACGTGCTCGTAATGCCATACTTGATGAGGGAGGCGCAGCACGCGCCAATGTCTTTACGCGTATCGCGCTCGCTTTGTTCCGCCAGCTTCCTTGGCGTGGTGTGCCTTTCATTCCAGTGGAAATCATGCTCTTGCCGCGCTGGTTTTTCTTCCATTTGAGCAAAGTATCTTATTGGTCGCGCACAGTGATGGTTCCATTGTTGATTCTGTGCAGCCTCAAGGCCAAGGCGCGCAACCCCCGCAATATCCACATACCCGAGCTTTTTACGACGCTACCTGATAAGGAGCGTGACTACTTTCCGGTTCGTTCCCCTCTAAATCGAGTGCTTCTCATACTGGAACGAACCGCGCGTTTGCTGGAAAATTTCATACCGCCCTGGGTGCGACGGCGCGCCATGCGGCGCGCGGAGCAGTGGATTGTTGCCCGACTCAACGGCACTGATGGTCTCGGCGCGATCTTTCCCGCCATGGTTAACGCCCATGAGGCGCTTGCGCTTCTGGGATACCCGCACGATCACCCCTACCGGGTGATGACAGGTGAGGCTCTTCGACGTCTCCTCGTAATAGAATCAGATCGGGCCTATTGTCAACCATGCGTCTCACCCGTTTGGGATACGGCGCTGGCGTGCTGCGCAGTGCAAGAAACGGCTGCGGCTCCAGGCGCCGATCAAGCCGGTCTGAATTGGCTGGTCACTCAGCAGTTGCTTGAAGAACCGGGAGATTGGCGAGAGCGTCGGCCTGACCTCCCGGGAGGAGGTTGGCCGTTCCAGTTTGGGAATGGCCACTATCCCGACCTCGACGATACTGCGGCGGTGGGGTGGGCCATGATCCGTTCTGGGCTTCCTGAGTATCGAATGCCAATTGAGCGAGCGGCCGCATGGATTTGCGGGATGCAATCAAAAAATGGAGGATTTGCATCTTTTGATGTCGATAATACCTATTATTATCTCAATGAAATACCTTTTGCTGACCACGGCGCTCTTTTGGATCCTCCGACCAGCGACGTAACGGCTCGTTGTCTGTTGTTTCTTAAGCTCGTTGACCCATTGCGCTATGCTGACGCGATAGCGCGAGGTCGGCAGTTTTTGCGTGAACAGCAGGAAGATGAAGGCTGCTGGTTCGGTCGTTGGGGCACTAACTATATCTACGGAACGTGGTCGGTGCTGGCCGCGCTGGAGATATTGGGAGAACGCGATGATGCTCCCTACATTCAGCGCGCTGTGTACTGGCTCAAGCGTGTTCAGCGCCCTGATGGAGGGTGGGGAGAGAGCAATGATAGTTATGCCGAGCCAAACCTCATGGGAGTAGCTCCGCGAAGCACAGCCTTTCAGACAGCATGGGCATTGCTCGCGCTGATGGCGGCGGGAGAGATACATTCGGTGGCAGTGCAAGGCGGCATTGAATACTTGAAGAGAACTCAGAATGCCGATGGGCTCTGGTATAGCGATGAATTTACTGCGCCAGGATTTCCTCGAGTTTTTTACCTTAGCTATCACGGCTATACCAAGTACTTCCCGCTCTGGGCGTTGGCGCGTTATCAACGCCTTGGCAACAGCAGCACCCATTGACCGCTACTGGCGTAGTTGTTGCGCTTCCCGGTGAATTCAGGGCATTGCACCGACGACTGCCGCTGCGTGGCGAGTGTGTCCAGGCATCACCAAGATTGTGGATAATGCTTTCGGGGATTGGTCCTGAACGAGCACGGCGTGCCGCGCACTTCTTGCTCACCGCGGGGGCAGAGGCGCTCGTCAGCTGGGGTAGCGCCGCTGGACTTGATCCTACGCTATGTTCCGGAACACTATTGTTAGCTGAGGCTGTCGAAGTACCTGGACAAATCCGCTATCGCGTAGACCTGCGGTGGCGGGAGTATGTGCGAACGCGTCTGAGGGGCAACTTTGCATTCGCGGAAGGAGCAATTGCATCGACAACTGCAGTGCTGGATTCTCCCGAACAGAAGGCCGCATTGTTTCGTTTCACTCACGCCATGGCGGCAGATATGGAAAGCGGGGCTGTTGCTGAAGTCGCCCAGCAAAAGGGTAAACCCTTCTTGATAGTACGTGCTGTTTCTGATCCGGCGGCAATGGTCATGCCAAAGCTGGTGCTGCGCGAAACGGATAGCGGGGGACGTGTCCGGTTAATGCGCTTAGTGACGGCAGTGTTTCGCCATCCCCCCGATCTCATTGGCTTACTGCAGCTAGGAAGGGGCTATTTTGCTGCCCTACGCACGCTTACCCGCGCCGCGCGTCACTTGGATGTCGACGGATTGAGCCACCCCTAGGGGCGAGTAGTAGCGCTCCGTCGGGGTTTATCCTGATTCAGGACGCGAACCCAGCCCCTGCGGCCTGGGGCCGCTTACGCCGCCTGGCGAAGTAGGTCTCTACGACACGAACAATCCCCGTGGCATCAAGGCCCACATCGGCCAAGAGCTCCTCACGCGCGCCATGCTGATGGTAACAGTCCGGGAGGCCGTGATTGATGACCGCAACGAGTGCTTCATGGGCCATAAGACACTCATTGACGGCACTACCCGCGCCACCGGTAACGGCGTTGTCCTCGACGGTTACTAGCAGCTCATGGTTGGCCGCTAGCGTCAAGACTATCTCTTCGTCAAGCGGCTTGATGAAACGCATGTTGACCACCGTCGCGCCAAGTCGTTCCGCAGCCTGCAGACAAGGAGCCAACATCACCCCAAAGGCAAGGAGAGCGACGGTTTTGCCGTCACGACAAACTTCCGCCTTCCCAACAGGAAGCGCAGTCATCTTTTTCTTTACAGCCACTCCCGGTCCCTGACCGCGCGGATACCTGACTGCGCTCGGCTTTTCTAACCTAAAGCCCGTGTATAGCATTTGCCGACACTCATTCTCGTCTGCCGGCGCCATGACGACCATGTTCGGCAAACAGCGAAGATAGCTGATGTCGAAGCTGCCCGCGTGAGTCGGCCCATCGGGGCCAACGACACCCGCACGGTCAATGGCCAGTAAAACCGGCAGATCTTGAAGCGTGACGTCGTGGATGACCTGATCGTAGGCACGCTGCAAAAAAGTTGAGTAGATGGCAACGACAGGTTTCAGGCCTTCGCAGGCAAGCCCTGCGGCTAACGTGACGCTGTGTTGTTCGGCAATGCCCACGTCAAAATACTGCTGCGGAAACTCCTTGGCGAAGCGTACTAACCCGGAGCCCTCTCGCATCGCCGGGGTAATAGCCACCAGCCGCTCATCCTGTTTTGCCATATCACATACCCAATCACCGAAGATCTCGGTAAACGTTGGGCCCGCTGCAGGACGGTTGGACGGAAGGATGCCCGTGGTGGGGTCGAAGGTACCGACACCGTGGTACTTTATTGGATCTGCCTCCGCAGGTGGATAACCCTTGCCCTTGCGAGTGACGACATGAAGGAGTTGAGGGCCCGTGAGCGCACGGAGATTTTGTAAAGTGGCAACGAGTGTGGGCAGATCGTGCCCGTCTACTGGACCGATATAGTTCCAGCCGAGCTCCTCGAACAATGTACCGGGAACAATGAGCCCTTTGACGTGCTCCTCGGCTCGCCTGGCTAATTCCCAAACCGGCGGCATGCGGCTTAACACCTTTTTGCTGCCGGCCCGCACCGTGGCATAGAGCCTGCCTGAGAGAATACGGGCGAAATAGTTCGATAAGGCGCCGACATTCGGGGAAATCGACATATCGTTGTCGTTTAGCACGACCAGCATGTTGGCCTTTAAAGCCCCCGCATGATTCAGAGCTTCGAAGGCCATTCCAGCGGTCATGGCGCCGTCACCAATTATCGCCACTACCCGTCGCTCTAGGCTCTGGCGATCGGCGGCCATTGCCATGCCTAGCGCCGCACTGATCGATGTCCCGGCATGCCCAACGCCAAAGGTATCAAAGGGACTTTCCGCTCGTTTCGGGAACGGTGCGATGCCTCCCTGCTGGCGAACACTTAACATTTGACTGCGGCGGCCCGTCAGGATCTTGTGCGGGTAGCTCTGGTGGCCCACGTCCCACACCAGGCGATCCTCGGGGGTATTAAACACATAGTGCAGCGCGATGGTCAGCTCCACTGTCCCCAAGCCTGCCGCGAAGTGGCCGCCAGATTGGGAAACACAGCGGATGAGAAATTGGCGCAGCTCCCCCGCAAGAGGTATCAACTTTGATTGCGGGAGTTTCCTTAGATCATCGGGCACGTTAATGCGCTCGAGTAGTGGACTGGGGCTGGCATTGGTGGACGTCATGGCTCGCATCGTATAAAGTTTGTCATCTATTTTACAGCAATTTTACAGATTGATACCCATTGATAATAGCTGTATCAATTTTGCGACGATCCGGCGGTCGCACGTTCTAGCTAGAGATCTTGGCATAAACACGGCATGGGTGAGGATCTGTGATCTAGCGATTAGGAGAACCAGGTAATGAGCGTTCCCTTGCGACAGCAAATGAAGGTTGGCCTTTACATACTCACGAAAAAGCTTCGCGGCGAGCGTCGCTATCCATTAGTGCTTATGCTGGAACCCCTGTTCCGTTGCAATCTAGCGTGTGCCGGGTGCGGCAAGATTGACTATCCTAAGCAAATCTTAGACCAGCGCCTTTCTTATGAAGAATGCATGGCGGCTATTGATGAATGTGGCGCGCCGACTGTATCCATTGCGGGTGGCGAACCGCTCATCCATAAGGACATGCCTAGGATCGTGCAAGGCTTTATTCGACGCAAGAAGTTCGTGTACCTCTGCACCAACGCATTGCTGCTTCGGAAGCGCATGCAGGACTATTCTCCATCTATCTATCTTACGTTCTCGATACATCTGGATGGTAATCGCGATCGGCACGATACATCGGTGTGTCAGAACGGTGTATTTGATAAAGCAGTAGACGCGATTCGCGCCGCAGTGGATCGAGGTTTCCGAGTCACTGTCAATTGCACCTTGTTCGAAGGTGAGTCGCCAGCGGAAACGGCGCAGTTTTTCGACTATGTCATGTCCTTAGGTGTAGAGGGTATCACAATAGCTCCTGGGTTCCAGTATGAGCGTGCGCCACAGCAAGAGGTTTTCCTGCAGCGCAAGGCGAGCAAGGAGCTATTTCGCAACGTATTCCGTAAAGGGCGGGGCCGCCGTTGGCGGTTTAATCAATCAAGCCTCTACCTTGATTTTCTCGCTGGGAATCAAGGCTATCAGTGTACGCCGTGGGGTAGTCCGACGCGCAACGTTTTCGGCTGGCAAAAGCCTTGCTATTTGCTCGTGGGAGAGGGTATCGCACCGACTTATCGTGCCTTGATGGAGGAAACCGATTGGGACCGCTATGGGGTTGGGAAAAACCCCAAGTGTGCAAACTGCATGATGCACTGTGGATTCGAACCGACCGCTGTCACCGATGCCGTGTCCAACCCGTTCAAGACGCTAAAGGTATTTCTGGGAGGGCCTGCCACCACCGGTGATATGGTTCCGGAACTACCCCTCATGTACTCTGCGGGCGACAGCATCACTCCCAAAGTCCACGTCGCGGCTCCGGAGCGAGTGCCTCAGCGGCGTGAGGTAGCGGTAGATGCCATGGGTTGAATTTCTGGTATTTGGCGCGGCGCTGATGTGGCTGACGGTCATATTGGTACCTTGGCGCCCGTGGAGTACCGCGGAGCGACTCGAGAGTGCGCCGGATCACTCGGGAGCAGATCTTGGAGACATTGTGGTTCTTGTCCCGGCGCGCAACGAAGCGGGAGTCCTTTGTCGAAGCCTTGATGCTCTCAGAGAGCAGGACTGTGGATTAAGAATCGTGGTCATCGACGACCAATCCACGGATAGCACAGCCGAGGTGGTTCGAAGTGCAGCCGGGGACGATGTTATCCTCGTGTCTGGCAAAGCAATGCCTCCAGGCTGGACGGGTAAGCTCTGGGCCCTGGAGCAGGGAAAGCTTTGGTTGGAACGCCCTTTGACATTGCTGCTGGACGCTGATGTCATACTGTCGCCTGGGCTTATTGCGGCGCTAAAATACAAGCTGAAGCACCAGGGTGGCGGCCTCGTTTCCCTGATGGTACAACTGTCGACGCAAAGTTTTTGGGAGCGGCTTCTCTTACCGGCCTTTGTCTACTTCTTTAAGTTTCTCTACCCGTTTCGCTTGGCGAACTCAAGCACCTCACGGGTTGCCGCTGCTGCCGGAGGTTGTATGCTTCTCGAGACAAAGTTGCTCAAGGAGATAGGCGCGTTTCACGCTTTTCGCAATGAATTGATCGACGATTGCGCCCTGGCACTGCGGGCAAAGCGCCGCGGCTTTCCGACTTGGATTGGCCTAACGCGGTCCGCCATGAGCTTGCGCTCTCAGGCGGGACTGAGGCCCATTTGGAATACCGTGGCACGCACAGCGTTTACCCAGCTTCATTATTCAATCTGGTGGTTGTTGTTGTGCACGGCGCTGATGGCAATGGCCTTCATTGCGCCACCGCTAGCACTTTTTGCAACGTCGTTCTGGGCTAAGGGCGCTGCGATGGTCGCTTTCCTTGCGATGGTGGTGAGCTATTTGCCGATACTGCATTTTTACAAATTGCCCCCTTATCTATCTCTAATGCTACCAATTGTCGGTGTTTTCTACCTAGCCATGACCTGGGGTTCGGCTTTGCGCTATTGGCGCGGCGAGCGTTCCCGTTGGAAGGGTCGCGCTTATGTTAGTACTGGTGGTATATGCGAAGATTGCCAGGAACCATAGGTGCCGTCGCACTAGCGATATTGCTTCCCATAGGCGCGGTTGTCAGCCAGGCGCCGGGTGATTCCTATGCCACGGACAAAGACGATGGTGCGATCGTTACTGTGGAAGCACTGCATGAAGCGCTGTTTGCAGTTATGCGGCAAGCCGACACCCTTAGTTTTGCAGATCGCCGGCAGCGGCTCGCACCGGTGGTCCGTCGCAGCTTCGATTTTGAGACGATTTCTGCCACCGTCTTGGGTGCAAGCCAGTGGAAGGAACTGACCGAAACACAACGGTCGAAGATGAAAGAAACCTTCCGCGAGCTCACTCTTGCGACCTATGCCGATCGCTTTGATGGCTATTCTGGCGAGCAGTTCGAAACTCTTTCGCAACGCCCCTTGAGGCGGGGGCGAGCGTTGGTGCGAAGCGAGCTTAGGATACCCGATGAAGAGCCGGTGCGGCTCGATTACGTGCTGCAGCGCGTAGGTGATGAATGGCGGATTGTCAATATCCTTGCTGACGGTGTAAGCGATCTCTCTGTCAAGCGGGCAGAATATTCGTCAATTCTGCGTACCGCGGGTTTCGACCAGCTGATCGCCCAGCTTCAAGAGCAGATTGCGGAGCTTTCCGCGGACTGATCCGTCAGACGCTGTTCTACGGGTTTCAGGTTTCGCGAGCGCCAGCAGAGCAAAGGGGATGGTGGCAACAAAATCGTTCGAACCGATTTTGCACAGCTGAGAGCTGGCCCCTGTGGGGAAAGCCCCAGGGATGGGGCGAATAGCAACCGGAGTGTACATGGGGGTACCAGGATTTACTCGCCTCTTCTCTGTGGCTTACCGGGGGCGTGGCGCGTTTGCGGCTATGCGAAATGGCTTCTATCGATTTTATGGCGAGCTGCCGCGAAAGGCTTCTATGGCAAGTAGAGCAGGTTATAAAGGCATTTCTCGTTGGTTTCCTGCCATTCTATTGACGGTTTGCTCTATTGCTCTTTTCGGTTGTGCCACAAACCCCTCGTCTGCTCCAAACGTTGATCCCTTGGAGCCTTTCAACCGGGACGCGGACAATTTCAATATGGCCGTGGATCGGGCATTTATTGAACCGGTGTCCAACGCCTATGCCCGCGTTACGCCGGATCCATTTCAAGCAAGCATTACCAACTTTTTTGATAATCTAGGGTATCTTGATGTCATCATAAACACCTTCCTTCAGGGGAAAATCCGCCAGGGTGGGAAGGACGTGGGTCGGTTTTTAGTGAACACAACATTAGGAATTGGTGGATTATTCGACATTGCATCGCGTATGAATTTGCCGCGGCACGAGGAGGATCTGGGACAAACCCTTTGCAAGTGGGGGATACCTCAGGGAGCGTACATCGTGTTGCCTTTGCTTGGTCCGAGCACAGTACGCGATTTGCCATCAATCCCAGCAAGTATATTCACGTCTTTACTAACGCTTGGGCAGCTTTTCATAAGCGATATCAGTGCGGCCATTATCGTCCCATTGGGCGCCCTTGACGTAGTGAACACCCGTTCCAACCTCAGCAGCGCGATTCGAATTCGCAATCAGGCTCTTGATCCATATATTTTTACTCGCGAAGCTTACTTACAGCGACGACTCTACTTGTGCTACGACGGAAATCCGCCCCTCGAGGATTTTAATGACTTAGATGAGCTCGAGGCTGACGACTTCTCCCCCTAGGGCGAATCAGCAGAGATTGACAACAGCGATAGCACAGAACAGCAAGAGGCGTTGAGGCTTAGCGGTGTGGGTCTGATCAGTGATTGCGAGCACTGCTGCGGCATGTCTTCGGGCATAAGTTGGTGATGCCGCCTTGCTTTCAGTTGTGCGGTAGTGAATAAGCTTATGGATTGGGTTCAGAGTGTTCTACGAGATTCGGATCTTCTGTACTCGTCAGATCAAGTCGAGCAGGCTTTGGACCGCATGGCGCATTCGATTGCTGCGACTCTGGGTGAAGCGAACCCACTCATTTTGGTCGTTATGATTGGGGGCCTGATCCCCGCTGGAAAGCTTGTTACGCGACTCCCATTCCCCCTTGAGCTGGACTACATCCACGTGACACGCTACCGAAGAGGAACGATAGGCGGTGATGTGCAGTGGCGCGTGCGCCCCACAAACTCCATAAAGAATCGGGTAGTGTTGCTGATTGATGACATACTCGATGAAGGAATCACGCTCGGAGCTATCATGAATTTGTGTAGGCAAGAAAGTGCGCAGGCAGTCTATAGCGCTGTGCTGGTTGAGAAACAGCATGACCGAAAGCCGGCTCTCCAGCGTGCGAACTTTTCAGGGCTAGAAGTCGAGGACCGCTATGTTTTCGGCTGTGGAATGGACTACAAAGGCTATTTGAGAAATATACCTGGGATTCATGCGGTAAAGGGTTTATAATTTGCTTTCGTGCCGGCGGATAGCACCATCACCTTAGAAGTTCTCATTCTATTCCATCATTCTCGGGAGAGAACATCAGCGCCTTTCTCATCCACCATTTCCAGTGCCTTGCCGCCACCGCGTGCTACACATGTCAGTGGGTCATCCGCGACCACTACGGGAAGGCCTGTTTCCTCCATTAGGAGCCGATCGAGGTTGCGTAACAGGGCGCCGCCACCGGTAAGTACCATACCGTGCTCGGCTACATCGGCGCTGAGCTCAGGTGGCGTTTGCTCTAGGGCTGTTTTGACCGCACTGACGATTTTGGATAACGGCTCCTGAAAGGCTTCCAAAATCTCGTTGCTGTTAATGACAAAGCGGCGAGGTATACCCTCTGATAAATCGCGTCCGCGCACTTCGGTTTCAAGCAGTTCGTTGGCGGGATAGGCACAACCAATCATCTGTTTGATTCTTTCTGCTGTGGCTTCGCCAATAAGCGTGCCGTAATTGCGGCGCACATAACTGATGATGGCTTCATCGAAGTGATCCCCGCCCACGCGTAGCGATTCTGCATACACGATTCCATTTAGGGAAAGAAGGGCAACCTCGGTTGTTCCTCCGCCGATGTCCAAAACCATTGAGCCGCTTGCCTCGCTGACGGGCATACCGGCACCGATAGCCGCAGCCATTGGTTCTTCGATCAAGAATACGTCGCGCGCGCCTGCACCTGCTGCAGATTCCCGAATGGCTCTGCGCTCTACCTGTGTTGAACCGCAGGGTACACCGACGAGCACCCGCGGGCTTGGGCGTAGAAAGCGATTTTGATGTGCTTTGTGGATAAAATACTGAAACATCCGTTCCGTGACAGTGAAGTCTGCAATGACGCCCTCACGCAGTGGCCGTACAACGGTGATGTGGCCCGGTGCACGACCCAACATCTGCTTGGCCTCGGATCCGACGGCGGCAATGCTTCGGGTCCCGCCGGATCGACCGTTCCCTTGTCGAACGGCCACGACTGACGGCTCATCCAATACTATTCCTTGGCCGCGTACATAGATAAGTGTATTGGCGGTTCCGAGATCGATTGCAAGATCGTTTGAAAAGAGCCCTCGAATCTGCTTGATCATTAGCAACTCGTGTTCTGGCGGGTAAAGGGTAAAGCGATTGCGAAACCATAGGACGGACAGCTCTGACGCAAGAATCGGATTCGTCAAAATCTTCGACTCCTGCAAGCATATGCAAATATCTTGCCGGACAATTCCTGAGCCGGAATGGTAATATGAGCTAACCCTATGGTGGGATTTCCTGAAGAAACCAGGTGGAAAGATAGGCGTGATGTGCGGATCTATTGGCCGGCAGGTCTTCCCAGGATTGACCTCATCTTCAGAGTTGGGTGCTTGACCGAGAAAACCTGCCGACCTAGAGCTGCTTCTTAATGGTAATGGGAGGGAGTTCTGCAGGGAAGCTTGCTATTTCTTTCCAGCGGCTTGTGCTTCTCCTTTACTGGAGCCGGTTTCTTTACCTACCTCTCTTCCGAGCTCCTTTGCGGGCACGGCCGCCATCGGTTTGATCTCAGCCACTCCATGCGTAATGAGTGCTTGCTTACCATGCGACTTCACTTCCATGTCGATAGCACCTCTAAATCGGCATCCATCCTCTAGGGTGACGCGCGGGGTGACCATGTCACCCACAACATTGCCGGAGCGACGAATGACCACCTGCTCGTCCGCGTGGAGATTGCCTTCCACATGACCCTCTACCTTAATGACGCGCGCTTTGATATCCGCTTTGACACGACCATCTTTGCCAATGGTAACATTGTTTTGACGGAGATCGATGACGCCTTCGACGCGACCCTGCACGATAAGATCTTCCTCGCCCAAAAGCTCTCCGCGTATCGATATAGATGGGCCTATAGTCGCAAGCTCCCTAGCGCGGGCAGTGGGCTGTGCTGCCTCGTTCGGTGTGGCGACGGGTGGATCCGGCTGCACGTCGTCGGATTCGATTCTTTTCCACATACTTATGCTGCTCCAGGTGTGTACTTTAGGGGCTTGGTCGTACCACCCACACATGTCGATTGTTGGCGAATTAAAGGGTTCGAGTGGGCGGAACTCCAGGGTTTATTCGGCCAAGATGTGCTGAACTTTAGGAGAAGTTGTGCGGATACGGAGGGTTGCTGACACCTTCGGTAGGAGCCAACCTCAAGGAGTGGAACTCATGGCAAAGATTGCGGTTATTGGAGGTACCGGTCTATATGCTCTTGAAGGCTTGGAAATTGAGCGCCGGGAGTCAATTAGGACACCTTACGGCGAGCCCTCTGCTCCATTAGTTCATGGTCAGTTGGCGGGCGTCGAATTGCTGTTTCTGGCAAGACATGGTGAAGAGCATCACATCCCGCCACATCAGGTGAATTATCGGGCAAATATTTACGCGCTGCAGCAGGCAGGCGCTAGTCAAATCATTGCCGTTGCCGCAGTCGGCGGTATTCGACAGGGGCTGATGCCGGGTCATCTGATTATTCCGGACCAGCTAATAGACTATACGTGGGGTAGGGCCCATACTTTTTTCGAGGAAGGCCCGCGCCCGGTCGTGCATACAGACTTTACAGAGCCTTATTGTGAAGCGCTTCGAAAGATGCTGCTACGCGCTGCAGAAATGGCTGAGCTCGCGATCGTTGCGCAAGGAACTTACGGTGCTACGCAGGGGCCGCGGCTGGAAAGCCGGGCGGAGATTGACCGCCTTGAAAGGGATGGATGTGACATCGTCGGAATGACCGCGATGCCAGAAGCCGCACTTGCCCGCGAGCTCGACATCTGTTACGCAACATGCGCTATCGTTGCGAATCCAGCCGCTGGGCGTGCAGGGGGCCCTTTGCTTATGGACGAAATTGCGGCAACTTTAAAATTGGGGATGAAAAGCGTTTGCCGGCTACTGGAGGTTGTTGTCCCTATTTTGTAGCTCAGAAATGCGCCCTGGAGCAAGAACCCTAGACGTCACATGCAATAACGGCAATGGATTTTTTTAAGTCATCAGAGGTACGCCAACAGGTGGGTGTCCTGCGTGTCGCTATGGCGGTGTTAGTGCTTCTTTGCTTACCCTTCGTGTTCTATCCAGGGGAGGATGATTCAGGATGGCGCGTGATCCCTGTTCATGTCGTTCCTGTCATCGCTCTTATGCTGATATGGATTTTGCCTTTTGACATGCTGATGAGCCGCGTATTCATGGGGGAAAAGGAAGGCTCGGAGCGCGATCGCTATAAAACGATCATCAAGTTCGATGCAGCTTTGCTAGTAATGCTGTTTCTGTTTTGGGCACCCTTTTTCTTCATTTTGCTTACAGAATAACTCTTGGGGCACGAGCATGTTGAGCTAGCGTCAGTCCCAGCGATCATCCCTCACTTGCACCATACCATCTTCCACCCGAACTGGAAAAGTAGGGAGGGGTTCATAAGCAGGAGCACTCAATGCTTCTCCCGTCTTGATATCAAATCGTGCGCCATGCCGAGGACAAATTATCTCGTTGCCTTCGACATCGCCGCCTTCCAGTGGACTGTAGTCATGCGTACAAACGTCCTCTATTGCATAATATTGGCCATCTAAATTAAAAACCGCTACAGTGACATCCTCTATTTCCACCCGCCGGGATGTGCCGGGAGGGAAGTCATTGGCAGGCGTCACGTTAACCCATTCCCCCATTAGCTTCTTCCTTCAAAGCAACCCAAGTTGCAGTTTTACCTCATCTGACATCCGATCCTGGCACCAAGGAGGATCCCAAACCAGCTCCACACTTGCTGCGGTGACCCCGGATACTTCACGTAGTCGTTCTTCGACGGTGGCTGGGAAAGTTTGGGCTACGGGGCAGCCTGGCGCGGTAAGCGTCATCTGGACGTCAACCACCCCGGAAACGTCAACATCGAGCTGATAGATCAAGCCCAAATCATAGATATTGACGGGGATTTCCGGATCGAAAACACTCCGCAGTGCCTCAATAACCTTGCCCCGCAAGGCTGTCTCGTCCATTTCTTTTTGCTTGTTCAATTTCTCAAGCCACTCGGTGATCATCGCTGGTAAGTGTCAGCAAGAGCTGCAAGGTTGGTAGTGGAAATCTGAAGAACGCCTACTCGGTGGAGATGGTTTTCTCGCGCTTATGCAAGGCGGCATGCATCGTGTGCCAGGCTAACGTTGCGCACTTGACACGCATGGGATATTCCTTGACGCCAGTAAGTACCGTCAGTTTTCCAAGCATTTCCGATGGCTCACCTGTTTGCTGTTCCTCCGTCAGCAATCTATGCACCTCGGCGAACAACGCCTCTGCCTTGCCGACTTCCATTCCTTTTAGTGCCTCGGTCATTAAAGATGCCGATGCCGTGGAGATCGCACAACCGGCGCCTTCAAATCCGGCATCTTGAATGATTCCGTCTTCCACCGTCAGATAAATACGGAATTCATCTCCACATAGAGGGTTAAAGCCGTGTGCTTCACAATTATGTCCCAGCGGAATTTTCGGATAATTCCGTGGATGTCGATTGTGATCTAAGATGACTTCTTCATAAAGCTCGCGTAGGTCGGTCATCGATCAAATACCTCTCTTGCCTTTTCGATCCCCCGAATGAGGGCATCGACATCTTCCTTGGTGTTATACATTGCAAAGGATGCCCGGGCAGTTCCGGGTATGCCGTAGCGTGTCATCAGCGGCATCGTACAGTGATGGCCAGCGCGGATCGCGACTCCCTCGGTATCTAAAATTGTTCCGATATCGTGGGGATGCACGCCATCCAAAACAAACGATAAAATGCCTCCCTTCTGAGCTGCAGTACCAATAATGCGCAATCCCGAAATGTCGCTGACCGCTTCGGTAGCGCGAGCGAGCAGTGCGTGTTCGTGGTTACTGACCGCCTCCAGGCCAAATTGAGATAGGTATTCGAGCGCTGTTCCGAGACCAATAGCCCCCGCGATGTTCGGTGTCCCTGCTTCGAACTTGTAAGGAACCATGTTGTATAAGCTTTCCTCAAACGTAACCCGGCGGATCATTTCTCCGCCCCCTTGATAGGGCTCCATGGCTTCGAGGAGGTCGCCTTTCCCATAGAGAATTCCGATCCCCGTGGGTCCATAAACCTTATGTCCAGAGAATGCGTAGAAATCACATCCCAATGCTTGAACATCCACGGCCACGTGAGGAACGGCTTGGGCGCCATCGACCAGGACCGGAATGCCCCGTGCCTGTGCGGCATCGACCATTTCTCGAATCGGATTGATGGTTCCGAGCGAGTTCGACAAGTGCACGACGCTGACGAAACGGGTCCGAGGGCCAAGTAACTCGGCGTATTTCTCTAATTGAAGCTCGCCGGCGTCATTGATGGGAAGTACGCGTAGTCGAGCACCTGTCTGCTTGCAGACGATTTGCCAAGGGACGATGTTGGAATGGTGTTCCATCTCGGTGATGAGAATTTCGTCACCGGGGCGAAGGCGTGGCCGGGCATAACTTTGGGCTATCAGGTTAACGGCCTCTGTCGTCCCCCGCACGAAAATGATTTCACGCGGGTGAGCGGCATTGATAAAATGCCCGGCCACCTCGCGGGCCTGCTCGTAAGCACGGGTTGCGCGTTCGCTTAGCGTGTGTACGCCTCTGTGGACGTTGGCGTTATTCCAGCAGTAGTAGTCATTGACCGCATCGATGACGGACTGCGGCTTCTGACTTGTGGCACCGTTGTCAAGGTAAACCAGCGGATGACCATGGACAGTCTGGTTTAGGATAGGAAAGTCCCTACGCACTCGGTACGCATCGAACTCGTGCCGAGCAGCGTCGGAACGCATGAGGTAGTTAGGCACTATCATTAGCTTATCAAGCCCTTGATTGTGTCGGTGTTGGGCAGCTGTCCAAGCAACACTTCCTCAACGGCGTTGCGCACGGCAACAAGGTGCATGCGATCGATTACATCCTGCGCAAAGCCATAAGTGAGTAAGCCGCGTGCAGCTTGTGCCTCGATGCCGCGGGCACGCAGATAAAAGATCACGTCATCATCGAGCTGTCCGACGGTAGCACCATGGGAACATTTCACGTCATCAGCATAAATCTCGAGCTGTGGCTTCGTGTCCACTTCCGCATCCCGCGATAATAGTAAATTATTATTGGACTGGGAGGCGTCGGTTTTCTGTGCGCCGGCATGCACCTGGGTCAAGCCGTTGAACACGCCGCGGGCGCGGCCGCTCAAAATGCCTTTATAGTGCTCATGACTCGTGCCGCAAGGCTTTTTATGGTCGATTCGCGTGTGATAATCCACATGTTGACGACCGGCCCCCATGTACAGGCCGTTGAGCGTACACTGCGCGCCCTCTGCGTCGAGCACGGCATTAATATCATTGCGCACTAAGGCACCGCCAAACGAGATTGAATGGGACGTGAAGCGGCTGTCCCTTTTCTGTTGAACTTGCAAGGTGGCGATATGAAAGGCGCTTAAATTTTCCTGCTGCACCTTGTAATGATTAACACCAGCATTATCTCCTACGACCACCTCCGTCAGGGCATTGGTGAAATAGCCGTTCCCTCCGAGACTCACATAGCTTTCGATGACAGTGGCTTCAGATCCTTGCTCCGCCACGACGAGGTTGCGTGGATTAACAAACAACGCTTCCTCCTGCGTAGTGGCAACGAAGAGCAAATGAACCGGATGTTCGAGCACGGTGTCGCGAGGAAGGTAGACAAAGGCCCCGTCTCCCATGAAGGCCGTATTGAGTGCGCTAAATCCATTTGCACCCACATCGGCATAGCGAGCGAGGTAAGGCTCTAGGCGCTCTGGATTATCCGCGAGCGCCTGAGTCAGGCTACACACGTTCGCTCTCCCAGGGAGCGCGCCGAGCTTTGACAGCTGCGGGGTGTATTGGCCGTTAACGAACACCAGTCTATGGCATGGAAGGGCAGCAAAGAAAAAGCGTTCCAGGTCTTCAGGAATCAGCCCAACGCACGATTTGGGCATGGAACGAAAAGCGCGCTTTTCGATCGGTGTGACGCGTGTGTACTTCCAGCTCTCATCCCTTGGGCCGGGAAAGCCCATCTGCGCAAACCGTTCAAACGCGCCCTGGCGCGTTTTTTCAACCCATGTAAGGCCGGATCCGGGCAATTGGGATCCCAGGGCATTCAACTCCTTTCGGTAGTGGTCCAACTGAGCAGCGGCAATGGTCATGCGTTAGCTGCCTCCTTCTCAATCCACCCGTAACCTTCCTCCTCCAGATGTTCTGCTAGGCGGCGATCACCTGACTTCACTATTCGGCCTTGGGCCAAAACATGTACGTAGTCGGGCACGATGTAGCTCAACAGCCGCTGATAGTGAGTTACGACGATAATGGCGCGTTCCGGGCTACGCAAGCGATTGACACCTTCCGCAACCATCTTCAGGGCGTCAATATCGAGCCCGGAATCAGTTTCATCAAGGATGGCCAGGCGTGGCTCGAGAAGTGCCATTTGCAGTATTTCATTGCGCTTCTTTTCACCACCGGAGAATCCTTCATTGACAGCACGCTTGAGCAGCGCCTCGTTCATACCGACCAATTTGATCTTGGTTTTCATCAACTGCATAAAATCCATCGCATCGAGCTCCGGCTCGCCACGATGTCTACGTATGGCGTTAACGGCAGCCTTCAAGAAATAGGTGTTGTTGACACCGGGAATTTCCACCGGATATTGGAACGCCAAGAAAATCCCTTCCCGTGCTCGTTCTTCAGGCGCTAGAGGCAATAGATCCTGGCCCTCATAGGTGATTTTCCCTTCGGTAATGTCATAGCCCTCGCGTCCCGCCAAAACATGGGCGAGAGTGCTCTTACCCGATCCATTGGGACCCATGATAGCGTGTACTTCCCCGGGCATGACCTGCAAGTCGATGCCCTGCAAAATAGGCTTACCTTCTACACTCACCTGTAAATTTTTAATGCTCAGCATTTGCGAGTCACCCTAAGATTCTTTAAATTCTTTATCCAACCGCACCTTCAAGGCTTATGCTCAGTAGCTTCTGAGCCTCCACAGCGAATTCCATGGGAAGCTCTTTGAAAACTTGCTTGCAAAAGCCGTTGACGATCATGGAGACGGCATCTTCTGCCGTGAGGCCGCGTTGCTTACAATAAAAGAGCTGATCTTCGGCAATCTTCGAAGTGGTCGCTTCATGCTCAATCTTCCCCGTCGGGTTTTTTGCCTCAATGTACGGAAAGGTATGCGCTGCACTCTGATCGCCCATCAAAAGTGAGTCGCACTGAGTGTAGTTCCTGGCATTCTCTGCCTTCTTGCCAACTTGAACCAGTCCGCGATAGGCGTTTTGACTATGACCCGCCGAGATGCCTTTGGAGATAATCGTGCTGCGGGTATTCTTACCGATGTGCACCATCTTTGTGCCAGTATCGGCCTGTTGATAGTTGTTGGTGACTGCGACCGAATAAAATTCGCCGACGGAATGATCCCCACGCAGCACACAACTCGGATATTTCCAGGTAATGGCGGAGCCGGTTTCCACCTGGGTCCATGAAATCTTGGAGTTCGCGCCGCGGCACTCGCCTCGCTTGGTGACGAAGTTATAAATGCCACCTCGGCCCTGTTCGTCGCCGGGATACCAATTCTGCACGGTCGAGTACTTTATCTTCGCATTTTCCAGGGCGATGAGCTCTACCACCGCGGCGTGCAGTTGGTTTTCATCGCGCATGGGCGCGGTACATCCCTCGAGGTAGCTCACGTAGCTTCCCTCATCGGCGATGATGAGGGTGCGTTCAAACTGACCGGTCTTGGCAGCATTGATGCGAAAGTAAGTCGATAGCTCCATCGGACAGCGTACGCCGGGCGGGATATAGCAAAATGATCCATCAGTAAAGACGGCAGAATTGAGGCTGGCGAAGAAATTATCGGTGTGGGGAACGACCGATCCAAGATACCGCTCGACTAACTCGGGGTGCTCCCTGACGGCTTCGGAAAAGGAACAGAAAATGATGCCGAGCTTGGATAGCCGGTCTTTAAAAGTCGTGGCCACCGAGACGCTGTCAAACACTGCATCGACTGCCACACCGGCCAGCGCTGCCCGCTCCTGCAGCGGAATACCGAGCTTGTCATAAGTCTCCAGCAGCTTGGGATCGATCTCATCGAGGCTCTTTGGCGCCTTGCTCTGTGAGGATTTCGGGGATGAATAATAAGAAATAGCCTGATAATCGATAGCCGGATGATGCACCGTAGCCCAATTAGGCTCGCGCATGTTCAACCAATGGCGGTAAGCCTTCAGTCGCCACTCAAGCAGAAAAGCAGGTTCGCTTTTTTTCGCTGATATAAGTCGGATAACATCTTCGGAAAGGCCGGGGGGCACCGTGTCCGACTCGACGTCAGTAGTGAATCCGTGTCGATACTGCTTGTCAATCAGTGCTTGCATTTCGTCCGAACGAGTGGCCATCGATTACTTTCCCCTACATTGTTCCCAAGTTGTGACTAATATCCTACTGATTTACTCGGGCATAGTAAAGTACCTGAGTACATCAGTCAACTTTTATGCGTTCCATGCCTTCGTAAACGCTGCTCGCGGAGGTTCAATGTATTAGTATAATCTAATATGAAAGGAAACACGTCTGTGGGTCAAACTGCTACCGGTCAGGATTCACTCAGGGCTGCGCCTCGCAGGCTTGCTTGCCGACAGGTGCTGGATGCTGAGCTTGGCTTATTCGGTGATTGCCGGGGTCGGGTGTATGACGTCGGCGTCGAGCGCAAACGCGGCATTGACAAGAAGACGGGTATAGGCATGCCTGGGATTGTGGAAAATCTCTTCGGCTGGTCCTTGCTCGACGACGCGACCCTCGCGCATGACCAGCAGCTCGTCGCTGAGAGCCCGTACGACTTTGAGATCATGGCTGATGAAGAGGTAGGAAAGCTTGTGGTGAGCTTGAAGTTCCCGAAGCAGGTCGATGATCTGGGTTTGCACCGATCTGTCGAGGGCAGAGGTGGGCTCATCGAGAACCACGAAGCGGGGCTTTAGGATCATGGCGCGCGCGATGGCAATGCGCTGGCGCTGCCCGCCGGAGAGCTCGTGTGGATAGCGATGGCGCAGGCTGGGATCGAGCCTCACTTCCTTTAAAGCCTCGGCAATCATGAACGCATGGGCTTTGGCATCGGTGCCGAGCCTGTGCGCGCGCAATCCTTCCTCGAGGATTTGCTCGACTGAGAGCCGTGGGCTCAGACTGCCGAAGGGATCCTGAAACACGATCTGCATCTGGCGGCGTAACGGACGAAGCCCGCGGCTGCGCAGACCCTGTATTTCTCGTCCGCCAAAAAAAATCACTCCCTCGCTGGTTTCAAGACGAAGCACTGCCAGCCCAAGGGTGGTTTTCCCGGAGCCACTTTCACCCACCACCCCAACAGTATGGCCTTCACGCACCGTTAGGGAAATACCGTCTACGGCCTTGACATGGTCGACGGTGCGACGGAGTATTCCGGCACGGATCGGAAACCAAACCTTGAGGTTCTGCGTCGCCATCACTGGCGGCGCCTCGGGCGGGGCACGGACCGGCTCACCGCGGGGCTCAGCAGCCAAGAGGCGTCGCGTATAAGGGTGGCGGGGGCGCGCGAAGAGACGCGACACGGCACCTTCTTCCACGATCTCGCCGTTGCACATGACATAAACGCGTTGCGCCAGCTTGCGCACGATCGCCAAGTCATGGGTAATGAGCAGCAGCGCCATGCCGAGCTGCGTCTGTAGGTCGCCCAACAGCCGCAGGATCTGCGCCTGAATAGTCACGTCCAAGGCCGTGGTGGGCTCGTCAGCGATCAACAGCTGCGGCTCATTTGCCAGCGCAATGGCGATCATGACGCGCTGGCGCTGTCCGCCAGACAGCTGATGGGGATACGCATCCAAACGCCTTGCCGCATCGAGCAGTCGCACCCTTTCGAGCAGCGCAACGGTTTGCTTTCGAGCTGCCGGACCACGCAGGCCTTGGTGCAGCCAGAGGGACTCGGTGATCTGCTTCTCAATGGTGTGCAGAGGATTCAGCGAGCTCATCGGTTCTTGAAAGATCATGCCGATCCGGCCTCCGCGGATAGGCCTCAAAACGCGTTCCGAGGCACTGAGCAGATCGACACCCTCTAGACGGACGCTACCGTTCAGGTAAATGGCCGGTGGCGAGGTCAGCAGGCGCAGGATGGCGAGTGCCGTCACGGATTTGCCGGACCCGCTTTCACCCACAAGCGCGACCGTCTCGCCCTTATCGATTCGCAGTGAAGCGTGCCGCACCGCTGGCACGCGCTGGGTACCGCTTTGAAATGCGATGGCAAGGTTATTAATGGTCAATAGCGGCGGCATGGGTTCTACCGGGCCATCTTGCGGGGGTCGAAGGCATCCCTTGCGGCTTCACCGATGAAAATCAGGAGGCTCAGCATGACCGCAAGTACGACGAAGGCGGCGATACCCAGCCACGGGGCGTGCAGGTTGGCCTTGCCCTGAGCAAGTAGCTCGCCCAGAGAAGCTGAACCCGGTGGCAGGCCAAACCCAAGGAAATCCAATGAGGTCAGGGTGGTAATCGAGCCGTTGAGGATAAAGGGCAAAAACGTCAGTGCCGCCACCATGGCATTCGGTAACACGTGCCGGATGATGGTAGTGACGTTACTTACACCCAGCGCACGCGCGGCGCGGACGTATTCGAAGTTTCTCGCCCGTAGGAATTCAGCGCGCACCACACCCACCAATGCCATCCAACTGAACAGCAGCATGAGACCGAGCAGCCACCAAAAGTTAGGCTCTACCACGCTGGACAGGATGAGCAACAGAAACAGGACCGGCAGTCCGGACCAGATTTCGATAACACGCTGAAACAGCAGGTCTAACCAGCCTCCGAAATAGCCTTGTATGGCACCGGCGAGTATCCCGATTGCAGAGCTTGCCAGGGTGAGCGTTAACCCAAACAACACCGAAATGCGAAAACCGTAGATGAGACGTGCTAGCACGTCGCGTCCCTGATCATCGGTGCCGAGCCAATTTTCCCGGCTAGGAGGCGAGGGAGCCGGGCCGGAGAGATCGTAGTTGATGGTCTTGTAGCTGTAGCGCACCGGTGGCCAAAGCATCCAGCCTTGATCGGTGATGAGCTCCATCACATAGGGGTCGCGGTAATCAGTCTGCGTCGCGAATTCCCCACCGAACGTCGTTTCTGGATAAGTGTATAAGACGGGTACATAGATTTGGCCGGCATAAAAGACCAGTAAGGGTTTGTCGTTGGCGACGAATTCGGCAAACAAAGTGATGCCAAAAAGGGTGGCGAAAACCCAAAGTGAATAATAACCACGTCGATTGGCTCTGAAATTTTGTAAGCGTCGACGGGTAAGCGGGCTTAAGCGGGAGCGAAGTGCCATCGTTCAAAGCGCACCGATAAAATCTTGAAATTTGGGTTCTAGACTCCTCGGCCTTCGAAGTCGATGCGGGGATCGATCATTGTGTACATGAGATCACCGAGCAGGTTTAACGCCAGGCCGAGCAACGTGAAGATATAAAGCGTCCCGAACATGACCGGGTAATCGCGGTTTAAGGCGGATTCGAAGCCGAGCAGACCGAGGCCATCGAGAGAGAAAATGACCTCGATGAGCAATGCGCTGGTGAACAGAATGCTGACAAAGGCCCCTGGAAATCCTGCCACGACGATGAGCATTGCGTTGCGAAAGACGTGGCCGTAAAGGACGCGGCGCTCGCTCGCACCTCTGGCACGTGCGGTGACGACGTACTGCTTATGAATCTCTTCCATGAAAGAATTCTTGGTGAGCATCGTGAGACTGGCGAAGCCTCCCACGACAAGTGCGGTGATCGGGAGCACCAGGTGCCAGAGGTAATCTCCGATACGTGCCGGCCAGCTAAGCTCGGCCCAATTTTGCGAAACGAGGCCGCGCAGCGGAAACCAATCGAAGAGCGTGCCGCCCGCAAACAGCACGACTAACAAAACGGCGAAAAGAAAGCTCGGCACCGCATAGCCGACGATGATTACCGCGCTGGTCCACACATCGAAGCGCGAGCCATCACGCACGGCCTTGGCGATGCCAAGCGGTATCGAAACGACATATATGATGACAGTGGTCCAAAGACCGAGGGATACCGAGACGGGCATCTTGTCAATGATGAGGTCGATAACCGATCGGTCCTGATAGAAACTATTGCCGAAGTCAAACCGCAGGTAGTTTCCCATCATTTGCAGGAAGCGTTCGGGGGCGGGCTTGTCGAAGCCGTAGAGCTTCTCGATTTCCTTGATTAATTCCGGATCGATTCCACGTGCGCCGCGATAAAGATATTCAGCCTGATCACCGGTAGCGCTGCGGGCGCCACCACTCGTGGACAGCTCCCCCTGATTGGCGCCCCCGAGACGTGCTGTGGCTTCAACGCCGTAACCTTTGATCTCCGCAATAAGGCGCTCGATAGGACCGCCAGGGGCCGACTGCACGATGACAAAATTAACCAGCATGATACCCAAAAGGGTGGGAATCATGAGCAGTAGGCGGCGAGCGATATAAGCGGTCATAAGGCTACGAGGCTGTTACTACGGTGCTGGTCGAGGTCGCAGCGCAGCTGCCTTTTCCTGGTTAATCCACCAAGTGTCAAACCCAAGCGCGTATTTCGGCGCTGTGGTGGGACGCTCGAACTTGTCCCAATAGGCGACGCGGAAATTTTGCATGTGCCAGTGGGGTATCACATAGTGTCCCCACAGCAGCGCCCGGTCGAGGGCTCGGGTTCGGTCGATGAGAGACTCGCGGTCCGGCGCCGCGATCACCCGCTCCACCAATTGGTCGACGACGGGATCTTTGATGCCGGCCCAATTGCGACTTCCTGGAATATCGGCCTTTGCCGAGGTCCAAAAGTCACGCTGCTCGTTGCCGGGGGAAAGTGACTGTGCCAGGGTTGAGACGATCATGTCAAAATCGAAGTCATCCAAGCGCTTCTGGTACTGCGCGGTATCCACTGTGCGTACCGACATGTCGATGCCCAGACGCTCTAGGTTGCGTTTGAAAGGCAGCGCTACACGCTCGAAGGAGGGGCTGACCAGCAACAGCTCAAAGCGCAAGGGTGCGCCGGTGGCCGTGTGAGTCAACTTTCCGTTTTTGACCGCCCAGCCCGCTGCGCGTAGTAGCTTGCTTGCTGTGCGCAGGTTGGGACGAATGTTTCCCGAACCGTCTGTCGCGGGAGGGCGGTAGGGCTCGGTAAAGACTTGTTCTGGAAGTTGTCCGCGATACGCCTCGAGAATCTCTAGCTCAGCCTCACTTGGCAGGCCTCTTGAAGCGAGCTCGGAATTGGAGAAAAAGCTTGTGGTGCGCTGATAGGCGTTGTAGAAAAGGTGCCTGTTGGCCCACTCGAAATCGAAGGCATAACCAAGCGCTTCTCGTACCTGAGGCTCTTTGAACAAAGCCCGGCGTGTGTTGAAGACGAAGGCCTGCATGCCCGTTGGTTGCTCATGGGGGATCTCTTCTTTAATAATAAAACCGGCTTCGAGCGCCGGGCCGGCGTATCCCTCAGCCCAGCTTTTCGCCATGTTTTCCACTCGCAGATCGTACTCGCCGGCTTTGAAAGCCTCTAAGGCCACGGTGGCGTCCCGGTAGTAGTCATAGCGGATGGTGTCGAAGTTGTACCGGCCCTTGTTCTCAGGGAGGTCCTTGGCCCAGTAGTCTTTGACCCGGCGATAGGTGACAGAGCGCCCTGGAACCACCGATGTCACCTGATAGGGACCACTGCCGAGGGGTGCCTCGAGGGTGGTTTTCTCAAAATCGCGCTGCTGCCAGTAACGCTTGGAAACGATGGGTAATTCCCCCAGGATTAGGGGAAGCTCGCGGTTGACTTCATCGCCGAAGGTAAATCTGACCGTATGTGGGCCGAGCGCCTCGGCTTTGATCACATTGGCGTAATAGGAACGATAAAAGGGGTGTCCTTTGGTTCGTAGGATATCGAAGCTGAAAATCACGTCTTCAGCCAACAGTGGGCTGCCGTCGTGAAACCGCGCTTCAGGGCGTAGGCGATAGCTGACCCAAGAGTGATCGGCTGGCACCTCAATACTCTCGGCGACAAGGCCATAAATGGAAAACGGTTCGTCCTCGGATTTGACCGTCAAGGTATCAAACGTGTCGCCAATGCCGGCGGCGGCCATACCTTTTAGCGTGAAAGGATTGAGCGTGTCAAAAGTTCCGATCTCGGCAAGGCGCACGAACCCACCCTTGGGGGCGTTGGGGTTGGCATAGTCGAAGTGCGTAAAGCCCTCGCCATATTTTGGGGCGCCGTGAAGAGCGAGCGCATGGCTGACGGTGGTTTCGACGCCGGCTGCGGGGAGGGCTACGCCGATCAGCAGAAAGAGGTGCATTGCTGACCGCAGAGATTTTAATTGTGGGATTTGCAGAAACACAATTTCTCCCCAGATAGATAACACGACAACATGATTGCGAACCATTCTGCGCCGCCTTACGGTGATCGTATAGGAGCCAGCAGACTTTCATGCAGTGGCGTGGACACTGTGGTTTATTCGTGCCATTCTCCTGGAGGCTTGCCTTTGCACCTTGCTTTGCGGCTCATCAAGCGGGCTGGATTTGCCTGTCTCATGATTGAAGATTGACTCAGCCCAAAGCGCGGCGGACACACCCAGGGCAAACAGAGTGGTACTGCGCAACGAGGCGCTTGGCCGCCTCCGTGCTGGCGTGGATGCCCGAGAGGAGGGACACAACATCCTCATCATGGCGTGCGCGCAGATGCACGCGCGACCCACGGTCTCAAAGAAGCGCTTTGGCGGGCCGACGCATTCGCCGATCGCGGCGTCGACATTGTATTCGTTGAAGCGCCTCAGAGCGAGATCGGATTTCCGGCGTACGATCGAGAGCAACTGCGATATGGTGACTGGATGTATGGCGCAATAATAATAAAGAGCGGTGTGGAATGAATTTAGAAAAGGTCATCTTTGGTTTTTTTATCGTACTGGCGTTGACCCTAAACTTTGGATTTGTCTACGGAGAGGTCGATCATCCTCATCATCATCCCGCCCTGGAGCTGTTTGCGGCCATTGTTGTTAACCTGATCGCGACCGGTGTGAAGCTCGGCGATCGTTCGCAAGTAGGCGCTGTTTTGCTTGCCACGAGTCTGGTGGCGGACTTGCAATTGCTCGCGGCAGCGCTGGTGTGGACCCTAGCGGTGCACATCACGCAGACAGGTATGCAGCCGGCGGTCATGGCTAGCATCGTGTCGCTTGCCGCCGGAGCGGTGCTGGCCAATATCGTATCTGTCATCATGCTGGTCATGGATACCATGATGCTACGGCGCTAGAAGCTGTCATGAAGAGAACCAATGCTGTATGGAGCACCGACCTTGAGCGTGTAACGTCGATTGTTTTGCGCTACATGCGAACACCGATTCTGTTGCTGATCGTAATCTCGGCGGTGACTATCTTGGGCATGGTTGTGATGCCTGGCCAAACGGTCAACGGCGAGCCGACCCACATGAGCTTTTTCCATGCACTCTACTTTCTGACCTACACAGCGACCACCACCGGCTTCGGAGAGATCCCCATCGAGTTCAGTGATGCGCAGCGCCTATGGGCCATGTTTTCACTTTTTATCAGCGTGGTAGCCTGGGTATATGCGCTCGGTTCGATTTTTAAGCTCATTCAAAACCCTTTCTTTCAACGCGCCCTGGCGCAACGCCGCTTCTCCCTGGACGTCAGTCGTATCAAAGGATCCTTTTATGTGCTCTGTGGTTTCGGCGATACGGGCAGTCTGCTGACCCGTGGCCTGAGCGACGCAGGATACACTGTGACGGTCATTGACAATGATCCGGTGCGCATCGAGGCTTTGTCGCTGCGGGACTATCCGGTCACGATGCCGGGGCTTTGCGCCGATGCCGGTGTTCCGGGCCGTCTTATCGCCGCCGGCTTGGAAATGCCCAATTGCCACGGAGTAGTGGCGGTGACCGGTGATGAGGGTATCAACCGCAAGATCGCCGTTATGGCGCACCTCATTAATCCCAAGGTCCGCACTGTCTGCCGCTCCACCTCGCCGGTAGAGGAGGAATTCCTGGCGAGCCTAGGGACGGTGACGGTGGTCGATCCGTTCGATACTTTCTCCAACCAACTCAGCCTCGCGCTGCACCGCCCTTCGGTGCACACCCTCGGCCAATGGTTGGTAGGTGCGCGAGGTGTGGCGCTCGACGAGCCCTTGCGCCCGCCAATTGGGATCTGGATTGTTTGCGGCTTTGGTCGAATGGGTCGAAGTCTTCATCTGTCAATGAAGGCATGCGGCGTACCGACCAAAGTTATCGATCCGCGAATGCAAGGAGAATCGACCACAGAAGGCTATGTGGTCGGTCATGCTAACGCCAGGACCTTGCGGGAGGCCGGAGTCGAGCGAGCAGTGGGCATTGTGGCGGCGACTAACAGTGATTCCAATAACCTCGGCATCTTGCTTACCGCGCGCGCGTTGAATCCACGGCTATTCTTACTAGCAAGGCAGAACCGCCATGATGATGAGGTCGCGTTTCAGTCCATTGGAGCCGATCTGGTGATGCAGCCAAGCTTGGTGACGGCCCGTCGCGTGTTGTTTCTCCTTGTGTCCCCTATGATTCACGCCTTTCTCGAGTTTCTGCAAGAGGCTCGTGTGTCGTTGGTGGTGGACACGCTGCGTCGCTTAAATGAGGCGGTTGGCGAGGAACGTCCTGAGCTTTGGACGGAGACAATTTCCGCTGAGCTGGGGCAGGCGAGGAAGGCGCTCAAGGAGAAGGGTTTCGAGCTCATTTTGGGCGATCTATTGCGCGATGCCCGCGATCGGGAGCAATCCATCGCCTGCGTGCCGTTAATCCTGAAACGATGGAAGCAGACCAGCTTTCTGCCAAAAAACTCTGAAGTGCTGCAACAGGGCGATCAGATTCTTTTCTGCGGAACGGTGCGTGCGCGGCATCAGCTCACGGTAGCGCTCAATGATCCCTACATCCGCGAGTACTTGATAACCGGCAAGGAAGAGGCGCGGGGACTACTGGCAAAGTGGCTGCTTGAGTCGTGGCGGCGCCGCCAGCGGATGGCGGTCTCGTAACAGCTAAGCAAGCGTCTTTGGGGTTAGCCTGCGGGTGGGCACAACGGTTACCGCCCATTTTGGAGCCGAGCTGGCGCACAACTCGCTCTCGCTGGCGCCGTCGCTTTTGGAACGGCTTCGAAGGCCAAGACGAATAAAGAAGAGGCAAGGTGAATGAAAATTGAGTTGCGCAGTGACACTGAGATTATCTTAAGCCAGCTCGATACCGAAGGATTTGAAGTCACGCCGGCGGGTCCGGAGCATACCTTCGGATCTATGCAAATGTTCGTCACCTCTGTGGGTATGTGCACGTTCTCGGTGCTTGCGAGCTATGGGCAACGGCTTGGCGCTTCTGCCGATGGCATCGTGATTACCTTGAAATGGAGTTACGGGGAACGTCCCTATCGCATTGCCGAAATCGAGATGCGAGCTCGCTGGCCGCAGCTACCGGAATCACGCCTCGATGCGGCTACCCGAGCCGCGCACCACTGCACCCTGCATAACACCCTGCGGCATGAGACCGAGGTGGTGACTCTGGTAGAACACTAGGTGAGCCTGCGAAGCTGCTTTAAGAACTACCGCGCTTGACATAGCGGGGTTGCGTGGCGACTCACCTCCTTAGTGCTTCCTTGCGACTCCGGCGCTTATGACGGTTTCCCAACGGTTTCTCAGTGGGCTGATCATAGTAGTTGACTATATAAGAATATTGTAATATTCTTTTGCGCATGATCGTGATTACTTCGATCCGTCCGAGACAACCACGGGAGAATTTCCAATGAGAAAGCTAGCACGGATACTGACTGCGACCGCTCTACTGACCGGCGCCACATTATCGATGCCTACGGCCCAGGCGTGGAGCCCTTGGGGGGGCAACATGTTTGGCCTTGACTTTGGTCAGAGCACCGGGTACGGCGGCTATCCGGGTTCGGGGAATGGTCCATGGGGGGTCAACATGTTTGGCATGGATTTGGGGCAGAGTATCGGCTATGGCCAGTATTACGGCAGCCCCGGACCGTACGGTTATCCTCCTTATTACCCGCAGCCTTTTGTTCACTCGAGCGCTGCGACTAGCCCAGATCAGCCGGCTGCGGCTTACTAAGAAGCCGGGCTAAAGCTGACAGCGAAGGCTTCGCTGAGATAGCCGGTTTATTATCTCGACCGGTGAAGTGAAGGGGTGGTTATGAGCCACCCCTTTGATTATCCAGCAATCCCTATGTCATAGCGCCGGAGCAATGCACTGCACACGCTCGGTCCAGCGGCACTGCTGTGCACGCCTCTATCTGCGAGAGATAACGTATCCGGTACTCGTCAAACGGCAGGTCATCGCTGGCTTCCAGCGCTTGCTGCTGCAGGTGGGACTGCTGCGCCCACTTTTCGAAGAGTTGGCGCTGCGGTTCGCTGAGGGGGCGCGCGGCAAAGTAAGCGCGATGCTGCTCTGCCGTACGCATGGCGAAATCGAAAAACGATTCGTGGTTGACACGCATTGCCTGGAGCACTCGGGCGGAAGGTGTTTGCTCGGGATCTCTTACGGTTTCTTTCAGCGTGGCCAGGCTCTGGCGGTAGGGATTACCGATCTCGCTGGCGTCCAGCAGCTCGCAGATGCTCTCCAGGCTGTCAAATATTTCCATGGCGAGGGCATCAAAGGATTTGTCGTTTTCGACATGGTGCAGTAACAGTGACGGATCGCGCCCCTGTCGAGCGACAGTTGCTTGATTGTCGTTAATTGCTTGCCGTTCTTCTGAGTCGATGAAGGGACTTTCACTCAACAGGCAAGAGAGCAGCAAGGCCTCGAGGAATCGAACTTCGGTTGCGTTTACTCCGATAGGGCAGAAGGGATCGAGATCGAGCGAGCGCAGCTCCACGTATTCGACGCCGCGCCGCTTGAGTGCCAGGGAGGGTGATTCATCGGCGAGAGATGTCCGCTTCGGGCGTAAGGTGCTGTAGTACTCGGCCTCGATCTGTAACAGGTTGGCGTTGAGCTGACGGTAGTCGCCGTCGACGATAATTCCGATGCGCTGGTATTCCGGATAGGGCGTGCGTAGCGCTTGGCTGAGACTGGCCAGGTAGTGCTCGAGGCTATCGTAGCAAACCCTAAGGCTGGCGGGGGTCTTGTTGCGGTAACCGACGTCGCTCATTCGCAAGGATGTCGCATAGGGGGCAAAGTAGGTTCCTGCGTCTAAGGCGGCAAGGTTCGGTTGACGGTCTCCAAAGAAAGATTGGCAAAGCGCCGGCGAGGCTCCGAACAAATAAATGGGCAACCAGCCGATTCGTTGCAGATTACGAATAAGGCCAAAATACGCATCCGATATAAAGTCTTTTAACGGGCGCGAATCACCCTCGTGGTCTTGGAACACCGGCCAGAAAGCCTCTGGCAGTGAATAGTTTAGGTGAACGCCGGCAATGACCTGCATGGCGTGGCCGTAGCGATGCCCGAGACCTCGCCGGTAAATGTGCTTCAGTCTACCGAGGTTTGAGCTACCGTAACGGGCCAGCGGAATATTTTGCTCACCATCCAAAAGACAGGGCATGCTGGTGGCCCAGAGCAACTCGTCGCCAAGGGTATGGTGCACAAATTGATGAGCTTGGTGCAGGAAAGCCAGCGCCGATTGCACCTGCGGATAGGGCACGGTAATGAGCTCAAGTAGCGCTTCCGAATAGTCGGTGGTGATTGCGGTATGAGTGAGCGGTGCGCCGAGCGCAGCAGGATGAGGCGTCGGCGCAATCCTTCCGTCAGGAGTGACGCGCAGACTTTCCTTTTCCAACCCCTTCTTGCCGCCGCTCAGCAGAGTCCTTTGGTCATGTGCGAGAAGTCGACTTAGACGCTTTTCCAGGAGACGGTCCATGAGTGAAATTCCTTAGCGATTGACCCTTAAACGGGCAAACGCGCTGTTGCGCCCTATCGAGCTCGAGGTACTGAACACCGGCGACTTCACAAAAATGATGTCGTCAACTGGGTCGGCAGCGAACAGGCCGGGAAGCGATTTTCGCCCTGACGCGTTCGATAACATGAACAGTTATGCGCGCTCTAAATACCTATTGCCAATGAATGAAAGCCTGGGACGCATGATAATGCTTGCGGCTCAGTGGGATTCTGCCCCATATTTACAAATCAGCCCAGGGCTATCAGGAAGAGAATCTCTAATCACGCTATTAGAGCATTTTGTTAATTGAGCCTGGAGCTTGGCGTTGGTTCCCAGCAAGAGCATGGGGCAACAAAGCTGTTGCCGCTGAGTATCAACCGTTGGTCACCACCGATCCCAATTTGAAAAAGGGAACCGCCTCTTTGAAGAGGAATTAAGAGAATTTGGGAGAGGAAAGCAAAGCACTGTTGGAAGCCGGTGGAGAAGTGACCGACCAGAATGATTGGAGGCGTTAGAGTGGGAAAGCGCGCACTTCTGGTCCGACATGTCAAGAACAAGCGAGACGATAGGCTCTCACGCTGCCTGCTGGCCCTCGGTTATGAGCTTGAGTGGTGCTGTCCGGCGAATGGCGATCGACTGCCGAGGATAGATGGCCGCCACCAAGTGGCTATCGTTTATGGTGGGGTAGAGAGTGCTAACGACAGTGTGGAACGACCCTATATCCGCCGCGAGATCGACTGGATAGGGCGCTGGGTTTTGCTCGAGCAGCCTTTTTTGGGAATCTGCCTCGGCAGTCAGCTGTTGGCTCGGGCGCTGGGTGCGCGGGTCGAACTTCACCCCCTCGGCTTGGCTGAAGTAGGCTATGCTCTGGTTCGACCCACGGCTGCCGCCCCAGGCTTTTTCGATTGCTCGCAACCTTTCTATGAGTGGCACACGGAGGGCTTTGAGGTTCCGGAGCACGCGGAACTGATAGCTGCTGGAGAGGTATTCCCCAACCAAGCTTTTCGCTTTCGCGAGCATGTCTATGGCTTGCAGTTCCATCCGGAAGTGACCCCCGAGATTATCTTGGCGTGGATGGGCGAAGCGCCGGAGATACTTGAGCATCCGGGCGCCCACTGCCGTACGCGCCAAGTAGCGGACATACGCCGGTTCGATACGCGAACCAGGCGATGGTTGGAACGGTTCCTTTCTGAGTGGTTGGGAACGGGTGACGCTGACGAGCGCAAAAAGGGCCGCAACGCACATCAAGCGGCTTTCTTTCCATGAGCGCCTTGTTACGCAAAAGCGCTGTGCTCGCTCTGGTGTGGCTGCTGTTCGCCGCCTGTGGCGAGACCACACCCGGACAGCGTGGCGCGCAACGCCAGGATCTCCAGACAACCGCGTCAGTTGAAGCGACTGGGGAAGGAATCGCGGCCAGGATCGAAGGCCTGGAGACACGGTTAGCTGCGTTGGAACGCAGAGTAACCCAGCTCGGGCGCCTGCGGGGTCTGCCTACAGGCGCTGCTTTGTTCCGGGAAGGTAACCGCCTACCGGCGGCGCAAACGGCCAGGCAGGCGCCGGCGCAGGCCGGTAGCCAAGCGGGGGAGGCAGTGAAACAATCGGCTGGGCCTGGGCAAGCCGTTGATTTCACAAATGCCGCTGAGGGGCAAATATTCCCCCAGTACGGCTCTCGTAACATGATTATCAAGACTTCGGCCGGACTTGCATTGACGAGCGCTTCACAAGAGCCGGTGAATCTGGTGTTCTCCGACTTTTCTCTCGCGGGGCGGATCGAAGTCATCGTGAGCTTGCGGACCGGATTCTGGACCGATCAGCAGATACGACTCTTAAATGATGACCGTCCCCTGATCGCGGTAACGTTGAGTAATTACGATCTGAAATTCGGCGATTACGTCAAGAAGCGCAGTACCACCGGGTGGAAGCGCGGCGAAGAGCGCAATCAGTTGCGGATAGTCATCGACAATGATAATGCCTGGCTGTATATCAATAAGCAATTCTTCGGTGTTCAAGAAATCGAATTTGCGAAGGCGAATCGATTGGAAATTAGCGGTATCAAGCGCGATCAGGATTTTGTTTACTCGATCTCTGTGCAGCCCCTCTCGTGACTAGCGCCGGGATGCAGGCTCAAAATAGATGTCACCATAATAGGCAACGGCATGTCCCGAGGTGTTATCGGCATCGGTCATCACGGCCACCCCGTCTATGGCGGTGATGTCCTCACCGAAGTAGTGGCGAAAGTCGGTGCGGACGTCGCGTTTTTCCGTTACCCACTTTCCAAGGAAATCCGCACCGGACGCAACCGCGACCATGACGACATTGGCAGTGTAGGGGTTGGGCCAGGCGCTTGAGATGGGTTGATAGCTAGACCAAACGTAATTGAGCGAACGTGTTTTCCAGAAAAAAAGACCACCCGAAACGATGACATAGATGCGTGCAGGGTAATCGTCTCCCGCTTTGCTGCGCTCATTTATTCCCTGAAAAACATCGTCGACGCGCCAACTCCAGACTAGGATCGGGGTGCGCGTGAGATCGACGTGCATGCGCTTTATGAGTCCGGAGGCCGACCCAGCGCTCGTTGCCTTGAGCACCTTGCGATCACCGATATCCACCAGCCGATAATCGGTTTTCCCTTTGAATGTCTTCGGTTCCCAAGCGGAGAGATCGCTTTGGGAGAAAGCACCCACGATGACCTTTTCTTGTGTTGCATGCGCCGTCGGTAAGACAGCCAGGATGAACAACGTGGGTAAAGGAAAAAAAGCACGCATGATGCTATTGGCGCTGGGCATTGCTAGCGGAGCAAATTAAGGTAACGTGATACTAGGAATTGACGCCGATCAATGCAAGCCGGTTTCGGGTCGGAGAAAATACACAAAACATTGCTACCATTAAACCGAAGATAACTTGAGTAGCGGACTATGACTGGTTTAAGCATCATTGTTGTTGTTGGCGCATGGATTGGCTTAGCTTACTGGTGGGATAAGCGCGCGCTTGAAAGGCAATTCGCCGATTACCGGCGCCGCGATCAAGGGAGCTGATGAAGCTGGGAAGCTGCTCTCGATTGCTGATGACGCTCTCGATTGCTGATGACGATTGTCGGGATCTTATCGGACGGGTCTGCTTGACCTTAACAGCTTTTCTCCAGCTGTTATGGTTGTTTTCGTGAAACGAGCTCCCGAGAACGCATAATTACGCATAAAACGCCCGTCAGTGCGCCGCTGACGATGCCTTACAGCAGTGAAGTGCCGCCGGTTGGCGATCATATTTGTTCAGTAACAACCCGTTTGTAAGCAGCGATTTTGGCAACTGCTGCGCTTGTTCATAGCGGCGTTGCGTGGTGGCTTGCCATCCTTGGATGTGCTCCTTTGTAACTCCGGTTGTTACTCGTCCCATCCCTGGGCTTTTCCCCTTTGGGCCAGCCCCTGCGGCAGTCCTCTGAAGTCACCCGTTAGCGGTGGAAGGACGCGAAACCCGCTGCTGGGATTTCCAATGAAGTCGATCCCCTATTCCGCCCTGGGCAAATACCCCTGCGCGAGTGCGGCCCGCTCAGGGAGTTGGGTGGGTAGCCGAGTGAGATAATCACGAGCCGTGCTGGCATCGGTCGCAACGGTGTCTCGGGTAATACTGAGGCTGCCGGTGCGCCTTGCGTTGCCTGCGCCTATGACATTATTGGAAAGACCCTCAGGCTACTCATCTTGTGCGCTAGATCTCCTGGGAGTTGGCTCCCATGTCCCTTGAAGGAATGCATCAAATGAAAAGAATAGAGCGCTTTCTGGAGCTTCTGATATTTAATAGCCGCTGGCTGCTGGCGCCATTTTACATCGGCTTGGTGGCGGCTATCGCCATGTTGCTCGTGAAGTTCTTGCAGGAGTTTCTGCACATCGTGCCGCACCTGTTTACTAGTACCGAGAGCGAGATAGTGCTGGCGATCCTGACACTCGTTGACATGTCCCTGGTCGCCAACCTGTTACTAATCATTATCTTTAGTGGATACGAAAATTTCGTTTCCAGAATTGACACGGCCGGGCATGAGGATCGACCCGCGTGGATGGGGAAAGTCGACTTCTCCGGGCTCAAGGTCAAGCTTATCGGCTCCATCGTGGCCATTTCAGCCATAGAGCTCTTGAAGGCTTTTGTCAACGTTGCGGCGTTGACCACCGAGCAGCTGATGTGGAAGGTTATCATTCACGTTGTGCTTGTCAGTTCTGGACTCCTGTTTGCGATCATGGACCATATCGCCGAACGCACCGGCCAAGGCAAAGAAGGAAGGGGCCAGAGTGAACAAGCTGGCCACAAAGGTTTGTAAATTCGCTGAACGATGCTCCGTCGAGCGATCGCTGCGGTATTGAAAGAGAATATTTGCCAAACTTGGCATTGATGCTAGGAGCCGTGAATGGTCGATGGTGGTGGCAACATCCAGCATTGCTGTGATGCCCATGGATGATGACAGCATGACAGGGGCGCTTTTGCGTCGGATCATCCTCGGAACCTTTTTGATTGGGCTTCTGGTTCTCGGTTACCGCGTACTGCACCTGTTTTTTGCACCGTTGGCTTGGGCGATGATTCTTGTCTATGTAACCTGGCCGCTCTATCAACGCTTGCGCGGGTGGCTGCGTAATCCCACCGGCAGTGCCTTGTTGATGACAGTGATCCTCAGTGCTGTCATCGCTCTTCCTGTGGTCTGGTTGACAGCATTGCTGCGCGAAGAGATACCGGAGGTTTACGACCTCGCCGTTGCGTACATTGCCCAGGGGCCACAAGCGCTTCCCGAGTTCATCGTTGGTATTCCTTGGCTGGGGCCAGAGCTTCAACAGCTGTTGGGGCAATTTAGCGGCGACATGGATGCGTTACAGAGGCAGCTCATCCAGTGGAGTGAGCCGTGGATGAAGGAGATCCTTGTGCTCTTCGGCGACGCTGGTCGCAATGCTGCCAAATTCGGCTTTGCACTGCTCATCGCGTTTTTTTTGTATAGAGATGGTGAAGAGCCATTGGCGCAGATTCGTGGGCTCCTATTTCGGCTCTTGGGGGAGCGGGCGGAGGGATATCTGTCTGCTATTGGAGGCACTGTCCGAGCGGTCATGTTTGGGTTGATATTGACTGCGCTGGCGCAAGGGTTGCTAGCGGGTTTAGGGTATTGGGCGGCAGGGGTGAAAACTTATGCGTTGCTCGGCGCTTTGACTGCAATGATCGCTTTGATTCCGTTCGGCGCGCCTCTAATTTGGGGGTCGGTGGGGGGTTGGTTACTGCTATCCGACCAGGTTCTTGCCGGCATCGGTCTGCTTCTGTGGGGCGCGCTCGTAATCAGCCAGATCGATAATCTGATTCGGCCGCTCGTGATCAGTAGCGCCACCCGCATTCCATTCTTGCTCGTGCTTTTCGGGGTATTCGGTGGGATCAGTGGGTTCGGATTAGTCGGTTTGTTTCTGGGTCCGATCATTGTCGGGGTGTTGCTTGCCGTGTGGCGCGAGTGGGTTGGGGAGCAACCGCCGGAGAGGCCACTCCCCTGACCGAGAGGTGATCAAAAGTCTACCACCCATCGGACGAGAAGCGATCTCGATTACAGCGAGATTCGGCCCAATACTCTACAATGCTGGCTGGCGTTTGCCCTTCGGCAACACCAGGTAGCAAGCACATCGAAATGCCGCCGACGGTTCCTTTATCCAATCGACGAAAATCTCATTTTGAGCCTAGTTTCGACTTGCAGATGACGATAACAACTTACCCCGGTCCCATTGTGGATGACGACGTGTCCGATCGAGCTTACCGGTAGAGTATCTAGCTCGAGCTCCCCAGGTTGTAGAGGCGAGTGGCTATCCCGCGTTTGAACCAAAATCGATCCCGGCGATGTTTCGGCGGCGGCGCAACACGGAGCCAGCTCAGCTCAAGCTCTTGCATCGTCCTGTCATTTCGCCAACCGAACAACAAGTGTCTATGGAAAGCACACCATGACCACACAATACCAACGAGACCGCGAGCATCGCGTCGATTTCCTACGCGGGCTCGCTCTTATCTCTATGTTTATTAATCACATTCCAGGCAATATCTTCGCCAAGATCACTCACACCAACTTCGGTTTCTCGGACGCCGCCGAAGTGTTCGTGACCTTAGCCGGTTTTGCGGCAGCTCAAGCATATTACCCGGCTTATGCGAGCGGCGAGGACCTTGCTGCCACACTCAAGGCTTGGCGACGCGCCGGTCTGCTCTATTTCTGTCATATTGCGAGTACCATTGCAGCGATCGCCATCCTCGCCATGGCGGCAATCGTCTTTACTCAGCCCGGCTACCTTGGCGATTTGGTTCCGCCGTTGGAGTTTACTTTAACGCCCCTGTTCACTGACCCCGCCAGGAGCTATATCGGTATCGCCACACTGGGCCACCAGCTCGGCTACTTCAACATTTTACCCATGTACATGGTGCTGCTTTTCATGTTGCCGCTCATCATGGCGCTGACGCGGGCCAGCTTATCGCTGCTACTTATCGCATCTGTGGCGCTATGGGTATTTGCCGGCATTTTTGCCCTCAACATGCCAAATTATCCCAATCTCGGTGACTGGAGCTTCAATCCCTTCGCTTGGCAGCTTCTGTTCGTCATGGGATTCGCCCTCGGCGTTCTTTGGAGGGGTGGGCGTTACATCAAAATACCGACCTGGCTCGTATGGGTTGCTCTGGGCTATCTGCTGCTCGCCCTTGTGGCGACGCGCTTCAAGCTTTGGGACTTGGCACCTGCGTTGCCGCTGCCTCATCGGTTATGGCCTTGGGACAAAACTTATGTTTCTATCGCGAGGCTTTTACATCTCCTTGCGCTGATGGTGGTGGTGATGGGCACGCCGCTCTGGAGCTGGTTGCAGCGCATCCCACATTCCACGTTTATCCATGCCATCGGACGCAACGCCCTACCCATCTACTGCTGGGGGTCGTTACTGTGTGTGGTCGGAATCGTTGCCCGCTCAGAGCTCAATGCCGGTATTGCCGGCGATATTGTGGTTGTGGTGAGCCATCTCACGGTTACGGCTGCTCTCGCCCAGCTACACGACCGCACCCGGAAGATTCAGATGGGGCGTGGCGGTACCAGAAAAGTGGTACGCCACGCGGTTGAGCCGTCCTTGCCGGGCTAACGAACGCCGTTAAGGCGCGCTAATCTTTGCAAGTTTGTCGGGCGCATCTCCCGAATAGCGGAACGGCAGGTATTGGTACAGCCAGGTTTCAGTGAGCGTCCGGTCGCCGAGGCGCAGGAAGCAACGCAGATCGAGGGGATCCACACCTTCCGCCTGCAAGTCGAAAAAGGCGCGCCAGACCTTGGTGCCGACGACCTGAAGCGCATAGACATTGGAGATTTTACCGCGCGATTGCGTTACCTCGGCGACGACCTTGTCCTGCTTCTTTAAGGTTTCCAGCGGACCACCGGCAAAGTCGATGACGAACTTGCGGCTGCCTGCAGGCCGCGGTTGCCCCGGTATGCCGCCGCGGCCGATGCGCGTGCTGATGGTGCGCGCCAGCTGCTTCATCGGATAAGGCTCGTCGGCCAGCCAGTGGAGGCGGTAGCGGTACGACAAGCGGGCGCCGGCCTTCACCGGCTCCGCTGGAACCCAGAAAGCGACGATGTTGTCGTGGATCTCGTCGTCTGTTGGTAGCTCGACCAGTTGCACCGAGCCTTTGCCCCACGGTTCCAGAGGTTCAATCCAGACGCTCGGACGCCGATCGTAAAAGACGCCGTCATCCTGATAGTCGGCAAAGTTGCGGTCTCGCTGCAGAAGCCCAAAACCTTTCGGATTTTCGTCAGCGAAGGCGCTGGTTCTGGGAACATTTGGATTATTCAGCGGGCGCCAAATCCGTTCGCCCGGCCCGGTCCAGATCGCAAGTCCATCGCTGTCGTGGATTTCCGGTCGCCAGTCTGTCGCGAGATAGCGATTGTTCTCGCCAAACCAAAACATGCTCGTCAGCGGTGCGATGCCTAATCGTTCAACGTTGCGGCGGACGAACAAAACGGCTTCGGCGTCCATGATCACACCGGTCTCACGACGGCAGTCGAACCGGTAGGCGCCGGTGAGGCTGTTACCCTCAAGGAGCGCGTAAACGGTGACGACATCCTTCTTCTTCCCCGTCGGCTGTAGCCAAAAACGCGTAAAGCGGGGAAACTCCTCCGGGCCTGGGACGGCTGTATCAACGGCAATCCCCCGCGCAGAAAGTCCATACTGCTGCAGCTCTCCGGCGCTGCGAAAGTATGACGCACCGAGAAACACCAACCAGTCGTTGTCGCCCTTATTGGGGCCCATCAGACGGAAACCGGCGAAACCGAGATCGGAGGGAAGCTTTTTGCCCAGCCCGGTGCCACCGAAATCGAAATAAGATGGTGAATAGATGACCTCCCGTGCCGTGCCATCCTGCACCAGGTAGATGTTGACGGGTCTCTGAACGTAGCGCCCCAGGTGAAAGAGCTGAATCGGATAGGAAGACGTTCCATCCGCTAACAGGTTCATTTCAGGGCGGAAGCGGATCTTCTGAAAAGTATCGTAATCGATGCTCTGCAGCAGGGCTGAACGAACCGGCGGCTCGGCAAAGGGCTTGCCCGCCAGCGTTTGTGCTTTAGCTTTCAACCAGTCGAAGTCGAAGGACTGCGGTGGTCCCAGTTCTTGCGCCGGCGAAGCCCACGCACGACCGAACAGACTGTGGCTCAGGGGGGCAACGGCAATTGCGCCCAATAGACCGATGAAGCGGCGGCGATCGATAAAAATTTTTTTAGCATTCATAGGTTCAGTAGAAGCCATTCCTCTCTAAAAGTATTGATCCCATAAAGCATTATGACATTTCGGCAATGGAGCAGCCTAGAAGGCTGGTCGCCGTCCCGGCAGGTGTAATGAACACCTCTGTGCGCCCCTTTCGCGTGGCAGTGCCTAAATCGCTTGGTCGTGCAGCGGTTGAAGAGAATTCCCCCTAGGGGTGGCTACATCATCGGGCGGGTTGAACGTTGACTTAAGGTTGTACGGTAGCCTGGCTTCGGCGTGTTGACCAGAGACGCCACTGTAGAGGCGGTCACGGGCTGAAGGAGCTAGCATCCGCCGCGGCATTGGGGCTGTCGGCTACTGATGGTCGATGACATGCGTGAATATCTGCTGCGCCAAGAGCTTATCTTGGTCGATCATCCTGCTATCCGCGTGCTCTATAATCGCGCTGCGATCAATCGGCTGCAGCATTGTTGGCCAGTCGGCGTTGCAACTTAGACTTCAGCAATGAAGGAGTGGAAACATGAATGAAGTGAGCAAGGCGCAAGCGATCAGTCGCTCTTCCCTGGGTACGGAGCTCGATGAGCAAGAGAGTCATGCGCTAGCAGAGAGAATGGGCATGATTCGTCTTGATGACGGGGAGTTGTTGATAACAGAGGGAGAAGAGCGCCGCACGCTCTTCTTGCTGATCGAGGGTCGCGTTGATGTCATCAAGCTTGTGGGAAACGCAGAGGTGACCGTTTACCAGATGAGAGAGGGCGAATGCGCAGGCACTCGTGCCTTCGTGGATGGCTCGCCGCGCAAAGCAGCACTGCGAGCTGTCGGCAAGAGCACTGTCTTGACGTTGCAACCCGATGACTTCGAATCTCTGCTAGAAAGCCATGCCCGGATCGTTTACAAGGTCATGCGTGCCATTTTTCGCATTACCCATGGAAATCTGATGCGCGTGAATCTCGAGAGCGCAGAGTTGAAGAATTACGTCACCAAGAGCCACGGCCGCTATTAATGATTGTCGGGCCATGGTCATCGTTTCGTCCGGGTGGCAGTCAATCGCCTTGCCTCAAGGGACGTCGTGAATACATCCTTGTAGACTTGAGTCCAGCATCCTTGCTGGACACACCCTTGTGGCAAGGCGATTGACTGCCTACAGATTCCGAGCGCGGT
>JBAPTW010000107.1:0-5740 GCA_049282355.1 Gammaproteobacteria bacterium | reverse complement strand
CAAAAACACCAGGCACTGGCCCATCAGAAAGCCACCGCTCGCTTTGTCCTTAAGCTTGTGCACCCGCGCGATGCGCCGCGTGACTTTACTGCGTCGCTTATCGGTATCGTCGAGAATAAGGCTCCCTGCTCCAATCCCATGGTGGCGCAGAATCACGCCCACGCTGTGCTGCAACAGCACCTCCCACGGCAACTTGGCATGGCAAAATACCCATGACAGTGCCGCCTGGGAGTAGCACCCCAGTCCCGCCCGCTCAAAACGTCTCCAGCACAGACTGTGGGTGACCCTCATCGCCATCAGGCAAAAGCCCAGCCAGCGCCGCTGCAGCGCCGAAAGTCCCCGTGCGCTCGCGCGATGCGCCCTCAACGCCGCGTCGAGTTCTGCAATAAAAGCCTTCACAAAGGGCAAGGGCTCGCTAATCAACACAGCCTACCTCCTCAGCGTGTCTCGTCGCCAATGGCAACACCGCTGAGAGTCAGCGTACAATACGCTGCGGTAGCGGGCCAGCTCGTCACACCGCGACGGCTCTTGCAGGCGCTCGAGCCTAAGTCTGGCGAGTTGACACCGCTACCTCCTTCGCCAACCCTTTTCAAGTACAAAAAACTTGATCATCGAGTGTTAGGTAACCTTCGCTGTCTGTCAGGAACTTCTAGTCGCCCACCTGAACACAACGGGTGCTCATACCCGGATAGGCATTGCTGCCAGCAGGAAATTCACCCGGTGTCCCTTCTGAATCGTTTCTGGATTGGGTGATGGACCATAAATTTTATCGATATAAACTCGCATAAAGACCAAGCCAGTACGACCGTTGTTGCCTGTGACAGCACATGAGAGTTTTCTAGAGTTAATGAACATTTTGTTCGCGATCCGGTCCATTCGCATTACACGCATTTTAGAATCCGCAGGTTGCTTTGAGAGCAGGTTAAAAGAGTCGCCATGTCGAACCAGCTCCGATTTGCCGAAACTGTGCGAGAAGCTTGCCTTCGCGCCGCCTTGAAAGCCTACGAAGACGCAGGAATCAGCGGATTGTGTGGGGAAGGCCGCTGGGAACTCGCCGTGCAGGCGATTAGAAACTTGGATCTCCAGCCTCTGGTTGAGAAGGTCCAGAAAAGCCAGGACATGTCCCCCGAACAGAGTCGACGAGAAATGCCGAGGCGGTGAAGCATAAAGCGAACGCAAATACTGGCCCAGGTCCGTTGATCGATCGTGGCTTCGGTTAGTCCCTAGAGGATGTTTTAAAACCTGCTGCGCTTGCCCAGCGCGTCAATGGGGTCAGACTCGATTGAAATTCAATCAAGTCTGACCCCATTGATACAAACAATTTCCTGAAAAAACCTTCAAGACAATTCAACGGGTACACTGGGTTTTATTGTCACTCAGTCTCGTGACTATCGCCGGTGCTGTCTCCGGCAGTCACGGCTGGCTTTTCTAAACCCGGCAACAAGGCGATTTGGATTGCCTCCCTCTACTTTCTGCCATCTCCGGCCGGCTGTGGCGGCGAATAGCTTTCTCTCGTTGAACCCGCCACTGCCTAACAAATATGTTGCGAGCACCGGCGGTTACTGCCAAAAGCTGTTTTCCGGAGGTCGAGAGACCGAGGGCATGGTAAACCTCGGGGTGGCGTCAGCAGTCCGACGAAGGACCCAACGAATAGCCTTATAGCGGTTCCTAATTGGGTGCGATACAGTAGCCGCAGTGCTGGAACCCGCCTGTGATATCGGATGGCGTAATTTGGGCAAGGGCGTTGTTGAGGGCTTTTTGCAACGATGGAAAGGTGCGTGCGCCGGTACTGCGCAGCGCTTCTTTCACCTTCGACCAGCAAGCTTCAATGGGGGATAAGTCGGGTGAGTACGCCGGCAGATACTGTAACGTAGCCCCGGTTGCGCGGATAGCCGCTTGGATGCCTTGACCTTTGTGAATATTGGGATTATCCAGCAATACCGTGTCACCAGGCTGCCAAACAGGGACGAGAAGTTCATCGACGAAGGTCTTGAACATCGCACCATCAATAGCGCCTTCGACCCTGAGCGCGGTTCGCATGCAGCTCAATGCCAAAGCACCCACGAGGCTCACGTTCTTGCCATGAGCGGGTATTGCCCCCTCGGCTCGTTGCCCTTGGGGCGAACGGGCATAGGTTCGGGTCATACGCAGTTGCGTACCGCACTCATCGACAAAAATCAGCTTGCCGGAATTTGGTTTTTTGCCCTTCTCGATAAGCGAGGCGGGCCGCCCGTACGTCTTCGTCCCGTTCGGTGGCATGGAGGGTCTTTTTCTTGCGGGTATAGCCAAGGCGTTTCAGCGTGACCGCAAGCGTCGAGCAGCTCACCACCACGCCGGCGGCTTTTTGAAACCGTTCACGCAGTTCCGCCAGTGTGGCATCGGGGTGGGCCTTGACCCACTCACGCAACGTGTCTGCGTGTTTCCCGGCAATGGTTCTTTTGGGTCCCCCGCCATGAGGTTTTGGGTCGACCTGGCCGGTCTTTCGAAAGCGCTCGAGCAACAGCCACACAAAATTCAAACTGAAGGAAAAGCGCTTGGCGAGGTGGCGTAACGAACCTTCGCCATTTTGATAAGCGGTAATGATTTTTTCGCGTAAGTCGTTGGAGTAAGGTTTCATGTCATGATCCATGCTCAACAGTTTACTCACTGTACCATGGACCTGATGTCAATTAGTATCGAAGACACTCAGGAACCGCTATAAGAGCGCCACACCGCCGGATTACTCCAGCCGCATGGTCTGGTAGGGTACTGGGGGCAGAACCCCAGGTTATGTCCCAATCCATCGGGCATAACAGCCGCGTATGCACTTGCGCGTCACTCGTAGCCCCCGAAAGTCAACATGAGCATTGCTGCGTGCGCAGCGGCTTTCAGCGGGTATGCGGTGAAGGGTTGATGGGAGTCAGTGACGTCACCACGGGATCGGCTCGCGATCGCGCAGAAACTGTCCGGTAAGCATCAGTGGTGCTTCGGTCGCAAGCCAGACAATGGTGTCGGCGCCCTCCGCAATGGAGCGGATGGCGTTCGGCCCGCCCATGTCGGTGCGGACCCAGCCGGGACAGACAGAATTAACTGGAATGCCTTGGGAGCGCAGCGCCGCGGCAAACTGCCGGGTCACGGCATTGAGGGCGGCCTTGGAGATGCCGTAAGCGGGCGCTTCGTCCTTCATCTCGCCGAGCGCCCCCCAACCGCTGGAGACATTGATGACGCGCGCCGCTTCGCTCTTTTGCAGAAACGGCACAAACGCTTGCGTGACCAGGAGCGGCCCGAGGGTATTGGTGCGCCAAGTGCGCTCAACTTCCCCTCGAGAGACATCGAGCACAGAGATATTGGCGTTCTCGAGGATGCCGGCATTATTAACGAGGACATCCAGGTGGTCGGCCCGCGTGCCAAATTCACCCGCGGCCGCGGCGATGCTGTGCGGATCGGCAACGTCCAGCTTGAGGAATTCGGCCTCGCCACCACCGTCCTGTAAGGTCTTCGCCGCTTTCTGGCCGGCCTTCGCATTGCGCGCGGCAATGAAAACACGAAAGCGTTGTTGCGTAAGCTCTCGCGCCACTTCGTAGCCGATGCCTTTGTTCGCCCCAGTGATGAGTGCGGTTTTCATGGGTGAGAAAAAGAAAGTTGAAAGAAAGAGCATTTCAACGATAACAGAAGAGCCGGGAAGAGCAAAGCCGGGGATGCGCCCCTCAAGCTCTGAATCGCCCTGGGCATCGAGATGGTTGTCTTCGTGACGCTCATCTTCGGGTCCGCGGGCACGCTGACGTGGCCCGCGGACAGAACTGACCACTACCGATCCAGAGTGCGGCGAATCAGCCCAGTGCAGCAAGAACCGTCAAAGAAGTCTCCGACTGCGTTCACCACCCGAGGTTTGACGAAGGTCTATGGCGAGGGTCAGGCCGCTGTACATGCGTTGCGTGGAGTCGATCTCGAGATTCCTGCCGGCGAGATGGTGGTGCTGCTCGGACCGTCGGGCAGCGGCAAGTCTACACTGCTCAACATCATCGGCGGTTTGGACCAGGCCACCGAAGGCACGGTGTACTTCCGGGACCAGGAACTGACCGCTATGAGCGATGCGCAGCTGACGCGCTACCGCCGTGACCATGCGGGGTTCGTCTTTCAGTTCTACAACCTGATGCCGAGCCTCACCGCCCATGAAAACGTCGAGCTGGTGACCGAGATCGCCCGCAACCCGATGGACCCTGACGATGCGCTCGGGCTGGTGGGGATGCGCAAACGCGCGGACCACTTCCCCAGCCAGCTCTCTGGCGGCGAACAGCAGCGCGTCGCCATCGCCCGCGCGGTGGCCAAACAGCCGACGGTTCTCTTCTGCGACGAGCCGACCGGCGCCTTGGACAGCACCACCGGGCGAACCGTGCTGAAGGTGCTGAAGGACGTGAACGAACATCTCGGTGCAACGGTGTTGATCGTCACTCACGCGGCGGCAACTGCCGCTATGGCGGATCGGGTGATCCACTTCGCTGACGGCCGCATCCGCAAGGTCGTGGAGAACGACACCAAGCGTTCCCCTGAGGACATCGAATGGTAAGCCGTGCATGAGCCCGCTGAACCGCAAGCTGCTGCGCGACCTGTGGCGCATCAAAGGCCAGGCCGTCGCCATCGGCGCGGTCATCGCCGTCGGCGTGCTGCTGCTGGTGATGATGTCGGGGCTCGTGACCTCGCTGGACGAGACGCGGCGCGCCTATTACGAGCGCTACCGGCTGGCCGATGTCTTCGCCTCCGTCAAGCGCGCGCCCGAGCACCTGATTGCGGATCTGGCCGCCATCCCCGGCGTCGGGGCGGTCGAGGGCCGGATCACCGGCAGCGCGCTGATCGACCTGTCCGGCCAGGACCTGCCGCTGCAGACGCAGGCGGTGTCGCTGCCCGATTTCCACGATCCGCGCCTGAACGATTTCTATCTTACTGCCGGACGCCGGCTGGACAGCGACCACCCCGACGAGATCCTGCTGTTGCAGAGCTTCGCCGTCGCGAACGGACTGCGGCCCGGCGACACGTTTTCTGTCACCATGAACGGCGCGCGCCGCAGGCTGCGCATCGTCGGCCTCGCCCAGGCGCCCGAGTTCCTCTACACCACCGCCCCCGGCGAGCTGATCTCGGACGACGCCCGCTTCGGGGTGATCTGGATGAGCCGCACGGCGCTGGCCGCCGCCTACGACATGGAGGGGGCCTTCAACGAGGCGCTGCTCTCGCTCGGCCGCGGTGCCCGGCTGCCCGCGGTGCTGGATGCCGTGGACCGGATCCTGGCGCCCTACGGCGGGCTCGGGGCCTACGGCCTGGAAGACCAGACCTCCAACCGCTTCATCAGTGAAGAGATCGACGGCCTGCGCGCGGTGAGCACCGGCGTGCCGCCGATCTTCCTCGCGGTGGCAGCCTTTTTGCTCTACATCGTCATTTCGCGCATGGTGCAGGCCGAGCGCGAGCAGATCGGCTTGATCAAGGCCTTCGGCTACACCGATCTCGAGACCGGCGCGCACTACTTCAAGCTGATCATCGCCATCGCCGCGGGCGGGGCGGTGGCGGGCTGCCTGCTGGGCATCGCCGCTGGGCGCGGGCTGGTCGACGTCTACCTGCTCTACTTCAAGTTCCCCTTCCTGGTGTTCCAGCTCGATTCCGCTTCCTTCGTCACCGGCTTTCTGGTCAGCGTGCTGTCGGCCTCGGCCGGCGGCCTGCTGGTGCTGCGCCGCGTCTTCGCGCTTACCCCCGCCGCCGCCATGCGCCCGCC
>JBAPTW010000106.1:0-14125 GCA_049282355.1 Gammaproteobacteria bacterium | reverse complement strand
GTCAAACAGCAACAATCGCTGATGGAAACGACGCACCATCTGCTGCGCTATTACGCCGACCAGCATTGCTCGCGCCAATGGAGCAGCTTCCTCTTTTCTCTGGGCCAGGAACTCGATGCGCTGGCGGAGCAAGATGAGCTCCGACCGCTCATGCGTCAAGTAGGGAAGCGCATGGCGGGCCAAATGCCCTTGCCACCGGCCGACACACTGGAGGATGTTCAAGCCGCCATGAATCAGCAGTGGGATCGGATAGGCTGGGGTTGGGTGTCGCTGGAAGAAAAGCCTGAATTTCTATTGATTAAGCACTCTGCCGCGCCTTTGCAGTCGGCCTTCGGCGCCGGCAGTTTGTCCTGGAGCCCTGCATTACTCGAAGGAATTTATGAGCGCTGGTTTGTGATGGCCGGTGCTGGCGACGGCTTAAGTGTCTCTCAATATCAACAGCCGTCGGGCGGCGCCGGCGCATTGCCGTTTGAGTTTCATCTGTCAGCGACTCGCCAGACTAAGCTTCCCGGTACAACCAGCTAAAGGATGGGTACATCGGTGGATTCAGACATCCGAAACCTCTATGCGAGCTTCGACGGTGCGGCCGAGAGTTACCGTGAGGTCTACCGCGAAGAGCAATGTGTTGAAGCGGCACGGCGCTGGCGTCTATTGGGAAAGATTGTCGCAGCGGCGGAGCATCCAGAAGCGCAGATGCATCCTCCATTGTTGCGGCATGCAGAGCGGGCGCTTGGCGCCGATGCAGCAAAATCTGTCTCTCTTTACACCACCGGGGTGCTAACGGCTGCCGCACAAGCTTCGGCTGAGCCTGTTTCGTCGAGAGAGTCCTTTCGAACCCTAGCCGAGGCTAGCGCAAGGACAATGTTTTCTGCCTCCGATTTACCGACGGAAGCGACGCCGCGAGAGGGTGCCTCACGTGTCGAGACGACAACGGCACAAGTAGAAAGAAAAACACTCAAGTCGATGTTTCAGCGCCTTAAGGCAAACCGTTCAGAGTTGCCACCAGCGCGCTGAGAAATCTTTCGATTTCAGAAAAGCATTCTAACAACTGGCCGGTTTTCGAGGTTCGAACAGCAGTCTCTGCTGGGCAGCCCGGGAGCGGGTACGTCATCGTTGGGGTCTTAGCCAAGGCTAGCCTGAGGGTGTTTGTGTGTCGCTCTGTTTATGGCAGTCCAGAAAACAGCTGGAGGACCGAGTCGGGTTCACCAAAGACGGTTCTGAATGATCCTGGAGAAATCGATGCTCCGAATATCTGTGCTGTCCCCAAAAGGGGGCGTTGGAAAGACAGCGTTTGCGGCCAACCTCGCCGCAAGCTTGACCGAGCAAGCCGGAAAAATGCTCGCTGTCGATCTGGATCCGCAGAATGCATTGCGATTGCATTTTGGGATCGATCCCAGCGATGAAACAGGCCTCGGCCGCAATGCCCTCGATGGCGTACCTTGGCAGGAAGCCACGTTGCGAAGCAAGTATGGCGTCGATGTGCTCCCATTCGGCGAGCTCGGGATGACAGACGAGACCGATGTCTGGCACGCCGCCGGTGGCCTTCAATTGATCGAAGCGATCCTAAGTGACCCACTGTTTAATGGCTATGCTTCGGCGGTCATCGATGCTCCACCGGGCCCGACGCCGATTTTGCGCAAGATGATCGCGATTTCTGATTTGGTTTTCGTCGTGCTTTCGCCCGATGCCGCTTCGTTTGCCTGCATACCGGCGATGAAACGGCTGCTCCAGGAGCGTGACGACGGTCAGCCAATCAAGGGCCGGCACCCTTATTACATTCTCAATCAAATGGACGCACGCCGGCGACTTCATTGTGACGTCAGGGCCTTGATGGGGCAGGTGCTCGGCGATTGGCTACTCGATTTCTACATTCATAGCGATGTAAGCCTGAGTGAGGCGCTAGCTCAGCAACAGCCGGTGCTTAGATACGCGCCACATGCACAGTCCGCGAAGGATTTCAGGCGCCTTGCACAATGGCTAGGCGAGCAACTCGTTACCGAGCGCGCTGTGGGTTAACGGGTGATGAGTATGAAGATCGATGCGGGTATAACGCCTCGACCCGAACAGCTTCGCAGCCTGCCAGCCTGGAGCAGTCTCGGCTGGCAATACTTAGGTCTTGCCTTGGCGCTCGCCGTGCTTTTTCTCGTCGTCACGGTACCGCTGACCTTAACCGCCCAAGCACTTTTTGCTGCATGCACCTTTGGCTTTGCTGTCTGGCTGAATCGAAACCGCAGCTCATTTGTAACGCTCGTCCTGGTGCTGATTTCCGTAACCGTTTCCGGCCGGTACATTTATTGGCGTCTCACGGAGACACTCGGCTTTGAAAGCCTGTCGGGAGCGCTAGTCGGCACGCTCCTGATGGCAGCCGAGCTCTATGCTTTCGCCGTCTTGCTGCTTGGTTTTTTCCAGACGATTTACCCACTCGGGCGTAAGCCTGCTGCGTTGCCGGCCGACGTCGCCCTTTGGCCGACGGTCGATGTCTACATACCAACCTACAATGAACCACTCAAAGTTGTCCGTACCACAATACTGGCCGCTTTAAGTTTGGATTGGCCAAAGGACAAACTGCACATCTATGTGCTCGATGACGGCCGGCGCAAGGAGTTCCGGGATTGTGTTGAATCCGTAGGCGCGCACTATCTCACTCGCCCCGACAACGCTCACGCCAAAGCGGGAAACATTAATCACGCATTACAACGAACCGAAGGCGAATTGATCGCCATCTTTGACTGTGATCATATCCCAACGCGTTCATTCCTTCAGACCACGGTCGGATGGTTTCTGCGCGAGCAGCGTCTTGGCATGCTGCAAACGCCCCATCACTTCTTTACCCCCGATCCCTTCGAGCGCAATCTGCGCACGTTTCGCAGGATCCCGAATGAGGGAGAGCTCTTTTATGGGCTTATCCAGGACGGTAACGATCTGTGGGACTCTACATTTTTCTGCGGCTCCTGTGCGGTGCTGCGTCGAAGCGCGTTGCTTGACGTCGGGGGCGTTGCGGTAGAAACCGTTACCGAAGATGCCCATACCGCTTTGAAGATGCATCGTCGTGGGCATACCACCGCTTATCTTAAATTGCCGCAAGCCGCGGGGCTTGCTACGGAAAGCTTCTCAGCCCACATCGGTCAACGCGTCCGCTGGGCCCGCGGCCTGGCGCAAATGTTTCGCATCGATAATCCCTTCCTGGGAAAGGGACTGAAGCTCGCTCAACGCCTTTGCTATGCAAACGCGACCTTGCATTACTTCTACGCGCTTCCCCGCCTCATATTTCTGACGGCACCCCTCAGCTTCCTTTTTTTCGAGGCGCACGTGATCCAAGCGCAAGCATTTATGATCGCGGCGCTCGCGCTTCCCCACATTGCCCATGCACACCTCACAAATAATCGCATCCAGGGCAAGTACAGACACTCGCTATGGTCGGAAGTGTATGAGTCTACGCTGGCCTACTACATCCTGGGCCCCACCCTGCTGGCGCTCATTGATCCAAGACTCGGCAAGTTCAATGTGACTGCCAAGGGGGGGATCATTCCGAAGGACTACTTCGACCTAAGAATCGCGGGCCCCCACCTGGTGCTGTTGCTTCTCAATCTAGTCGGACTTGCCTTCGGCGCGGTTCGGCTACTGTGGTGGAACACCGAGGAAATCGACACCGTCGTGCTGAATATCGTCTGGACGGTGTACAACGTTATCATCCTCGGCGCCGCCCTGGCGGTCGCGTGGGAATCCCGTCAAAGGAGAGAACATCACCGTATCGGCGCAAGCCTCGCTGCTGCGGTTGGATTTGCCGATGGGCGAGTCATTAGCGGGAATTTGACCGATATATCCGAGGGTGGCGGAGCGATTCGTCTCGATTCCGGTGAAAGCGTGGAGAGGGACGAAGCGCTGACGCTGTATCTCGCCACGGACATTCGCGAGGGAGGCTTCCCGGTTCGGGTGGTCGCCTACGACGGTGGTCTGCTGCGTCTGCGTTTCGAGGAGTTAGATCCGGAACAGCAGCGATCCCTGGTTTTTTTCCTTTATTCCCGCGCAGACGCCTGGATGGACTGGGACGAACGGCAGTTGGGCGATCGCCGAGTATCCTCCTTCCGAGAGATTTCCCGCCATGGCTTGCGCGGCCTTTGGAAGTCGCTCTCCATCGCAACGTTGCGGAGGACTGCCCGGTTCGCGGGGAAGGGCCTGTGGCGACTGTCCCGCGAAGCGGCTCGCGGATTGCTGGCGTTACTTCTCGTTGGCCTTTCTATCGCGCTGTTCGTCTTTGCTCGAAGCACATTTGCGGCCGCCGATTTGCCGACCGATGGTGTGAAGCGTTTTAGCTTTAGGCAACTCGGCGCCGAGGACGCTTTGAGTTTGCAGGGAATGGGCAGTGCCGTAGCGGTGCCGTTTTCCATTCGCAACGATGAAGTGGTGTATGGCGCTCGGCTGCAGCTAACGTATCGCTATCGAACGACGTCTTTTTCTAACCCAAGCGTGCTGAGCGTGCGGGTCAATGACGAGACAGTTATCGACCTGCCGATAGCCAACGATGGGGTCGGTCGTGAGCACAAAGAAATTCTCTTGGATCCCAGGATCCTGAAGGACTTCAACCATCTCCTGATGCAGTTTCGTGCGCCGGGCATGCCATGTCAGGAGCCGATGGAGCTCCCTCCCAGTGTGGTGATTAGCAACGACAGCGCGCTCGAGCTTTGGACCCATCGACTGCCCCTGAAGACGGATCTCGCGATCCTGCCATTGCCTTTTTTCGACGATCGAGACCCCGGCGCATTGGTATTGCCGATCACATTGGCAAGCCAGCCCTCGAGAGCGACGCTGCAGGCAGCCGCCGTCGTCACCTCCTGGTTTGGCAGTTTTGCGAGCTACCGAGGCGCCCGTTTCCCGGTGATCTTTGACGCGTTGCCGAGCGGTAACGGGGTCGTTTTTGCCACCCCGGAAACGTTGCCCGCGGGCCTGTCCTTGCCCGCTATCGATGGGGCGACCATCGCTATCCAAGAGCATCCCCGAAAGCCGGGCGCGAGGCTGTTGCTTCTGCTGGGGCGCAATTCGGACGATTTTCTGCTCGCGGCCCGAGCACTCGTGGAGCAAGCGCATGATTTCTCAGGGACGCACTATCGCGTCGACGAACCGATTCAACTGAGGCCGCGGGAACCTTACGACGCTCCGAGGTGGATTGCCAACGACCGTGCGGTGCGTTTTGAAGAGCTGGCGCCGGCGGATTCATTTGCAGCCGATGGGGGCCCACATAACGTCTTGAGCATCGACTTTCGAGCGGCGCCAGATCTGTTTAGCTGGCGCAACAAAGGCGCACACTTGCGATTGAAGTATCAGCTCCCGTCGCGGCCACGCGCTGGGATGGGAATGCTCAATGTTACTTTCAACAAGGAGTTTATCGCCGCCTCACCGGTGACTCGCCGGAACTGGTATGAGCGCCTGGGTTTGCCGACTTGGGATGCGCCCGACGAAGAGGCGACGACGTATCAGGTGGCGATTCCGCCCGCTTTGGTCGGTCAACACAACCGGCTGCAACTGCACTTCAATGTCGCGCACGCAAAGCGCCTCAATTGCGTTCGGGAGCAAGAATCCGCAGCGGAGCTGGACGCGGTGATTAGCAAAGACTCAACGCTCGATCTCACCGAATTCTTTCATTTTGCATCACTCCCTAACCTATCCTTCTTCGCCAATTCCGGTTTTCCGTTCACCCGCCTTGCCGATCTTCGGGAAACCGCTGTGGTTCTTCCGAATGAGCTGAACGCCGATAACCTGGAGGTTTTGTTCGCATTAATGGGACGGTTTGGTGCGTTTACAGGCTATGCGGCGCATGGTGTTTCTCTCATTTCCGCGGCCGAAGTCGAAGCCGAGGAGGATCGGGATCTGCTCGTTCTCGGGAGCGTTCACAATCAGCCGCTGGTCGCGCGCTGGGCAAGCAAGGCGCCGCTTTCCTTTGCCGAGAACAAGTTCCTGTTGCGCTCACCGTCGGGGTGGCGATTCATTAGGACGCGCTGGGGCGGAGGAATACCTTCGGCAGAGCGCGACCGAGCGGGCATCACGGTTCAACGAGCGGGAATGGAACTGGCGGCTTTGATGGGTTTCGCCTCACCTCTGGCTGAGGGGCGCAGCGTGATCTTGCTCACCGCCGGATCCGCCTCTGCGCTCAAGAAGATCACCGAAGCCATGCTCGAGCCTAACCAGCTGAGCCAGATTCAAGGTGATCTCACACTGATCGCCGAGGACCATCCAACCGCGTTTCAACTTGGGCCTCGCTACGAAATCGGTCGGCTGCCGTGGTGGATGCACTTGCAGTGGTGGGTTTCCGGGCACTCGTGGGTGCTTCTAGTTCTTCTCTTTACCGGTACCGCATTACTCGCTGGCCTAGCTCACCGCGCCCTCAGGCGACGGGCAGAAGCGCGCTTACAGGGGTGAATTTGAGCCTGCGCTCAGTGTTGCCGGCGAGTCTCATGCTGTTGGGCACATGGTCAGGTTGGTCTACGGCAAGCACTTTGTCGTGTGCCGATTGGACCCTCTGGAGAGCCTACGCCGATCGCTTCATTCAGGCTGACGGGCGCGTCGTCGAGTTTACCGCCGGCGCTCGCACCACCTCAGAGGGGCAAGCCTACGCATTGTTTTTTTCGTTAATCGCGAACGACAGGAAGCGCTTTGATCAGATCCTGGCGTGGACGGAAGACAATCTGGTCCAGGGCCGTTTAGGGGATCGTTTACCCGCCTGGCTGTGGGGTAAGGATGCCGCCGCCGGGCGCTGGCACATTCTGGACGCAAATTCAGCCAGCGACGCCGATCTGTGGCTGGCTTACACGTTGCTTGAGGCGGGTCGGTTGTGGTCAGAGCAGGCGTTTACCGCACGCGCGCGGGCTTTGATCGAGCGCATTCGAGAAGCGGAGGTGATTTGCCTCCCGCAGATTGGCCCAATGCTCTTGCCGGGACCCCATGGGTTTCGCGTGGACGAAAAGACATGGCGATTCAACCCAAGTTACCTGCCGCTGCAAGTCTTGCGGGCGTTGGCCGAGCAGGATCCGGGTGGCCCATGGCAGAGGTTGGCTGAAAGCACCATCACGATGATTTCGGCCACTTCCCCGAAGGGATTGGTTCCGGACTGGGTGGCGTATGAGGAACAGAAGGGTTTCGTCCCGGACCCGATCAAAGGGGCGACCGGCAGCTTTGACGCCATCCGGGTGTATCTGTGGGCCGGGATGTTGGACAGCAGCGATGCGCTTGCCAGCGCTTTGCTTGAGGCAACCTCGGGTATGCACCGAATGCTCGACCGGCTCGGTCTGCCGCCCATGTACGTCGACTCGATGACCGGCACCGCTCGCGATGCAGGGCCGGTGGGGTTTAGCGCTGCGCTACTGCCTTACTTGCAGGCGCGCAGTGACCGGCGACAGCTTGCCCGGCAACGCCGGCGAGTCGTGGCGAGCCGCTCTTCGGATCTAATCGGGCAGTTGCCTCGATATTACGAGCAGAATTTGGCGCTCTTTGGTGAGGGCGCACTCGAAGGAAGAATTCGTTTCGCTAGCAATGGACAACTTGTTCCGTCGTGGGTAAACCTATGTCACGCATCCTCATCTCAGCGCTCCTCCTCGTCGCCGTCGCAGCCGTAGCCGTAGCCGACGCACGGCTGGAAACAGATGACCCCGCGGTTCGCCAGTTGGTCGAGCAGGGTCGGTACTGGCAGTCTCGCAGTCGCTGGGAAGAGGCGGCGCAGACCTGGAACAAGTTGCTACTCAGTTATCCGCAACATCCAGAGGGCCTGGCAGGCCTGGCCTTCTACGAGCTGCAAGCGGGCCGTGCGGAAGCGGCGCGCGCCTATCTTGACCAGCTCCGCAAGCTGCATCCTTCTCACCCTGTTATTAGTCAACTTGCCAGAGCCGTGGACTCAACCGGGGGGACGGAGCTTGGTCCCCTGGAGAAGGCCAGGCAGCTGGCGGCCGAGCAACGCTACGCCGAAGCGCTTGAGCAGTACGACATTAGCTTCGGCGGGTTACGGCCAGAGGGCGAACTTGCCCTTGAGTACTACCAGACGCTCGGGGCGACCGAGACCGGATGGGAGACGGCGCGCCGTGGACTCGCACAGCTCCTCGCCGACCACCCGAACGAGTCCCGCTATGCGCTTGCACTCGCTCAACATTTGACCTATCGAGAGTCTCACCGTCGCGAGGGAATTGCACGATTGCGTGCGCTCACCGATCGATCCGAGGTGGCGAAGCCTTCGCGGAAAGCCTGGCGCCAGGCAATTCTATGGCTTCGACTCCAACCCGGCGATGAGGTCTTGTTTGAGGCTTATCTAAAGGACGATCCCGACGATGCGGTGCAGGCCCGTTTGGCCGAGCTTCAACGAATGCGCACGCCGGAGCAGACCCGACTGGTCAAACAGGGATATGCGGCGCTTGAGAAAGAGGACCTGGCCGCTGCGAAGCAGCACTTTGAAACCCTTCTTAAGGGGCGCCGCAATGACCCCGAGGCGCTCGCCGGGCTTGGGATCGCCCATTTTCGTAGCGGCGATTATCGGCAGGCACGTGATCTGCTCGGCAAGGCGATCAAGGCCGCTCCTGAGCGGCGCAAGCCATGGGTAAAAGCGTATGAAGATGCGCGGTTTTGGGCGTTGGTGAAAGACGCCGAGCGAGCTCGCGATGGCGCCGATTTAGCCCGCGCAGAACAGCTCTTGCGCCAGGCGCTGCAGATGTCCTCCGGTAACCTCGATCTGCGCGTGACGTTGGCGGATGTGACGGCAGAACGAGGCCGCTACCAGGAGGCCGAGGCCGATTACCGGCGTGTGCTAAAACAAGACCCCGAGCATGCCGGTGCGCTGCGGGGCTTGGTAAAGGTACTTAGCCGTCAGGGGCGAACGGCTGAGGCGCTGGCTCTCATCGAGGAACTGTCGGGCGAGCAAAAGCAATCCATGCGGGGACTGCGGGACCGGCTTCGGGCAACCAGTTATCGGGCGAAGGCGGAGTCTCTTGTTGACCGCGGTGACAATCGGGGCGCGCAACAAGCACTGGAGCAAGCGCTGGTGCTCGATCCAGACAATGCTTGGGTGCGGCTCGATCTGGCGAGGCTTTACCGGCGCCAGGGTGCTCACGACGAGGCGCAAAGTTTGATGCAGGGGCTGCTTCTCACCGCGCCTACTGATCCAGAGGTACTCTATGCCAGCGCTTTGCTCAGCGCGGAGGCGGGCGACTCGAAGGACAGCTTGCGCCAGCTAAGCATGATTCCAGCGCAGAGTCGGACCGCGGCCATGACGGCCTTCGAGAGGCGGCTCAGGGCGAGTGGAACGATAGCTGACGCGTTGAAGCTGGCGCGCCGCGGACAAGTGGCTCGGGCTCATGCGCTGCTAGCTCAGGTGGAACGCGATGCTGGAACCAATACCGGCGTGGTTGGCCTGCTGGCCAATGCCTGGTTGGAGGTCGGACAAGAGTCCCGCGGCCTCGCACTGCTGCGCGAGGCCATGGCTCGTCAGCCGAAGCCATCATTGCGCCTCCAGTACGCGGGGGTCTTGCTACGGACTGGCCAGGACTCAGAACTCGTTCCGACCCTTCGGGAGCTGGAAAACGATCCGCGATTGACTCTCCAAGACAAGCGGGATCTCGAAAACCTGTTGGTTGGACATGCCGTTCGCCGGGCCGATGGGGCGCGCAAGAGGGGAGATCTAGCCGGTGCCTACGACGTGTTAGCGCCTTATCTTCGGCAAAACCCGCCGGATCGGAAGGTCTTGCTGATGCTTGGCTACCTCTACAGCGATGCCGGTGAGCCGCGGCAGGCCCTCGATCGGTATCTCGAGGTGTTGCAGCAGCAGCCGAGCGAAGTGGATGCTCGGCGCTCAGCGTTCGCCGCGGCGATGGAACTGGGCGAGACGGGACAAGCCGAGGCACTGGTGGCGAAGGGACTCAAGCAGTACCCAGACAGTCCGGAGATGAACGAACTGGGGGGACGTCTGGCGCGTAGCCGAGGCCAGGATGCAAAAGCCATCGAATATTTCGAGCGCGCGCTGATGCTGCTGGGTGGGGCTGAAGAAGTGCCTCCAGCTGCAACAATGCCGAGCCCGATCAGGGCGGACGGAAATCCCTTTGCCGGTATTTCAACGAGAATGAGCAACGAGGACACTGTCGCCTATGAGGATAAGGAAGGACGCATGGGGGGAGCGTCGGACGAACTCACTCAGCCGGTGCTGAACGCTTCCGAGGCCAATTTGCCCGAAGAAGCGAGCTTCGCGCCCCTCTATCAAGGCGAGCCCCCGACGGGTAGCGCTACAGATGTTCGCGAGCCGTCGACGATCCCGCAGGTTAATCCTTTCAGGAAAGCGCCTTTGCAGCCTAACAGTTCCACCATGAACGTTGCCGAAAAGCCACGGGCGGACGAGCTCCGCGAGTCCCACCAGGTGCTTCATCACCAGCTACTCAGCGAACTGCAGGCCATCCGTGCTGCTCGGGGCCCGCAAGCGGCGACGGCGCTTAGCATACGGGCGCGCGACGGCGAGGCAGGACTCGGCGAGCTGCACGATCTGGAGATCCCGCTGCAAGCTGAGCTTTCGCCGAAAGGAGATTCTGGGCGGTTAAGTCTGCGTATCGTACCGGTGAGCCTTAGCGCCGGGGATTTAGATCTGAGCGATGTTAACAAAGCGCAGCGGTTCGGGAGCAATGCCCTGGCAATGGGCCTGGTTGGCAGTGGGTCGACCTCCCAAGACCAGCAGGGTGTCGGGATAGGAGCCAAGTGGGCGTATCGGGATTGGATGGTCGATGTGGGGAGCAGCGGCATTGGGTTTGCCGTGGACAACGTTATCGGGGGGCTCCAGTGGCAACCGACCCTGCGCCGGTTTCGGTTTGGCTTCAGCGCTTCTCGTCGGCCAGTCACCGACAGCTTGCTCTCCTACGCGGGGACCCAGGATACCCTTAGCGGCGTCAATTGGGGGGGCGTGGTGAGTAACGAAGGACGGTTCGATATCGCCTATGATGACGGACAGTACGGGCTCTACGGAAACGCGGCGTATGCTGGCCTCGACGGCGAACGGGTAGCATCCAACACTAAGATTCAGTTGGGGGGTGGCTTGTTCTGGCAGGCCTATGAAGACGAAGACCAGCGGGTGACCGCCGGCGTTGACATCACCTATTTTGGCTACGACAAGAACCTGAGCCACTTCACTTTAGGGCAGGGCGGCTACTTCAGCCCGCAACACTATACCAGCTTCGGGGTCCCGGTCACCTGGTCCGGACGCCATGACAGAGTCTCTTTCGGCTTAACAGGTTACCTTGGCCTGCAGACTTTCAATGAAGATGACAGCCCATTTTTCCCTAACAACCCTGATCTGCAAGCTCAACTCGAGACCCTTGCGCAATCGACAGCGAGCCTCAATACTTTTTTCCCCGGTCAAAGCAAGACCGGTCTTAGCTACAGCTTTAACGCCAATGTGGCATTTCAGATTCAGCCCAAGCTCGCCGTCGGCGGCAGTGTCAGTTTAGACAACGCCCGAGACTTTGCTGAGCAAGCCGGGATGGTCTACGTCCGCTACTTTTTTCAACCTCAGCACCAACCGCTTGCGTTCCCACCCAATCCCGTAACACCGCTCTATTCCGGGAGTCCCTGAGCAGCGAGCGGTGCCCGTGCCTACCGTCGGCAGTGCCACGAGCGAGAAGCGGTTTGATCAATCTCATGGGTGTCGGCAGAGTGAGGTGTAGGGTGTTGAGGCAAGATCGTCAGGAACGATCTTGAACTGCCGCAGGCTTGGCCTTAGAGGCTAAAGTAAAACCGGGCTAAATCAAGAAGGTCGTTCTGGCTACCTTTCGCATCCGCCTGAGAGATCCACGGCTGGCGGGGCTGATATCCTCCAGACAAGTCTACGGCAGCGGGCCTTGATTCGAGTTGGCCGAACCGGTTCCCATATCTACTTTCTTCTTTGGCGTCGGCAACTCACGCAGCCGCTGTGGAATCGAACCTGATGGCTGGTCTGATCATCGCCCTAGGGCGGGCGGACGGGTGCCTGCTGCGCCCGGCACGCTCCGGGGCGAAGTGGATGATCGCCGCCATCGGCGACCTCACCCGTATGCGGCCGGAGTTGATTGCGGACAACGCCTTGTTGCGTCAGCAGCTCATCGGCCTGCGTCGCAGCATCGAGCGGCCTCGGCTCCGCCACGACCACCGCTTGCTCGTACTCATCCTGGCCCGACTGACCCGCCGATGGGCGAGACGCCTTACACGTCGTCAGCCCCGAGACGCTGCTGCGCTGGCATCGAGACCTCTTCAAGATCGTCTGGCGACGAAAGTCCCGAGCCCGTGGTCATCCTCAGCGAACGGCCGCTGCATCGTGTATTGCGGGAGTACGTTGAGACCGACTTCAATCGTGCCCGTCCGCATCAAGGGTTGTTTCAGAGGATCCCGGCCCGCGCAGCGTTGCGGTCGGTTTCGGAGGTTGTTGGTAGAAACGTCGTCGGGCTTGCGATCGTCGGTGGGCTCCACCATGACTACCAGCGGGCGGCGCAGGCGCCCATCATCCGAGCCGGTGCTCACGTCATGCGTGCAAAAGGTAGCCAGTACGACTCAAGGCGGAGACCGGTGCGACGATTGAGATCCGCCAGAACAAATACCTCAACACTTTGGTGGAACAGGATCATCGTGCAGTGAAACGGATCGTCCGCCCCATCCTCGGATTCAAATCCTTCCAGTCCGCCCGCCTCACGCTGGCAGGAATCGAGAAAGCCGTTAACTAAAAATGTTGACGAGTTGCCTTAAGCCATTGTTTTCTAGAGAGAAACAGGACAAATATTTACGCCCAATTTTTTGTCGATAATCTTTCTTTGTTTTCGCTTGAATATCAAGCGATTACCGAGATCCTTCAACACTTTTAGTTAACGTCTTGGGAATCGAGCTCATGCACATGCTCAAGAAAGCCCAGATGATCCTAACCAACGGACAGAAGTTGTCCGCCGCCGAACAGTTGTATTCCTTGGCAGCCAGACTCCGCCTGGAGATTGTCCAGTCCTGCCTCTCGGAAATCACCTAAGGCAACATAACCCTTTCGGGAACGTGCTCGCGCTGCATAAACGTTGCCGTTGAAGTCTCGACGGCCGCGACCCCACCGGAGAGTGCCAGTAGCGCAAGGACAAAGGCAGGCCCTTTTCTAGGCAAGACCGGGCAGCGAAGTCGAACTTCGCGATGGCGCGCTACGCGATGGCGCGCTACTTGTGGGAGGCCGGTTCGCTATACAGGGCGACTCCACCCAGGCACACGTCGGCGTGAAATGCTTTTCCAATGGCCACCAGGGCGATACGTCTGAGTTTTGACAGGTCCAGCGGAGCGCTGGTTCGGTGGGGGGTGAAAGCGCGAAAAGGCAAACGTAGGGTTTGCCAAGAAGGGGTCGCGACCAACGTCGACCGGTAGGACTGCCATGGCAATTTCAAGTCGCCTGTGCGCAGATGCACGTTGTAGGGCTCGCCGTTGCCGTAGACAGACAATTCCAGCCCGGTGTAGCTGGAGAACTCGGTCTCTCCCTGTTCTGCCAAGTCCAATGCCATCTGAATGAAGCCACCGTTGTTCTGCAGGGTGACGTCTCCTATCAGGCGCAGACAGGCGCGATCTTCCAACCTATCAGGCCGAAGGGTTCCCTTGGACAGTCCACCCATAACGCCATCGGTGACCAAACGCCAAGCAGTACCAATCGAGCTTGTCAGAGAGTCGGACGAGCGATCGTCAATGATAAACACGAATGAGGAACCGAGTCCTGTGATGCTATAGACTTTCAGATAAATAATTTCATAAACCAGATTTCTAACCAATTGGTTTTATTGAATTAGTAGACATGATGGTGTAGATTTTAATTTCTGAAAAACTATAGTAAGCCCGAGCAGCAGAATGATCCATCGACCATTGCGGGGCCAATGCCACGCAAAGCTCACATTTAGCATTGTATCTGCGATCGCTATTTGCGCAACCGCCTCGATCAACTGGACTATCAAGGTGCGATCCAGCGCGGCCTACCGATTGGCTCGGGGGAAATCGAGAGCGCTCACCGCTCCATTATCCAACAACGGCTCAAGCTCCCCGGCGCCTGGTGGTCGCCCGATCATATTGAGACGATGTTAGCGCTCCGGCTGAACCGGGCTAACCGGGAGTGGGAAGCCTATTGGCAAAG
>JBAPTW010000105.1:0-35502 GCA_049282355.1 Gammaproteobacteria bacterium | reverse complement strand
AGTCTTTCAGCCGGCGTGGACCCTACTACACCACCAAGACCGGGCAATCGGCAAACAGTGACTGTTGAGCAAGCCGGACGGGATAGCGATGCAGGCGGATGCGAGGGTCAGGCGAACCGTGTGGTGGCTCTGGCCATCGCACCGAGTTGATCGTCAACACGGAGTCTCCTCCAACCGTGTGACTTTGCTACAGGGAGGACGCGGGGTCCGCAGGGAAGCGGCACTCTTTAAACCGCTAAACCGCTCGGCGATTGGGTGCAGACAAAGAAGCGCTTGACGACTCTATGCGGTCCGGGCGCAGTATTTCGTTTCCGGCGATTGTGGTTGGCTGCCAGAAGGACCGTGATCATCAACAACAGCCGCGGCGCCTCGATCAGCGCTTCTCCTCTTCGCTCCTGCGCGGAGAAGCGCCGCAATAACCGCGCAACAGCCGTTAGTGGGAAAACCCCCGTTGGTGCCCACAATGACGGCGAATGCAAGAGATCATGTAGGAGACCAGCAGGACCGCAACGGTAAGAAACACACCCGCACTCCACCAGCGAATCGCGTCCGGCGGGAGACCGGCCGATTCCAGGGTGAGCCACGTCAAAAAAGCGGAAAAAGACGCAATGAAGAGAGCCATGAGATACGGCCAAGGCCTTTTTCCGCATTCCCTGCATAATTTCATGGACTACCTACCTCACTTTGTAACCTAAAGCCACCGGAAAAGCGCAAGTCGCACCGTCCCAAGGAGTGCCTTATACTAACTTATTAAATTATCAGAGATAAATGCACCATGGCCTGATCCAGATCAATAAATGTCCTCCTCGTAGCCCTGGCCAGCGCTAACCGGAAGTTGGTTCCTCTCGCAGACGATTATCGCCTGCGCCGACGGTATTCCAAACAACACTTTTGCACCTCATACGAAACCGTCTCAAATGAGCAACGGCCTCATCGGTACAGTGTCGTTGTAATGCTCTTTCGTTTTCCTTAGGCTAAACTCTTAATCAAATATCCTAGGGAGAATCATACTAATGTCACAGAGCACACACTCGTTGCTTACGTACAACAACAGCCCTTCGAGGGGCGGCGTTGATCCCGACCCGACGTCTCGGTGCCCGGGATTATCCGTTACCTACCCACGGGTTCAATGCCGATGGATCGCGCCCTTGATCAGCACGCTTCCGCTCACGTTGTTCAACGTGGCGCCAGCAGCAGAGCTCACAGAGCTCCCGGGACTCACAGCGAATGAGACATCCATGGCCAATGCCATTGACATCGTTTGTCCACAGCTCGTGCAGCGCGTGCCACAGCTGAACGCAAGCCAATTGCAGCTCCAACAAACATGCACCAGCATGAAGCAAAACGGCAATGCGTTACTTGGGAACGGTGTAACACGGTTTAGCTTCGGCCTCAATGACCAGCAATTAACAGACGCCCTCGGCCAACTCTCCGATGAAAAGAACAACACGACGAACACCGCGGCGACAAAAGCGGACTCGGGGCAAGCGATTCTGGGAAACCGGCTGGCCGCACTGCGCGCGGGTGCTGGCGGGTTTACCGTTAGCGGATTTGGATTTGGCGGCAACGGGCAGGTATTGGACCTGGCGGCGCTCTCCTCTGAAGGCGCTGACAAAGCTCGGGAGCGCGGCGGCGCCGCGGGTGACCCGGGGTTCGTGCCGCGCTTTGGCGGTTTCATCAACGGCATTTTCTCCTGGGGCGAGATTGATCAGACGCCCAATCGAACCGGCTATGACTTTGATACCGCCGGAGTCACCGCTGGCCTCGATTACCGCTTGACCGATAACGCCATCCTCGGCGCTGCTTTTAATTACTCCAACCAAACCGCCGACTTGAACCAAGGGGTTCTACTCGCCGGCGGCGATGTGGACGCCGACGTGTTCAGTGGCTCAATCTTTGGTACGTACTATGTGGGCGACTTCTACATCGACGGCATCGGGACGTTCTCTGGCGCTGATTACACCATCAAGCGCGAGATCATCATCCCTTCCAGCAACCCGAATGCTGACCCGGTGTCTGCTGTAGCCACCGGTGAACCCGGAGCGAACGGCTACGCCTTTAGCTTCGGAGGCGGCTACGACGGGCAGTACCAAAAATGGTCCTATTCGCCTTTCCTGCGGGTTGACTACCGCGATCTCGAGATGGACGGTTACACGGAAAGCGGTGCAGAGGGACTGAACCTCAAGGTCGAAGGGCAGGATGTCAGCTCCTTGATTTTCGCCCTGGGCGGACAGGTGGCCTATGCCATCAGCGCACCCTTCGGTGTGATCGTGCCCCGTTTTCGGGCCGAATACAATCACGAGTTCGAAGACGACGTGGTACTGCTGCGAGCCCAGTACTTTGCCCCAATCGATCCGAGCAATAACCTCACTGCGACCGGGCTTACCAATCCTGTCTTCGAAGCGCGCACCGATGAGCCCGACCGAGACTTCGCCGTTATCGGTGGTGGCATTTCCGCGGTGTTTCAACGCAACGTGCAGGCCTTTGTGGACTTTGAATCGGTCGTTGGCCGCAGCAAAGTCACCAACAACATCCTGACCACGGGTGTCCGAGTGGAGTTTTAGAAACGCAGCGCTTTCCTTCTCCAGGTGGCGGGCCACGAAAGGCCCGCGCCTCCCTCTCCCGGAAGAATGCTTCAGACTCTGCTGCGCAAGGCGCCTCGGCCACTCGTTAGCAGCCCTTCGCCGGCTGGCTTGCCCCCGTCACTTAAATTTAAACTAAAGCTCCTACAAGGCTATCTTCTGACTCCCTTGAGGCAAGGCGATTGACTGCCACCACGCCAGGCTTCGACTTAAGCTCAGTGGGAGTCACCGCGGGCGCCGACTACCGCTTCACGGATAATTTCATTCTCGCTGCAGCCTTCGGTTGCGGCGGAGTGGATACACGAATTTGAGAACGACACGCGTTCGATACCGGTGAGCTTTATCGGTGATCCGGGTGCTAACCTATTTCTCGTGCCAACCAACGAGCCGGACCGGGATTTCTTTAACATCGGCGCAGGCATCTCGGGAACCTTTGCCAGAGGGATCTCCGCATTTTTCTACTATGAAGCCCTTCTCGGCTACCAGAACCTCGACCGTAATTTATTTACCGGCGGCGTCAGGTTCGAGTTTTGAGCTTCGCGAACCAATTCGAGTGACAGCTCGTGAAAAAACCGACCGCACCTCCCGACGGTGGCGTTGGGTGGTGCCTGCTTCTTAGTCTATCGATCGATCGGCTAGGTAGGGTGTTGCGTGTCATCCCCTTTGCTCTCGGGCACGATGAACGAGGGCCTCCCGCTGGCACCGCTCGGTGCCATCACCCACTGCAATATTTGCGGCCACACCTGTTCCCAGCAGCAACTGTGGGTAAAGCCCTCTACTTCGACGACGTTACGAACGACTCCTCGGCGAGCAGCCGCATCGAGAAACCGCGGCAGAACGATCCGGTCATCGCTGCCAATCACATGTAGCTGGCGAATGCTCCGGTCAAGGGGCGAACGTCGAGCAGGATTCAGGGATTGCGCTAACGGCGTGTATCGATGGTAGCGGACCCAAGCCTCAACATCGAGGTTGCCGGCGAGCGTCACCACCGCCTGTGTCGAGCCAAGCTGCTCGGCCAATAACATCGCCAGTGTCCCACCGCCGCTATGGCCGAAAAGCCGCAGTGTGTTGCTGCCACGCTCATCGAGTATTCGACGCACTACGGTCGCCATACTATCGACGACCTCATGGGAATAGCGCGCCGAGGTCCAGAATCTAGGTGTGCAAGGCGGGGTGCGTGCAAGACCGTGATAACAAGGGCGGCCCACATAGACGCTGTCGAGCGCATCGAAGGCCATCAAACGAAGCATCAATGGCTTGCGCGGCGTCGGATCGTCCGCCAGCCAGCGCTCCCGTATCCAGGGCGTGCCGTCCCCTTCGAGATAAACATGCAGCACGTGGTCCGAGGTCGTCTTCAGCTGCTGATAAACGACATGGAAAAAGCCGTTGCCGGCAACCGCTCTGCGCGTAAACCCGAGGTGCGCCGCCTCTTGGTCGATACGCTCGGGTGCGCCAACACAGCCGGCGAACGTGCAGATCAAGGCCAACACGGCGGCTGTCGGTGCCCATAGCGATGCTCTGCTCAGTGCTGCGCAGAAGTGCACAACCCTTACGTTGATAATGATGGTGAACACCTCCCGATAAGCGAACAGCAGCAGGTCACACCCCAAGGGCAACTGGCCCCACCGCCGCGACGTGTCCGGAGCGGTCAGTAGGCCGCCTGGTCGGAAGGTCTTGCCAGCACAGCCTGCAAGACGTCGATATTTACTGGCTTCGCCAGGTGATGATCGACGCCGGCCGAGGCGGAGCGGGCGCGATCCTCGTCCTGCGCATAGCCACTGACGGCGATCAGCACGGCCCGCGCACCACCCTTCTGTCGGCGCAACTCTCGCGCAAGCGCGTAGCCGTCCATGTCGGGTAGCCCGATATCCAGCAGCACGGCCTGTGGCTGGAAGGTTTGGGCGATCTCCAGCGCGCTGTGCGCATCGTACGCCTGGCGAACTTGGTGACCGGCATACTTTAGAATGAGCGCGAGGCTATCAGCCGCGTCCCTATTGTCGTCAACGACGAGGACGCGCGAAGGCGCGTTGAGAGGCGTGGAGTCCTGCTCCACCGTTTGTGGCTCGGTGGCGGCTTCCCTGGAGGTGAGCGGCAGATGCACAGTGAACTCGCTTCCCTGACCCGGGCCGCCACTGCGGGCCTCCACGCGCCCTTTATGCAGCTGAGCCAGCCGCTGAACCAGCGTCAGCCCCAGCCCCAGTCCGCTTTCCGGATGTGCTGGCACGCGGAGGCCCTGCCTGAATGCATCGAAAACGTGCGCGAGCACGTCCGGCGCGATACCCATGCCGTTGTCCGCGACGGCAATGACCGCCTCTTCGCCGGCGCGCTGTGTGGTAAGGCGGATGACGCCACCATCGGGTGTATACTTGGCGGCGTTGTCCAGCAGGTTGGCGACGATCTGGGAGAGACGCACCTCGTCGCCTTTGACCGGCAATGGCTCGTGGGTCTGTTCCACGACCAGCTGCTGGTGCCGAGCACGAAGCAAAGAATCGTAACTCGCCACGGCATCGCGCACCACGTCGACAATGTCGACCTGCTCCAACTGCAAAGTCACGCGCCCCGATTTGATGCGCGACACGTCCAGCAAATCATCCACCAGGCGAGTGAGGTGCCTGACCTGGCGCTCGTTCATTTCGCGAATGTGCTGCAGCTGCGGGTCGGGGGGGAGCAAGCGCCGCAACAGCTCCATCGCAGTGCGCATGGGCGCCAAAGGATTGCGCAGCTCGTGTCCCAGCATCGCCAGAAACTCGTCCTTGCGCCGATCCGCCTCGCGCAGATTCTCCTCGGCGCGTTTGCGATCGGTGATATCGATGTTCATGCCCACCCAGCCGCGCACCTTCCCCTGCGGATCGCGCAGCGGCACCGCACGCACCTCAGTCCAACGCCATTCGCCGCTGACGTGCTGGAGGCGAAACTCGGCCTCGAGAGGCTGTTCGCTCGCGACGCTCTGCAGCCAACGATCGCGGACGAAACCGCGATCGTCCGGGTGCACGACGTCGAGCCCCCCCAGTCCGCGCCATTGCGCATAGGTTTGGCCGGTGAACGCCCGCCAGGAGGGAGAATCCTCGACAACCTGTCCCTGGGCATCCGTGGTCCAGACGATCTGCGCAGAGGCGCTGACCAGTGCACGAAAGCTTTCTTCGCTGTTGCGCAGTGCTAGCTCGGCTTTCTTGCGTTGGGTAATGTCGATGAAGGTGATGACCACACCTTCGATCCGATCCGCGTCCGAACGGTAAGGGAGGATGCGCGCTAGATACCATTCGCCCTGCTGGCTCAACACCTCACGTTCGCTGGGCACGAGCCGCTCCAGGACGCGTTGGGCGTCCTGCTGTAGCTCGTCGTAGCCCAGCCGGTGAGTGAAATCGCCAAGCGGCCTGCCACGGTCGCTGGAGCATACGTTGAACAGCTCTGCTACCCGTGGGGTAACGCGCAGGATGCGCTGCTGGCGATCGAGAAACAGCGTGGCGATCTCGGTGGCGGCCATCAGGTTGTTGAGATCGCTGGTGAGCTGGCTCAGCTCTTCGACCTTATGGCGGTTTTCCTGGTTGACCGTATGCAATTCCTCGTTGACGGACTGCAGTTCCTCCTTGCTGGTCTCCAGCTCCTCCAGTGTGGAACGCAGCTCTTCGTTCGATGATTGCAGCTCCTCGTTCGAAGCCTTCATCTCCTCCTGCGTGGTCTCGTACTGCTCGATCACCGACTGCAGGCGTTCCTTGGTCCGCTCGAGCTCGGCAGCCTCTCGGCGCGCGCGCGCATCGCTGGAGACGGTCTGCTCTGATGCGACCTGCGCAGCCTCCATCTCATCGAAGATGACCAGGCTCAAACCCTTGAGCTGTGGGTCTTGAGAGGGCCGCACGTGCAGCACGACACCCCTGGTTTGCCCTTCGAGCGGCACGGCCACCAGCCGGGAACGCGCATCCTTGCCTTCCTTGGATGCGGTATGCAGCACGGCGTCCAGCTCGAGGCGCAGCTCTTCGCGCACCAGCTTCAGCAGATTCGTCGAGGGTTCGCCTCCGGGGACGCAGAGATAACGACCGGCGTGCTCCGAGGCGTGGACGATGCGGTAATCGTGGTCGACCAGTACGCTGGGAAGTGCATAGCGCTCCACCATTTTCTGGTGCAGCGCGCCGTAGCTGTGAGGACGCTCCGCGCGACGGCCGTGGTGCTTATCCTGGAGCTGCTCAGGTCGATGCTCCGCCTCCAGGAAAACCGGCAAACGCGGTTCGAGCACGGGAACATTGCGGCGCCGGTACAGAGCATGCCGTTTGCTCTCGGCGTGGAACAGCCCAGAGTGATCGATGCTTTCGGACGGTCCCAACAGCAGCTGTCCGTCGGGATCGAGCGCGTAGTGGAGAAGGTCGACCACGTCCCGCTGTGCATTGCGCTGCAGGTAAATCAGCACGTTACGGCACACGATGAGCTGCATACGCGAGAACGGCGGATCCCGTAGCAGATTGTGGGTGGCGAATACGACGATCTCCCGCACCTCGGTGCAAATACGGTAGCCGCGGTCCTCCTGGGTGAAAAACCGGCTGAGGCGCTCGGGGGAGAGGTCGGCAACGATGGCATTGGAATAGATGCCCTCGCGCGCGAGCCGCAGCGAGGGCTCGTGGATATCGCTTGCGAATACCTGTAGAGCGGGCGGATCCGGAATTTTCGCGGCGTGCTCGAGGAGCAGCATGGCAAGGCTGTAGGCCTCCTCGCCGGTCGCGCAGCCTACCGACCAGACGCGCAGCCGATCGGAAGAGGTTCTGCCTTCGAAAAGCGTCGGCACCACATGCTTTTCCAAATACTCGAAAGTCTGCGTATCACGGAAGAACTGGGTGACCGTAATCAGAAACTCCTCGGCAAGCAGGCGTACCTCCCCAGCGTTCTCGCGCAGCTTCGCGAGGTAATCGGTGAGCAGCTCGCACTGGTGCAGCTGCATGCGGCGGCGGATACGCCGCAACACGGTGGAGCGCTTGTACTTGGAGAAATCTTGCCCCGTGCGCGCCTGAAGCTGCGCGAAGATCTTCTGGAGAACCTGCGACTCCTGCTCCGAAACGCCCTTTCCCTCGTCGAGCCACTCGATGCGGGGCCGGGTGTGCGCGAAACGCAGGACATGCGCAGGCATGTCTGTGATCGGCAGGATCAGATCGATAGCTTGGGTAGCGATGGCATTCTGCGGCATGCTGTCGAATTCCGCCTCGTTCGGATCCTGCACGATGGTCAGTCCGCCCTGTTGCCGGACCTCCTTGATGCCGAACATGCCGTCCGAGCCGGACCCTGACAGGATGATGCCGATGGCGCGCCCGCCATGGGTCTGCGCCAGGGTGCGAAAGAAGTGATCGATCGGCGCCCGCTCGCGAGGCTGCTTCTCCATCTCGGAAAGCCGTAAGTGGCTGTCGATGGTGGAGAGATTGCTGCCTGGCGGGATCACGTAGATGCGATTTGGCTCGAGCGCCACCGCCTCGGTGACCTGCAGCACGGGCATACTGGCATGGGGCTGCAGCACGTCCGCCAGATGGCTAGGGTGTTCGGGAGAAAGGTGAATGACTACCACGAACGCCAGCCCGGTATTATCGGGCATGTGCGAAAACAGCTGCTTGAGCGCGCCGAGGCCGCCGGCGGAAGCGCCGATGCCGACGACCTTTGGAGCGGACTCAGGCACTTCAGGAACTTGGTTCAAATACCCTCCTGTCACAAGTCATGCCATGCGCTGGGGTTCTACCGCCATGCCGAGGTCGCGCCGTTTGATCCGATACCATCACTGGATGTTACCGTATGCCCGCCAGCCGCGGGAGGGTAACGTGGGAACATGGGTGCTCTGCACGTGGCGGCCAATTGCATTGGGATCACCCGCACCCGAGCTTCTTAAGGTGCTGCATTAGATAGGGCTCAGATGAAGCAAGGCATTGTTATTGAAATAAAACGTGGTTTTTCACCGTTGCTAAATCCGATTTTGTATGCTAAATGATTTTACACCTCATTATCGCTCAACGTAGGTGGCCGTCATGCTATCAAAGCGTCCTGCAAAGTCAGTAGTCGCGCCCGGTTGGCCGCTCCCAGCGGCCCTCGGTGCTTTATTTGTCGGAGTGTTGGCCGGCTGTGCGGCTCAGTCCAAAGCCCCGGAGCTCGCCGCAGGCGAGCGGCCCGACGCGGAAGAATTGCTCGTGGTCGACTGCCTGCTACCGAGTCAGGTCAGAAAGCTCGGCCAAAGCCTTACCTACCTCGCCCCGCGGCGCGCCATCAAGACAGCCGCTCGGGATTGTGAGATCCGAGGCGGAGAGTATGTTGCCTACGACCGCGCGAACTACGCCACTGCTCTTAAAGTCTGGCTGCCTCAGGCCAAGGAAGGAGATGCCGCGGCGCAGACCTATGTCGGCGAGATTTACGAAAAGGGCCTAGGCCTGCCACCTGACTACAAAGTGGCGGCCCATTGGTATCGCCAAGCCGCCGAGCAAGGCTATTCGCGTGCCCAAATCAACCTCGGCTACCTTTACGAAAAGGGGCTTGGCGTCGAGCAAGATGTCACCAGTGCCCTTAATTGGTATCGCCAGGCTTCGGGGCTCTCCGACGGCGAGCTCGAGTTCGCCTCGTCCGTGGCGATCGCCAGCCGCGAAGCGCAAACCCAGGAGCTCGCTTCGCTGCGCCAGGAAGTGAAAACCCAGGATGAGCAATCCGAGGAGCTGCGTCGCCGCCTAGAGACCGCCGAGCAACGGCTCGCACAGCGGCAAAACGAGCTAGCACTGGCCGAAAAGGACCGAGAAGCACTTCAAGTGGCCCTTGCCGACAAGCGTCAAGCAACGGGCGAATCGACGGGGGCAACAACCGCTTCAAGGGCTACCAATCCGGATAGGACGGCCGAGCTGGAGACCGAACGCCGCCGGCTTACCGAACGAGAAGCCAAGGCCACCGAGCAACAACAGCAGCTTGATCAGAAGCTCCAGGCGGCCGAGGCGCAGCAGCAGCGGCTGCTGGAGCAGCTGGAGCGCGAGCGAGAACAGGCCCATTCGTTACGTCAACAGCTGGCACAGAAGCAAGCCAATCTTTCCGATCGTCGCACCGATCTGGCGCGGGCAGAGGCAGAGCGAGACGCAGCGCGCGAAACGCTCGCAGGCCTGCAAGCCAACCAACAGGCCGACACCGATGCGTCCCAAGAAATTCAGCAGCTGTCGCAGGTGCTCTCCGACCGGGAAGCGATGGTCGAGAGCCAACGCCAAGAGATGGCTTGGCTGGAAACGGAGGTGGAGCAACAACGACAGCAGCTGACGAGAGATCTCGAGACCGCTCAGAAGCGGGAGCAAACGCTGCAGCAGTCGCTCGACGCGCGAAGCCAGGAAATTGCATCACTGCAATCAGAAGTGAGCGAAGCTCAGGCAGCCCTTGCGCAAACCCGGGAGGATCTCAAGGCACGGGATGCACAGGTCGCGCAGACCCAGCAAGAACTAGAGGCGGAGCGCGAACGCTCGGCGCAACAGGTGAAGCAAGCATCGGCCGAGGCGGATGCGAAGGCTCGCGAGATCGAGGCTCAGCTGCGTCAACGCGAAGCTGAAATTGCCAAGCAGAAGGCGGAAATAGAACAGCTGCAGGTGTCGATTAAGGAGCAGAAAAGCCAGGTGGGCAACCGGCAGCAGCCAAGCGAGCTTGCTTTCGCTCCCATCGGTCCGGCCATCGAGACTATCGGCCCGACGATTGAAATTATCGAGCCACCGCTGGCGGTCACGCGGGGAGTCCCCAGCGTCACATTGCGTGCCCCGATAGCCGAGTTGGAAATCATCGGACGCGTGAGCGCGCCGGAGAATTTGATGGCCTTCCGTGTCAATGATTCGCCAGCGCCGATCGGCCAAGATGGGCTGTTTCAAGTAAAGATGCCGGTAAAAGAAGCAGAAACCCCCGTCAGCGTTGTCGCCGTGGATAAGAGCGGCCACCGGGCAGCGGTTGATTTCATGCTCATTCCTGCAGCGCAAAAGAAGCGTTCAGAGAAAGCAGAGGCATCCCTTGCACCTAAGCCACAGCCGACCGTCGAGGTGGACTTTGGGAATTACTACGCACTGGTCATCGGTAATAACCAATATCTTAACCTGCCGGATCTCGCCTCGGCGGCCAACGATGCGACGGCCGTGGCGCAAGTGTTAGAGAACAAATACGGCTTCAAGACCGAGGTGCTGTTGAACGCCGACCGATACAGCATCTTATCGGCTCTTAATAAGTATCGGGAAACGCTGACCGAGAAAGACAATCTGCTCATCTACTATGCCGGTCACGGTGAATTGGACGCCGCCAATCAACGAGGCTACTGGATGCCGGTAGACGCCGAGGCTGACAGCACCACGAACTGGATCTCCAACGTCGCCATCTCCGACATCCTCAACGTGATGTCGGCCAAGCATATTCTTGTGGTCGCCGATTCCTGCTACTCAGGGGCGATGACGCGCGGCTCGCTGGCGCGGCTGCCAGTAGGCATGTCCGATCAAGCTCAGGTCAAGTGGTTCAAAGCGATGGCCCAGACCCGCACGCGGGTCGTATTGACCTCCGGTGGGCTCGAGCCCGTTCTCGATGCGGGCGGTGGCGAACATTCCGTGTTTGCTCAAGCCTTCCTCCAGGTGCTACAGGACAACAATGAAATCCTTGAGGGATGGCACCTGTATCGGGCCGTGCAGGAACAGGTGAAACGGGCAGCGTTAGCATTCCGGGTGGATCAAGATCCCCAATATGCACCTATCCAGTACGCTGGGCATGAAGCAGGGGAATTTCTGTTCTTGCCGAGCCGCTTCGCTGGCGTGGCCACATTCGTCGAGCCGGCGCGCAGCATGCTGCTGGCGATTGCCACGGCGAGTCATGGAAACGCGGTATCAGCATCAATCCAGGAAGTAAGGGTACGAAGGCAGCGGTGATGCTCGCGAGTGGCAACAGTTGAGCAGTAGGGCCATAGTCATCGTTTCGTCAGCATCACCATTCAAGGGGTAAAACCGTGCTAGGAATCTGTAGGAAGTCAATCGCCTTGCCACAAGGGTGTGTCCGGCAGGGATGCCGGACTCAAGTCTACAAGGATGTATTCACGACGTCCCTTGAGACAAGGCGATTGACTTCCACTCGGACGAAACGATGACCATGGCCAACAGAAGTTAAGTGGGAGAAAAGCTGGAGGTGATATCAGTACAGGCACGACCGATGGCCGTCTTGTTTGTGGATATCTGCGGCAGTACCCGACTGTACTCGGACGTGGGTAATGACCAGGCACGCCGTCTCATTGCTGATTGCATCAGCCGACTCAGATCCGTCACCCTGGAGCAAGGGGGCAAAGTGATACAGATCATGGGAGACGGTATGCTTTGTACCTTCCCGACGGCCGATGCCGCTTTCTGCGCGACCAGCGCGATGCGCGACATCCAGAAAGATCTGGAGCTTGCCATCCACGCGGGTTTCCATTTCGGAGCCGTGATCACCGCCGGGGAGACCATCTACGGCGACGCTGTCAACGTGGCCGCACGAGTGGCCAATCTCGCCAAGGCGGGCGAAATCATCATCACCAAAGACACCGTGAACAATCTTTCTCCGTCGCTGCGTGAGCAGACCCGGTTGCTGGGGAGGATTTCCGTAAAGGGAAAGCCTGATCCGATTCTCGCCTACGCCGTGGTCGCCGATGAGAGCGATATCACCGCCTACCATCCGCGTACCGATCATACCCTCGTGCAAACCGCCGCGCTGCGCCTGACCTATCAGGAGCGTCACGTCAATCTCGACACGTGCTTACTCGAGTTCGTTATCGGCCGCAACCCCAGCTGCGACTTGGTGGTGGATGATACTTATGCCTCCCGTCGCCACGCTTCCATCGAGTGTCGGCGCGGCAAGTTTTTCGTGCTCGATCATAGCACCAATGGTACTTATGTCGGCAGGGCCGACGGTGAAATTACCCTGCTTCGCCGTGAAACGCTGCAGCTTGAAGGGGTCGGTCTTCTTTCATTGGGCAGTAATCCGAAACGCGACGCCAATCACCTTATCCATTTCTCGTCGTGGAACCTAAAAACGGCTATTGGACGTTGACCCCTTCGCTTCTAGAGCCTTCCTTGCCGACATTCATCTCGCGCAAAGCACTGATCAACGCCTTGGCTCTGTTTGCCTGGGCATGGTTTCCTACTCGCTGATAGAGCCGCAACGCTTGCCCGTACATCGCTTGTGCTTTATCCAGATTGCCAGCACGTTTATACACACTTCCGAGATTTCCATAGGCATTGGCCAATCCTTCTGTCTGCCGACCGGCACGCTCATAGATCGCAATGGCCTCTTGATGCATCGCCTGTGCCTTTTGGAGATCCCCCCGCGTTTGATACACCACCCCCAGGTTGCCGTAGTTGTTGGCCAGCTTTTCTTTTCGATCAAGCGCCTCATTTAGTGTCAGTGCTTGCCGATACATAGCCTCCGCCTTCGCCAGATCGCGCCGCGTCCAATATACGCTCCCCAGATTGGCATAATTATCCGCCATCCCCGCTTTCTCCCCGAGCGCTTCGTGCAGCTCCAAAGACTGGCGATAAACCGCTTCTGCCCGCTCCAGATTACCGCGGGACCAATAGACATAGCCAAGGTTATTGTAGTCCCTCGCCATGCTCTTTCGATGCCCCAGCGCTTTATGGATCTCCAGAGCCTTTTTGTATAGGCTTTCGGCCTGATCGAGCTCACCTCGCGTCTGGTACACGATAGCCAGGTTGCTGTAGGCCGTAGCCACGGCTTCTTCCGGCTGCTGTGGCGCAGCTGAGCCGTTATTCAGAACCGCTGGTAGCACCGCCTGCTCCGGTGCCTTGCGACTCGCAGCGCCCAGACCCAAATACATCCCGGCATCACGGAACTGCGCTTTGAGCATTGCTGTCAGATCCGGATAGTGCGCCGCGACCAATCCGCCGATGAGTACACCGCCCACCAAGCCGGCTGTCGCCATCAAAGATCTTCGCAACCAGCGCCATTTCCCGGTGCGCGAAGGCGATCGCCTCACTTCGTGAAGCGCGTCTTGCTCGTCAGCTCGAAACGCAGGTCCTACAGAGAAAGAAGCCTCTTCGTCATTGCGCGCTGCTGCCACCAAGGTCTGCTCGTCTTCCCAAGCGGGTTGCTCGGGCATAGCGGCATTGATTTCGGTCGGCGTTTCTTTGTCTCCTTCGGGATAATTGCTCGGCGACGAGGGCCGCTGGTCAGTCGCGGACGCGCCATCCTGATAGTCGCGCCGCCTGACGGCACTTCGCGGCGCGCGTTGAATCCGCTCCACCCAAGAGTCAGTACGCACCACCGTTGCCGCGGCAGCCGCCTTCGGTTTGTCTGCCTGATCTTCATTGGCCAGCCGCGCCCCCGCTAATCCCGTCGCCTCCTCGTCATCAAGCCAGTTATCCCGCAGCGCTTGCTCCACATCCTCGGCAATCACCGTGCTGCGGCCCTCTAGACTTGCCAGCATAAGGGCGGTGCCACAGAGGAGGTTTATGCGCCGCGGCACGCCCTTGGAACGCTCTTGAATCAAGCCATAAGCGGCGGCGGCAAACGGGTCATCTCCCTGATGCCCAGCGGCACGTAAGCGGTGAAGTATGAAGGGGCGAATCTCCCACGCTTCGAGCGGCCGCAAGCACATGTCGACGGCAAGCGCTGTGTTGTCAGCCAGGTAGGGGCGAAGCTTCTCCACTACACCGGGGTGACCGACAAGAACCACAGGCAACAAGCGCCGATCACCCTTTTGCAACGACCACAGTGCGGCGAGCATCTCAAGCAGCTCTTCATCAAGGTCCTGTGCGTCGTCAACCAGCAGTGCGATCATCCTATCAGCACTGAGTCGCTTGTTGAGCGAATCCTTTAAAGTCGCTAGCTGCAGGTCTGAATCGGATAACGCCGGGGCAGCATCCCCGTTCTGGAAGCAAGCGCTCAACAATTCCACCCGTGAAGCGTGCGCCAAGGAGGGAAAGCAGACCGTGGCTCCCATCAACTCCAGCTCGCGCTTGAGTACCCGCAGCAAAAGGGTTTTGCCGGTACCCGGTTCTCCGGTTAACAGCAGCGGGCCGCGCCCTTCCCGCACGGCATTGAGCAGTTGCTGACACGCATCTTGAAAGGCAAAACTTTGATAGGGCAACCGCTGATCGGGTGTCAGCTGAAAAGGTTCTTCGCGAAAAGAAAGATTTGACGTTAGCATTGGCACTAAGCCACTCTGCGCAGCCGAAATTGAATATGCTGCCGTATCCAAACCACTTCTACCAGTAAGTTTCAGACTCATCACGGACTCGTTAATTCGGCAGAAGCCTAGGCTTTGTGCTGCTCCGAGGAGAAGTGAGTGTCCTTCGTCAGGCTCCCTCAGACTGTGTGCTTTTGCAACGCCGAAGCGTGTATATTGCCGGTTTGCCAGCGACATCACTCCGGCTGGCAGTAGAGCGTTCCCGCGGCCTATGGCACCATAGACATCAATTATGCGCCAGCGAACGCAATCACATCTTCGCAGGAACAACAACATGTCCGTATCTCAGAAGTTGCCCCAGCGCAGGAAGTGCCGTTAGCAAATGACGCAGCTCCTGGTCCGGTACTCGCACATCCTGGAGATTGTCGGCGATATCATTAAGGTCAGCGTGCCGGAGCCGGTAAACAGCAAAATGCCGGCTGCTCGCTTTGGCGATCTCGCCCTGGTACGCGACGTCGGTGGTCGGCAATCCGTGGCTCAGGTGATCCAGCTAAACCGCGATGTGGTCGTGCTTCAAGTTTTCTCTGGCACCAAGGGGCTTTCGACCGAGGCGTCGGTACGTTTCCTGGGACATCCGATGCAGGTCACTTACTCGCGCAATATTTTGGGACGGGTGTTTGGTGGCGACGGGCAGCCGATCGACGCGGGCCCCGACCTAACAGAGGAACCTCGAGTGCCGATTGGCGGCCCACCCGTTAACCCCGTGCGCCGCGTTCTTGCGTCGAAGATGATCCGCACCGATGTGCCCATGGTGGATGTTTTCAACTGCCTGGTGGAAAGCCAGAAGATCCCCATCTTCTCGGTCGCCGGTGAGCCCTACAATTCTCTTCTCGCCCGTATCGGCATTCAAGCCGACGCCGACATCGTTGTGTTTGGCGGCATGGGCCTTATCTTTGATGACTATCATTTTTTTCGCAGCATGTTCGCGGAGGCCGGTGTCTTCGCGCGCACCGTCATGTTCGTTAACCTGGCCGGGGATCCCATCATTGAACGGCTTTTGGTACCCGACCTCGCCCTCACCGTGGCGGAGCGGTTCGCCGTTGAGGAATCGAAGCGGGTATTGGTGCTGCTAACGGACATGACCGCCTTCGCCGACGCTCTCAAGGAAGTGGGTATTGCGATGGAACACGTGCCTTCCAATCGCGGCTACATCGGCGATCTTTACTCCCAGTTGGCGCGCCGTTACGAGAAGGCCTGTGATTTCGCAGCGGCCGGCTCAGTCACCATTCTCAGCGTTACGACCATGCCGGGAGACGATGTCACGCATCCAGTGCCCGATAATACCGGGTATATTACGGAAGGACAGTTTTATCTTCACAACGGTCTGATCGATCCCTTCGGATCACTTTCGCGGCTCAAGCAGCACGTGATCGGCAAAGTCACTCGAGAAGACCATGCGCAGATCATGAACACCATGATTAGGCTCTACGCGGGTGCCCGCGATGCAGAACAAAAACAAGCGATGGCTTTCGAGTTGTCACCCTTTGATCATAAGCTGCTGCGTTTCGGGAAGCTGTTTCGTGAACGCTTTATGGATATCAACGTGTCCCTGTCTTTTGAGCGAGCGCTGGACCGTTGCTGGGAAACCCTCGCGGAATGCTTCGAACCGAAAGAGCTGTTCATGAAACAAGCGCTCATCGACAAATATTTTCCGCGCCGGCAAGCCGCTGGCCACGCCCCTCGCCATGCCAAGGCTGGCACTTAATAAGGCTTCGCTCACGCGCGAAAGCAAACGGCTGCGGACCTTTGAGCGGTTCCTACCGTCCCTCGACCTCAAACGGCGTCAACTGGTTGCGGAGCGCAGGCAAGCGGCTCGGCTCCTCGTTAGCACCCGGCAACAGATCGAGAACTTGGAAAAGAAGGTGGCAGACGAGCTTCCGATGTTGGCCAATCACAGCAAGCTGCGCCACCTAGTGCGCATCGCCGGCATCGAATTGAATGAACAAAACCTCCTCGGGGTTCGGCTGCCGCGACTGTCTCGGGTGGTTCTTGAAACGCACGATTACCCGCTGCTCGCCAGTGCGCAGTGGATCGATAGGCTCAGCAAACATCTGTCGCTAGGTCTCGAGCTCCATGTTCGTCTGCAAGTGGAGACAGAGCGCACCGCCCGATTAGAGCAAGCGGTGCGCAAGGTCACCCAGCGGGTGAATCTCTTTGAGAAGGTGTTGATTCCAAGAACACGGGCCAATATCAAGCAGATTTCCATCTACCTTTCAGACGCCGAACGCGCAGCGGTGGTCAGAGCTAAGATCGCGCGCTCGAAGGCGCTTCGGGAAAGATCCCTTGAGCATCGTCACGCTTAACAAGATCACTCTCTGCGGCCTCGTTGCCGAGAAAACGCAGGTGCTGGCCGATCTTCAGGAACTCGGCTGCCTGCACCTCATTGCGCTGCGTCCAGTATCCCGGGAAGCCGATGCGACCACTTCGTCGCACGCGCAGGATGCCTATAAGGCTTTGAAATTCCTGCTATCGGCGCCTCGAAAAAGGCGCCAAGTGCATCGCGATCCCGCATTCGACATGGCAGAAACCGTGCAACGGACACTGGATAACCAGCAACGTCTACGCACCGCCACCGACAGCCGGGACTTCCTTGTGCACCGCATTCAAGAGCTTGAGCCGTGGGGCGATTTCATGCTTCCGGAGAGACATCAGCTTACGGGGCTCAGATTGTGGTTCTATCGATTGCCGCTGTATCAATCCGCCAGCCTCGCCACCCTCGTCCATCCGTGGCAGATCGTGTACCAAGATCATCGCCACGCCTTTGTGGTGCTCATCGCCAGCGAGCAGCCGCCCGCCGATGCCCTTCCGGTAGCGCGCACGCACACCGGCTCCAGACCGCTCGGGACACTTCGTCAGCAGTTGGAACAAGCCGAAATTGAGTTGGATGAACTGCACGCCGAACGCGAAGGGTTGACACGCTGGCTGTTTCTCTTGACTCAAAACCTGGCGAGTGCCGAGGATCAGGCCGCGTTGCAGAGCGCCACCACGCAGACACTCGACATCGACAGGATCTTTGCCGTGCAAGGATGGGCGCCTCGAGGCGCTGTTGGCGCAATCCAGGGACTCGTGAATCGCCGCGGGCTTGCTCTTTTCATCGAAGACCCGACGCCGACCGATTCGCCACCCACGCTTCTCGACACTCCCGCAGCCATCGCCGGCGGACAAGACCTGGTGCGTTTTTTTCAAACACCCGGCTACCGAACCTGGGACCCCTCGGCGGTGGTCTATTTTTCCTTCGCGCTGTTCTTCGCGATGATCTTGTCCGATGCGGGCTATGCGCTTATCCTCGGTGGGCTGCTTGCCTTCGGCTGGCACGCAATGGGGAAAACAGGCACTGGCCAGCGCATCCACACCTTGGCGCTGACCACCACGGGGTTTTCCCTCGTCTATGGTGTTCTCGTTGGGAGCTATTTTGGTAAACCACCGGCCGAGCACTCACTGCTTGCGGCCGTCCGATGTTTTGATCTCAACGACTTCGACGGCATGCTCCAGCTCTCCATCATCATCGGCGCGGCCCACGTGGTACTTGCCAATGCTCTGGTCGCCTATCATCAGGGGCCATCCCTGCGAAGCAAGCTCCCACCCATCGGCTGGATTGCCGTGACCTGTGGCGCATTGGCGTTTTGGCTTGGTAACGGTAGCAACGACCTGCCCGGCCTGCGTGTGTTGGGTGGCCTTTCGCTGACGGGGGGACTGCTTCTGATCCTGCTGTTCTGCGCAACGCAGGCGTTCGATTCAAGACCATCGGCAATGCGCAGGCTGCTGGCGGGCTTGGTTGGGATCAGCCAAATCACGAAGTTGTTCGGTGATGTCATGAGCTACATCCGACTCTTTGCTTTGGGGCTTGCCAGTACTTCCCTGGCCCTGACCTTCAATGACTTGTCAGCACAGCTCATAGCCAAGCTCCCGGGGGCGGGCTTGTTGCTTGCCCTGGTCGTCCTTACCTTAGGGCACGGTCTCAATTTAGTCCTCGCCGTGGTCAGCGGCTTGGTGCATGGACTGCGCCTTAACTTCATCGAGTTTTTCAGCTGGGCCATCCTCGAGGAGGGCTATTCCTTTCGCGCGTTTTCCAAGCACGAGGGTAAGAGCGTGATGAAATCCTTATGAACGACATGGTGATCGCCCTTGGCTGGCTGGGTTTGTTTGCGCCCATGGCGCTTGGCGCTATCGGCAGCATTATCGGCTGCAGCATCGCTGGCCAGGCCGCGATCGGTGCCATGTTGGAGACGGAGACCGGACATGGACGGTATGTGGGACTGTCGGCCATGCCCTCGTCCCAGATTATCTATGGCATCGTGGTGATGTTGACCTTGAACCGGGAGATCACCGTGCGCGCGGCGCCCGGCCTATTCGGTATCGGCGTGCTGGCAGGGCTGGCGTTGATGGTCAGCTCCATCCGCCAGGGTCTTCTGGTCGCCTCGGCCATCAATGCCATCAAGGCGAAACCGGAGCTGTTTGGGCTTTCTCTGGCACCCGCGGCTGTCGCCGAAGGATTCGCGGTGTTCGCGTTCATCTTTGCGCTGGTACTGAGTGGTGGATTACCGACAGGTTAAGAAGTCGCGGCATGGAGCCCAAGGTCAATGAACGATCGCGGACCAGCGGATGAGAAAAGCCCAGTCGCCGCCGGCGTCGAGACCTTGATCGCGCGGCTGCGTGACGAAGGAGTCGCCGCGGGGCGTGAGGAAGCCAAGCGCATCGTGGCGGAAGCCGAAACCCGGGCGCGGTGGATGATAGAGCAAGCCGAGCAGGAGGCCGACAGCCTTCGCAGCGAGGGGCGGCGCGCGGCAACACGCCTTCGGCTGGCGGCGGAGGAAGGCTTACGCACCGCTGCGCGGGACACAATTCTGACCCTCAAGTCCACCTTGAGCCAGCGGTTTGCGCGCGAGATCGAGCGACTCGTCTCGGAACGGCTCAAAGATGAGGAACTGCTGGGGCGCCTTATCATCGAGATCGCGGGCCGCCTGCGCAGTGAGATCGAGACGCAAGCGCCCTTGGAAGTGCTGCTGCCGAGTGACGCCGTTGGGATCGAAGAATTGCGCCAGAAGCCCGAGGAGTTTCAGCAAGGAGCCTTGACTGATTTTGTACTGGCCATAACGGGCGATATTCTGCGCGAAGGCGTCACCTTCGGTGTCATCGAGGACATGGAAGGCGGCATTCAGGTGCGTCTCAAGGACACCGGAATTACGCTCGATCTCACCGATCGGGCCATTGCTCAGCTGCTGCTTCAGTATCTGCAACCTCGCTTTCGCGCGTTGCTCGAGGGTATTGTCAAGTAATATGGGCCCATCGCTGCGCTACACCCTGCTGATGTCGAGCTTGCCACACCTACCTTCACTGTTCGCCTTAAGGGAAATACCGCTATCGCGTTTACAGTTCGATCAACGCCTGCGCATGCTGGACCCGGAGGATGCCCTTACCATGCGCCATATTCAGGCCATGATGAGTTGGAGCCGTTTGTCACTGGAAACGACCGATCAGCAAATCGTGAGCGAGTTAGGACATCTCCTCGTCCAGCTCAACGGCCAGCGGCTCCTCCAGGAACTGATAATAACGCGCTTCGAGCTGTTGACCCTTGTGGCCGCCTTGCGGCGACGCCATCGCGGCGACCCGGCGCCGACACGCGGCCTGCGGTGGGGCTATGAACGGTGGGCTTCCCATATCGAACACCACTGGAAAGAACCGGGATTTGGATTGGAAAAGGCCTTTCCTTGGATCGTCAACGCCAGGCGCTATCTCGAAGACGATGATCCCGTCGGCCTCGAAAGACTGCTGATGACCACCGCTTGGGATCACTTGGGCCGTGCCGGCGAGGGACACTATTTCGATTTTGAAGCAGTGGTGATCTATGCACTGCGCTTTGATCTGATCGAGTATTGGACGCGATGGGATGAAACAGCCTCAAGAGCCCATTTCCAGAGGCTGTTGGAAGCCGGGCGCGGCGAATACCGCGATTTTTTTGCCTGATCCTCTGAGTTATGCCAACACCTACCCTTGAAAAAATGAGGCCATGGTCTTCGTTTCGTCAGCGTCATCGTTCAGAGGGTAAAACCGTGTTGAGAATCTGCAGGCAGCCCATAGCCTGGCCACAAGGGTGTGTCCGGCAGGGAGGATGCCGGACTCAAGCCTACAGGATGTATTCACGGCGTTCCTTGAGGCCAGGAGATGGGTTGCCACACCGTTGCAAGGCACAAAAAGTGGCGACATGAGGACCATGGCCGAAAATGAAGCCACCGCCCGGGTGGTCGCGGTTCAGGACGACCTGGTCACCATTGCGCAAGTTGCAGCGGGTGGTAGGTTAACGCCCCTGATTAAGAACGAGGTGATTTACATCTGTCCGCCAAATACTCCAGGCACTGGCAACGGCGTGCAACGGCTCAAGGCCGAAGTTCTGCGTATCCGCGGACACACCGCCGACGCCCAGGTGTTTGAGAACACGGCCGGGATCGGCGTTGGCGATCCGGTGGTGCAAACGGGCGAACTGCTGTCGGTGACGCTGGGACCGGGTATCCTCGGTCAGGTCTACGATGGCCTCCAAAACCCACTGGAGAGAATCGCCCTCACCCATGGGTATTTTCTCACTCGCGGTGCGGGGTTCGATGCGCTCGATCGGCGAAAACGCTGGTCTTTCGTTCCGTCGGTCCAGGCGGGCGCCCGACTCTGCGCCGGCGCCGTCATTGGAACCGTTCAAGAAGGCCGTTTTACCCATCGCATCATGTTGCCCTTCGATCAGCCCTCTGAAGTCGAAGTCACCTGGATCCAGGAAGGTGCCTTCCCGGTGGATGTGCCGGTGGCGCGGGTTCGCGATGCATCGGGCGAAGAACATTCGCTGACCATGATGATGCGCTGGCCGGTGCGCCAGCCTCTACCTAATCAGCTCCTGCGCCATCATCGCTGCGAGCGGCTCTACCCCACCGAGCCGCTGCTGACGACGCTTCGCTTGATCGATACGTTTTTCCCGATTGCCCGGGGCGGCACCGGTTGCATTCCCGGACCCTTCGGCGCCGGGAAGACCGTACTGCAAAATCTCATCGCACGCTTTGCGGCGGTCGACATCGTCATTGTCGTCGCCTGCGGTGAACGCGCAGGAGAGGTGGTTGAAACCATTACCGAATTCCCAAAGCTCACCGATCCAAGAGGTGGCGGGGCGCTCATGGACCGGACGGTAATCATTTGTAATACCTCTTCAATGCCAGTGGCGGCCCGCGAAGCTTCCATTTATACAGGCATCACTCTCGGTGAGTACTACCGCCAGATGGGCTATGACGTGCTCCTGCTGGCCGACTCCACGTCGCGGTGGGCTCAGGCCATGCGAGAGACATCAAACCGCATGGAAGAAATACCCGGCGAAGAAGCTTTTCCGGCCTATCTCGATTCCACCATCCGCAGCGTCTATGAGCGCGCCGGCGTCATTCGCGCGGGCACGGATCGGACCGGCAGTCTGACCCTTATCGGCACCGTCTCCCCGGCGGGCGGCAACTTTGAGGAACCGGTCACTCAATCTACCCTTGCCACCGTCAAGACGTTTCTGGGGCTCAGCGCCGAACGTGCTTATCGGCGCTCCTATCCTGCCGTCGATCCACTGTTGTCATGGTCAAGATACGTGGAGCAACTTGCCCCTTGGTATGAGCAGGAGATGGGATCCGGCTGGACGCGCCGGGTCGAAGAGATGCTCGAGCTGCTGCGCCAGGGTGACGAAATACTGCAAATGATGCAGGTTACCGGCGAAGAAGGTGTCAGCCTCGACGACTTCATCACCTATCAGAAATCACTGCTCCTCGATCGGGTGTACCTGCAGCAGGATGCATTTGATGAGGTCGACGTATCGACGCCGATTGAACGCCAGCGGCAGCTATTTGTAAAAGTATACAGCCTCGTAAAGCGCACCTATCGGTTTGCTGACAAAGAAGCGGCAAGGGACTACTTCACTGAACTCACCAGTGTGTTTCGCAATCTCAACTATACGTCCGGCGGATCTCCCGATTACGCACTGCTGCTGCAACACATCGATGATCTCATCGAAGCCGTACCTGCCACCGCCGGCTAACTACCAAGACATTCTTGCAAGTCCCTTGCTTATCACACTCTGACTGCGGCACCGAGCACGGGATGGGGACATTCGAACGGCAATGTTTTTTTGTTTGACAGTGATGACTCGAGAGGAATGCTATGGCTCTCTCTATTAGGTTGGTCCCGAAGCATGGACATCAGACGCCGGGATGGGCATTGCGCCTTTTGCTCGCTACGCTCGCCGCAGGGGCGCTGGCATTTGCAGGGGGAGCGGTGGCAGGTAAGGAAACGACTGGCCGAGCTCCCAGCGCCGATGCCCAAGCGCTCGTTAAAGACACCACCGTTGCGCTGCTCACCGCCTTTGAGCAGGAGCAAGCCTCGATTCGCAAAGATCCGACCCACGCCTATGCCATCGTCGATAAGATCCTCTCTCCTCACATCGACTACGACCGCGTGACTCGACTCATCCTCGGAAAGTATTGGCGTCAAGCGAGTCCCGAGCAAAGACAGCGGTTTATGGATGAGTTTCGTGAGCTGCAGATTCGCACCTATGCCACCGCACTTGTCGACTATGCCAACACCGACATTCGGTATCTGCCCACACGACAGCCCGAAGACGCCGATCGCACCATCGTGCGAACGCAGATCCCCCGGCGTAATGGCACGCCGGTCTCTGTGGATTACCGCTTGTACCGTACGGATGGCCGGTGGAAAGTCTACGATGTCCTCGTCGAGGGAGTCAGTCTGCTCACCAATTACCGCGCCTCCGTAGGCGCACAGATCGCCCAGGTGGGAATCGATGACGTCATCAAGCAGCTCAGCGCCAAAAATCGGGGGACTGTGACACCGGACCGATAGCCTAGCCCAGCTTGTCTCGAGCAAACAAGGCAATGACCTCCGCATGGTTGGTATGGGGAAACATGTCCACGATCCCGGCACGGGCGAGTTCAAATCCCTGCTGCCGCACGAGCAGGTTAGCGTCGCGGGCCAGGGTCGCGGGGTTGCAAGATACGTAGAGAATACGCCGTAGGCGGGTGATCCCCGCTGCACACATTAGGGATAAGCATCCACTGCGGGGTGGATCGATGAGGAGCTTGTGCCAGGATTGCTGCAGCCATGCTTCGCATTCGGTAGCCGAGGCGAGATCGGCTCGATGGAATCGGGCGTTCTCAATGTCGTTACGCCAAGCATTCTCTCGGGCGCGCCGCACTAATGAGGTACAACCCTCCAAGCCGACAATCTCCCCTACCAACCCCGCAAAGGGCAACGTGAAGTTACCGATACCACAATACAGATCAAGCATGCGTTCGTGCTTTTCCGGCGCCAGAAGCGCCACCGCTTGGGAGACGAGGCTCCGATTGACGGCCCCATTGACCTGCACGAAATCCCCCGGCATGAATTGCAGCTCCAACCCCCAATCCGCTAGCCGGTAATGCAGCGGTTTGGCTTCAGCGGGCCACAGCGGCACGAGGGTGTCGGGTCCACCGGGCTGCAGGTAGATCTGCACCGCCTGCGCCCGCGCAAAAGCGATTAAGCGCGCCCGGTCTGAAGGGCTAAGCGCCACCAAGTGTCGGATCATCAGAGCGACATCCGCATCGCCCACAGCGACCTCAATTTGCGGAATATGCCGCCGAGCCTCTAGTTGAGTGAGGAGGTTACGCAGCAGCTCGATTCGCTCGCCGATCAACGGATGGAGCGTCATACATCGGCCGAGGTCGGCCACAAAACCACCTCGCGTCTCTCGATAACCCACCAGTACGCTGCCTTTTTTTTCCACGAAGCGAGCGCCCAGGCGGGCACGGCGCCGATAACCCCAGGGATTCTCGGAAACAGGCGCCAGCCAGGCTTCCGGCTGCACTTGTCCATGCTGCCAAAGCAGGTCCCGCAAATGCTGTTGCTTCAGCGTGAGCTGCGCCGCCGGGTCCATGTGCTGCAGCGTGCAGCCACCGCAAAGGCCAAAGTGGGGGCAGCGGGGCTCCACCCGCCCCGGGGCCGGCTCCAAAACTTCGATGAGCTCGCTTGGTGTGTCTCTGCGACCTCGGCGCCGCAACCTGACTTTGACCTTTTCCCCGGGCAGGGCGCCCGGCACCGTGAGTTGCCGCCCGTCGACGCGGGCTAATCCAAACCCCTTCGGACTGAGCCCGTGCACGGTGACAAGGAGCGGACACGTGGCCTCGTTCGACGCGCGGCTGCTCACACCGCGGGGAAAACGCCAGTGGACAAGTAGCGATCGCCTCGGTCACAGATGATCACCGCGATGACCGCATCCGTTGCCTCCTGGGAAACCCGCAACGCGGCAGCAACGGCTCCCCCCGATGAAGTCCCTGCAAAGATCCCTTCCCGCGCCGCCAGCGCGCGGGTGGTCGTTTCCGCCTCCTCCTGGGTCACATCGATGACCCGGTCCACACGGGCCGGATCGAAAATCTTCGGTAAATAGGCGCTCGGCCAGCGACGAATTCCGGGGATGCTCGCCCCTTCCGTGGGTTGTACGCCCACGATCTGCACCGATGGGTTCACTTCCTTTAGGTACTGCGACGTGCCCATAATGGTTCCTGTGGTTCCCATGGAGCTGACGAAGTGGGTAATGGCGCCGTGGGTTTCCCGCCAGAGCTCTGGGCCGGTACCACGATAGTGCGCCAGCGGATTATCCGGATTGGCAAACTGATCCAGTACCCGGCCCTTGGCTTGCGCCTGCATCTGCGCCGCGAGGTCGCGGGCCGCCTCCATACCGCCCGCTTGCGAGACAAGGATGATTTGCGCGCCGTAGGCTCGCATGGTGGCTCGGCGCTCGGCGCTCATGTGCTCTGGCATGATCAGCACCATACGGTAACCTTTAACGGCGGCAACCATGGCCAGCGCAATGCCAGTATTGCCGCTGGTGGCTTCAATGAGCGTATCGCCAGGTTTGATCTCGGCGCGCTGCTCTGCACCCGTGATCATGCTCAGGGCCGGACGGTCTTTAACGGAGCCTGCCGGATTGTTCCCCTCCAGCTTCGCCAGCAAGACATTGCGACTGCTTCCCGGCAGATGTCGGAGTTGCACCAGTGGAGTGTTGCCCACGAACCGCTCGATGGTAGCGACCTTCATCCACACCAAAGGAGCACCTTTCTCAAACACTGGTAAGCGCAAATCCGTCGATCGCGCCAAACGAGTGGACCACGGGGCGTCGCGGCGCAGTCATGGGTCGGTGACCGCGATGCCTATGTGGCATGCCAAAATCAGCGCATCTTCACGCCGGTGAAGCGTAGGATAATATCCGCGACGAATCCCAGCCGCATTAAACCCCATACTTTCGTAGAGCTTAAGGGCGGCATGGTTAGACGGACGTACCTCAAGGAACATGGTGTCGGCGCGCCGTTCAAGGGCAAGTTCCATAAGGTGACGCAACAGCATTCTCCCAAACCCTAGGCGTTGACACGCTTGGCGTACGCAGAGATTTAGAAGATGGGCCTCGCTCGGAGCAACAGACATCACGCCATAGGCCTCGATGCGGCCATGGCACTCCACCACCCAGCAGCAGTAGCCTACGCGCAGGCAATCACGAAAAATGCCCATCGGCCACGGAAAGCCGTAGGCATGGCCCTCGATCTCCAAAACCTGACGCAAATCCATTTCCGCCATCGGCCGTAGGCGAATCAAAGGCTCAGGCAAGGCGGCGCTCACCCACCATCCTCCACCACTGAGCGTGCCAGACATAGATCTTCCCACGCCCGGCGCTTTTGCTGCGGTGAACGCAAGAGGTAGGCAGGATGATAAGTCACCACAACCGGAATCTGGCAGCCCGGCAGCCGATGGCGCTGTCCGCGGAGCCGCCCGATGGGTGTCACCGTTTTCAGCAGGCTCTGGGCTGCTATTCTCCCCACCGCCAAAATAACCCGCGGCGCGACGAGCTGGATCTGACGCTGGAGAAACGCCTCACAGCAATCGATCTCCTCGAACCGCGGATCGCGATTGTTGGGCGGCCGACATTTAAGGATGTTGGCAATGTAAACCTGCTCACGCTGCACGCCAATGGCTTGCAGCATGGCGTCGAGAAGCCGTCCCGCCCGCCCTACGAAGGGTTCGCCTTGCCGATCCTCATCGGCTCCGGGTGCTTCGCCGATGACCATCCATTGCGCCAGCACGTCTCCTGTTCCAAATACCGTCTGGGTACGGGTGCGGTGCAACTCGCAGGCAGTGCAAGCAGCAACTGCCTGCGCCAAGGCGCTCCAATCCATCTCGGCGACCGTGTCTTGCTTGCCTGGATATTCAGCCGCCTCCGATCCCGCCCGGCGCCGCCGGGTCCAAACCGGTATCCCCATCGCTTCCAAATATTGCTGTTTCCGCCCCTCCATAATACCTCTAGGGCCTGATATGTTTGTGCACCTTTACACCGACTTCACTCGTCGACAAAGGGAGCATATCATGTGCGCTAAGTCGATGTCATAAACTGCTCTCTGCAATCAAACCTGGGGATGAGTGCGCTCAACGGGCGAGGCGATTTTATTCAGCGCATGCACATAAGCCTTGGCCGAAGCGATGACGATATCCGTGTCCGCCCCCTGACCATTGACTATCCGCCCGTTCTTTTTCAGCCGAGCCGTTACCTCACCCTGGGCATCCGTGCCACTGGTGATGTTACTCACTGAATAGAGCTGCAGCTCACAGCCACTGGCGACAATCGATTCGATGGCCCGATAGGCGGCATCCACCGGTCCGCTCCCCTTCGCGACACCGGTCCTTTCCACGCCGTCGGCGCTCAGCACAACGGTTGCCGTTGGCGTTTCCCCGGTCTCGGAACACACCTTCAGCGACACCAAGCGGTAACGTTCATTTTCCGTCGCCAAATTTGTTTCCGTGACCAGCGCCTGAAGGTCCTCATCATAAATATCGCGCTTTTTGTCTGCGAGCGTCTTGAAACGGCTGAAAGCCTCATTCAGCGCCTCTTCGGAATAGAACGTGACACCCAATTCGTTTAGCCGCGTGCGAAACGCATTGCGCCCGGATAGCTTACCGAGCACCATGCGGTTTGCACCCCATCCCACGTCCTCGGCACACATGATCTCGTAGGTCTCGCGACTCTTGAGTACACCATCTTGATGAATGCCCGATTCGTGCGCGAAGGCGTTCGCCCCCACAATCGCCTTGTTGGGTTGCACCGGAAATCCTGTAATGTTCGACACCAGCCGAGAGCAAGGCACGATCTGCGTGGTATCGACCGTCACAGCGCAAGGAAATGCATCCTGGCGCGTGCGTACCGCCATCACGATCTCCTCTAGGGCGGCATTCCCCGCCCGCTCTCCAAGCCCGTTTATGGTGCACTCGACTTGACGTGCACCATGCAGCACTGCGGCAAGGGAATTGGCGACCGCAAGTCCGAGATCATTGTGGCAGTGTACGGAAAAAACCGCCTGGTCCGAATTGGGGACTCGCTCCCGCAAGTCTTGGATAAGGGCACCGAATCGATAAGGGAGACTGTAACCCACTGTATCAGGAATGTTGACCGTCGTGGCGCCCGCTTCAATGACCTTTTCGAGAACGCGACACAGGAACTCAATGTCGGAGCGCCCAGCATCCTCAGGGGAGAATTCCACATCGTCGGTGTACTGGCGGGCGCGCTTGACTGCCCGCACCGCGGCCTCGAGCACCTGCTCCGGTGACATGTGCAGCTTCTCTTGCATGTGGATAGGAGAGGTTGCGATGAACGTATGAATCCGCGCCGCCGTTGCTCCGCGAAGCGCTTCCGCAGCCCGGTCGATGTCTTGATCCAGTGCCCGCGCCAAGCCGCAGACGGTACTGTCTTTTACCGCCTCGGCAACTGCTTTCACCGCCGCAAAATCACCGATACTGGCAATGGGAAAGCCTGCCTCGATGACGTCAACGCGAAGGTGTTCCAGGGCTTTCGCTATCCGCACTTTCTCTTCCCGCGTCATCGAAGCGCCCGGACTCTGCTCACCATCTCGCAACGTCGTATCAAAAATGACCAACTTATCGCCCATTCTGTTGCTCCCTACAGCGTTTTTTGAAGATTTCCCATCAGAGGCTGAACGAGCTCAGACACCGTCTATTTCGGTGCATTGCACAGGGGGGGTGCCTTGCGCTCGGTAGGTGTCCGCTTTGGACTTCTTTGAAGAGGGGGGTTACTTGCTGCCTAGCGGCAGCAGTCGCAGTAAAGAATGGAGAACGGGCAGGCCGCCACGTCGAATAGACACCTGCCTCACGCCTTTGGGCAACAGCTGTTTGCCGGGTGCACTCACAACTTTTTCAACGGTACCATTACGATTGGTCTGATGAAGAACTATAATCTGCTTTGCGCCATTTTCCAAGCGCCTTGTTGTAACACGCCTCTTACGAAATAGTTACTTGTTGCTTGTCCGCCTTTCCGACGGGAGCCTCTGTTCTCCCTGCCGGCGCGCCGCCCGCCGACGGCGGATTTGAAATAATGTGAAAATAGGGCCCGACAGGGCATAGCTCGCGAACATCAAGAATAGGACGAGGGGCGGGTGGCTCGAAACGAAAACAAACACCAACACCACCGCTAAGACAGCAACGAACGGCACTCGCCCGCGAAGGTCGAGTTCTTTGAAGCTATGGTAGCGGATATTGCTGACCATCAGCAGTCCTGCCGCTAGTGTTATCGCCATAGTCAGCCCCACCGCCATCTGCCCGGTGATCGCATAGTCATCGCCAAGCCATACCAGCGCCGCCAATAGCGCCGCCCCAGAGGGGCTCGGTAAGCCCTGAAAATAACGCTTATCCGCACTGGCAACCTGGGTGTTATAGCGAGCTAGGCGCAATGCAGCTCCCGCCGCGTAGATAAAAGCCGCCAGCCATCCCAGCTTACCGAGCCAGGAGAGCGACCAGGCGTAGACAACGAGCGCCGGCGCAAGCCCGAACGAGACCATATCAGCCAAGCTGTCATATTCTGCGCCGAAGGTGCTTTGGGTGTGGGTCATGCGTGCGACACGCCCATCGATACCATCAAGGACCATGGCAACAAAGATGGCAACGGCAGCCGCTTCAAACCGCTCACCCATCGAGGCAACGATGGCATAGAAGCCCGCAAACAATGCGGCCGTGGTGAACAAATTGGGTAAGAGGTAGATCCCTCGGTGCTTTTTTTTCCCAGAGCGCACGGTATCCATCGGGCTATTCTAAAGAAAACGTCCCCAGTTTACCTAGAAGCCATTTAAAAAATGACTGCGCTCTCTAGCGGTGCATCAAAGTTGCTATCACACCGCACCCAGCCAGGGTACGCTGCCCTTCGACCACGTGAGGCCGCGTACCTGCCGGCAGCAGCACGTCGATCTGAGAGCCTAAGTATACAAAACCGAGGCGGTGCCCCTGCCCGATCCGCTCTCCGGGCGCTACGTCGGATTTGAAACGCGACAGCGTTCGGCTTGCCGAGACCGCCATGACCATATCATCGCCTTCATCGGTCCTCACCCACAGTGCATAGCAAGCCACCGGAGCATTCATCTGGTCGCCATCGCGCGGCGTGCTGAGACAGGTACTCGAGTGGGTCCAAAATTCCATTACCTTTCCCTCCGTGGGGCTGCGAAGGGGTGTGATACCCGGAGCGTTCATGCGAATACTAATACACAGCGTCTGGCGTTCAAGCCATGGATCCAGCAGCTTCTTTGCCATCACCACACGACCGTCAACGGGACTGACGACCGCCAGCGGTAGTGCCGGAACATCGCGCTTGGGGTATCGATAGACAAACAGCAGGAAAGCAAAAAGTAGCCATCCGGGCAACGCCCAAAGAAGACCATAGCGCAGTGTCACTGCCAGCACCACAAGACCAAAGCCGGTGATAGGGAACCATCCCTCGCGGGCAATCACGGTAGGTTTTTAAAGGCAGGAAAGCTTCGTTTCTAAGAAGATATCCCCGAATTTAGTTGTTATCCTTATCGACCAATTTCTTGGCACCAATCCATGGCATCATCTCCCTCAGACCCCGGCCCACCTGTTCGATGGCATGTCCCCGGCTGATGCGGCGCATCGCTTTCAAAGTCGGTGCCCCGGCTTGATTCTCAAGAATAAACTCCCTGGCAAACAGCCCCTCCTGAATCTCGCTGAGGATGCGCTTCATCTCAGCTCGCGTCGTGTCATTGATAATTCGCGGGCCTCGCGTTAGATCCCCGTATTCGGCCGTGTTGGAGATGGAGTAGCGCATGTTGGCGATACCGCCCTCATACATCAAATCGACAATGAGCTTGAGCTCGTGGAGGCATTCGAAATACGCCATTTCTGGCGCGTAGCCCGCTTCCACAAGCGTCTCAAACCCGGCCTGCACGAGGGCGCTGAGCCCGCCACAAAGTACCACTTGCTCGCCAAACAGATCGGTTTCCGTCTCTTCTCGAAAAGTGGTTTCGATGATGCCAGCGCGCCCGGCACCAATCGCCGCCGCATAAGAGAGCGCCAACGCTTTGGCTCGCCCCGAGGCATCCTGATGCACGGCGATGAGTGAGGGAACTCCCCCTCCATCCTGGTAAGTAGAGCGCACCAAATGCCCCGGACCCTTGGGCGCCACCATGACCACGTCGAGATCGGCACGTGGTTCGATTTGTCCAAAGTGAATGTTGAAACCGTGCGCAAACGCCAATGCCGCTCCTTGCTTGATGGCGCCGACAATGGCCTGCTGATAGATCGCCGCCTGGTGCTCATCAGGGGCCAGCATCATGACGAAACTGGCATCACTGACCGCCTGCGCAACAGAAGTGACGGCATGACCAGCACGCACCGCTTTGGCTTCCGATGGCGAGCCCGGACGCAAGCCGACGACAACCTCGACGCTGGAGTCTCGAAGGTTGTTCGCATGCGCATGTCCCTGCGAGCCATAGCCAATGATGGCCACCCTTTCGCCCTTAATGAGCGATAAATCGGTATCTTTCTCGTAGTAGATGTTCATCCATTGATCCCACGCTGGCAACTTAAAAGACGGCCTGACCGCTCAAAAACCCTTTGATAACATTCTCATAGAAGGCCTAGAGTCATCTCAGCAGTTGTTAATTGCTTCGCCGGCAAAGCCAGCTGAGACAAGCGGCTTAGCATGACACGCCGTGAATACATCCATGGCCGTGAATACATCCATGTAGGCTCGGTGCCCGCCTCCCGGCGGCCAACGGTCATGCAAAGCCGCCCGCCTCAGCTAGAGAGCCTTCATGTGACTTTGGATTTAGAGTCATCCCAATAACTTAAATGCTTACAGCCTCAGGCTCCTATCGCCACGCATCGCGCCCAAGGCGCCCGAACGCACCACTTCTATAATGGACTTAGAATCGATGGCATTGATAAATGCGTCGAGCTTATCGCCGGTCCCCGTCAGCTCCACCAGATAGCTGGCGTTCGCCACATCCAGAATCCGACCGCGAAAGATGTCGACAAGCCGTATGATCTCCTCGCGTTCGTGCCCCGCAGCACGGACCTTGATCAGCATCATCTCCCGCTCCACGTGAGTTCCCTCGGTCAAATCTTGGAGCTTGATGACGTCCACGAGCTTATTGAGCTGCTTGGTAATCTGCTCGATGATTTCATCCGAGCCGCGAGTCACGAGGGTCATTCGCGACAGGGACGCATCTTCCGTTGGTGCCACGCTAAGCGATTCGATGTTATAGCCGCGAGCCGAAAATAAATTAGCCACCCGGGATAGGGCACCCGGCTCATTTTCCAGCAAAATAGAAATAATATGGCGCATTGATCTAGGCGAGCTCCCGAGTGCGGCAAAGATGGGAGAGCAGCATTTCGTTGTGCGCCTGACCGGCCACTATCATAGGATAAACATTCTCGGTGGGATCGGTGATGAAGTCCATAAACACCAGCTTATCCTTTAACGCCATCGCCTCTCTGAGCGCCCCCTCCACGTCTGCGGGCCGTTCAATATGCATCCCGACATGGCCAAAGCTTTCCGCCAGCTGGACGAAGTCGGGCAACGATTCCATGTAAGAGTGGGAATAGCGATTGTCGTAAAAGAACTCTTGCCACTGGCGCACCATGCCGAGGTAACGGTTGTTCAGGTTGATAATCTTGATCGGCAGTCCGTACTGCTTGGCAGTGGACAGCTCCTGAATGCACATCAGAATGCTGCCTTCCCCCGTGATGCACGCCACAGTCGCATCCGGATAGGCAAACTGCACACCGATGGCTGCAGGAAAACCAAAACCCATGGTCCCCAGGCCGCCTGAATTGATCCAGCGCCGCGGCTTATCGAACTTGTAAAATTGCGCCGCCCACATCTGATGCTGCCCCACATCGGAGGTCACGAAAGCGTCGCCGCCGGTCGCCTCGTAGAGCGTTTGAACGACGTATTGCGGTTTAATGACAGTGTCCGACTGTTCGTAGCGAAAACACTCGACGGATCGCCACTCGTGGATCTGATTCCACCACGAGGTGAGTGCCGCGGCGTCGGGTCGACGGTTAGATCCCTTGATCAATCGCACCGCCTCCGTAAGCACGTTATGCACCGACCCGACAATGGGAATGTCGACCCGCACATTTTTCGCGATGGACGAGGGGTCGATATCGATATGGATGATCTTCGCGTGAGGACAAAATTTGCTCAACTCGCCGGTCACGCGATCGTCGAACCGGGCACCGATGGCAACCAGCACATCGCTGTCGTGCATGGCCATGTTCGCTTCGTAAGTGCCGTGCATTCCCAACATGCCAATAAATTGGGGATCGGTCGCCGGATAGGCGCCAAGGCCCATCAGCGTATTGGTGATGGGGAACCCCAGCAGTCGGGTAAACTCAATGAGGACATCGGATGCATTGTTTAACACCACCCCACCGCCGGTATAGAGCACCGGTCGCCGCGCGGACAGCATGAGATCCACGGCCTTGCGGATCTGCCCGGGGTGTCCCCGCGTAACGGGATTGTACGAGCGCAACTTGACCTCGCTTGGGTATTCGTACTTCGCCCTGTCTGCCGTCACATCCTTCGGGATATCGACGACGACTGGACCCGGTCGCCCAGAGGCGGCCACATAAAATGCTTTTTTAAGGGTCGAGGCAAGCTCTTCAACGTTCTTTACCAGGAAGTTGTGCTTCACGCAGGGGCGGGTAATACCCACGCAATCGACCTCCTGAAAGGCATCGTTGCCAATCAGATGAGTGGGTACCTGTCCAGAGATGACGACCAGCGGAATCGAGTCCATGAACGCGGTGGCAATGCCCGTTACGGCGTTGGTCACACCCGGCCCCGAGGTGACCAGGGCCACCCCTGGCTTAGACGTGGCCCGCGCATAGCCATCTGCCATATGCACCGCCCCCTGCTCATGGCGCACAAGGATGTGCTTGACGTCATCTTGCTTATAAAGCTCATCATAAATATGAAGCACCGCGCCCCCGGGATACCCGAAGAGATGCTTCACTCCCTCATCCTTCAAGAATTGCACAACGATCTGGGCGCCTGTAAGTTCCACGTCTCTCTCCGAACGGACAAAAAACGCCCGGCTGTGCCGGGCTTCGCACACATCTTTATTACACCAGCTAAGCTACTCATACTCTTGGCAGAGGTCAAGGCAGCGGCTGCCGCATACATCGCTAACGCCCCAGTTTGTCTCACATCGCGATTCGTGCCAACCTATAGCTGCAGGATCATGACGCGAAAGGGAGAGCGAGATGTTACGTCGGTGCCTACACGTCGGCTACCTGATCACCCTCTTCGTTATACCTTATGCGAGCGCAACGGCCGACCCTTACAAATGGAGCGATAGCCAGGGTCGTGTTCACTATGGTGATCGGCCTCCGCCGGACCAAGCGGCCGAGCCCGTTAAAGTGCATCCGTCGCCGACCCCGAAGAGCGCTGTCAAGCCGACGGCGCACACGGGCGCAAACCCTGCCGAGCCTGCGACCGGCACTTCACGCCAGGATGAGACGACCTCACCCAATGGCGAGACTTCCTCGAAGCAATTGATGCAGGAAAACTGCCAGATCGCACAACGCAATTTTGAAATTCTAACGACATCGGGGCGTCGGGTACATGCCACAGATGCCGATGGAAAACCTTACGTGCTCGACGACAAGGAACGCGAACTGAAGCTTAGCGAAACCCAAAAAGAAATCGAGAAGTTTTGTCCGTAGCCGTCAGAGGCGGTTTTAAGAGTGTCGCGAGTGCCGGAGTAGCAAGGCGACGGCAGCGAGCAGCCGGAGCATACCAGGAGTGCGAGCCGCCGCGCCACGCCGCCATGACATGAGCAGTCATTTTTAAAGCGGCTTCTGGGCCGAGGCGACGATATCAATGCGTGCATCTCAACTGTTACTTGCCACTCTTAAGGAAACCCCGGCCGATGCGGAGGTGATCAGCCATCAACTCATGCTAAGAGCAGGGCTGATCCGCAAGCTCGCATCCGGGCTTTACACCTGGCTGCCGCTGGGTCTGCGCACGTTGCGCAAGGTCGAGCGAATTATCCGGGAGGAAATGGACGCAGCGGGTGGCCAAGAAGTGCTGATGCCCGCTATACAGCCCGCAGAGCTTTGGATTGAGTCCGGACGGTGGCAGGCCTATGGACCCGAGCTGCTACGTCTTCAGGACCGCCACCAGCGCGATTTTTGTTTCGGACCAACGCATGAGGAGGTGATTACCGATCTGGTGCGACGGGAAATCCGCAGCTATCGGCAGCTGCCGACGATTTTCTATCAGATACAAACCAAATTTCGCGACGAGATTCGCCCGCGGTTTGGGGTCATGCGCGCCCGTGAATTTTTGATGAAGGATGCCTATTCATTCCACTTAAACGAGGCATCCCT
>JBAPTW010000104.1:0-2642 GCA_049282355.1 Gammaproteobacteria bacterium | reverse complement strand
AATGGCAAACCAACAGTGGAGATGGGTAAGGTGCTGCGGGTCTTGGGCTGCCTCGGCCTGCAAGTCCGAATCGGGCCCAGGGGGTGGAAATCCGTGGGGCGGCCTGAATGAGCAATGTCCTGAACGTGTACCTGTGCACCGATAGGGTGGGCCAACTGTGGCTGGATAACGGGCGGCGCTTCATCTTCAAGTACGACCAGAACTGGCTGGACAGTGAGCAAGCTGTCCCTCTGTCCCTGACGCTGCCGCTGCGCCCTGAGGTCTTTTTTGATGACCAAGCACGCCCATTCTTTACCAATCTGCTACCGGAATCCGACCTGCGTCGGCTGATCGCAAATAGGTTGGGCCTGTCAGAACAGAACGATTTCGCTTTATTGGAGGCCGTAGGCGGGGAGTGCGCCGGTGCCGTCAGCGTGTTGCCTGCAGGGATCCCGTTGCAGGGGGAGGGCAGCTATGGCATCCTGGATGATGAGGCATTGAACGTCTTGGTTGCCGAGCTGCCGAAGCGCCCAATGCTGGCCGGCGAGCAGGGTATCCGCCTGTCCCTGGCTGGCGCACAGAACAAGCTGCCGGTGTTTTTCGATGGCAAGCAGATCGGTTTGCCCATGGGAACAGCCCCCAGCAGTCATATTCTCAAACCGCCCATCCAAAATTATCCGGATTCCGTACAGAACGAGTACTTCTGCATGCAACTGGCCCTTCGGGTAGGGCTTCCCGTTCCGACGACCTCGATCCTGCGCAAACAGCAGCTTCTTTACCTAGTAGAGCGCTATGATCGCCGGCGGATGCCGAACGGGAAACTGATGCGGTTACATCAGGAGGACTTCTGCCAAGCGCTGGGTATCCTGCCTGATCAAAAGTACGAAAAAGAAGGGGGTCCAAACCTGAAACAGTGTTTCGCGTTGCTTCGCCACGCCAGTGTGCTGCCGGCCCCCGATATCCGGGCATTGCTACAGTGGGCCGTATTCAATTATCTTATCGGCAATGCCGATGCCCACGGCAAGAACATCTCGCTTCTGCTGACTGAGCAGGGGCCGGCCCTCGCCCCGTTTTATGACCTGATGAGTACCGCGGTTTACCCGGACCTGGATGCGCGCCTTGCTATGCGAATAGGTGGTGAAGACCGGCCCGATTGGGTCATTGAGCGACGCTGGAGACAGTTCGCTGAGGACGTTAATGTCGGTTTCAAGCTGGTGCGCCAGACCCTGGTGCAGATGAAAGACGCGGTGGCAGGGGTCGCCATTAAGCTGGCGAAAGAACTCCATGCAGAGCACGGTGCCTCGGCTATCGTCGATCGTATCGTGAGTCTGATCGAAGAGCGAAAGGCCAAGATCACCAATGCCCTGACGGTTGCTGACCAGTAATAGCGGCGCGGTTTCGAGGTTTGGCGAGCGAGGCTGTGGGTCAGTTCTCACATTCCAACATTGCGGATGCGAAGATGTCGGCCAAGTCGGAATGACCCCGGATTTTGCCTGCGGTTTTGTCTAGGCTGCGTTTACTGGACAACATTGATCGGTAACCCAGGAAGCCACCGGCTCGAAAAGACGCTACTTCCCCTCGCTTTCCTTTTCGCGACTCCCCTTTCGCACCACCACTTTTTCCCGCTCAATCAGCTTTCTAAACAGGTCGCTGGTGGTCGCCCAGTCCACCACGTCCACCTTCCAAGGCAGATCGCATTCGGAGAAATCCTCCGCCAGCGCCGCGCTCACCGCCAGCGGCAGCGGCCGATCGGTGATGACTGCAAGATCCAGGTCCGAATAGGGCTTGGTTCTCCATTTGGCGCGCGAGCCGAACGCCCACACCTCGTATTGCGGCACGTGCTTTCGCAGAATGTCGCGTACAATGGCCCAGTGGTCGGGGCGAATGTCAATCGGGGGGACGTCGGTCTTTTGCGGTGAGGTCATGCCAGCCGTTTCCGCAATTGGTCGCGCAGGTAGGTGGCTTCCGCCAGGAAGGTCGGGAGGCCAGCCACCACCTCTACGGCGATATCCTCGTCGTAGGTGTGGCTCGTTTTGCTGCGCATCTCCCGGTAGGTTCTCCACTTCGGCCAGTCGCCCAGCAGCAGTCCTTGCTCGTTGCCAGAGCGAATCAGATCGGCAAAGGGCAGGGCGTCGTACTGCCCCGGTGTCGGCGAGACGGATTCCAGGTAGCGCTTCAGCATCTTGTGCGCTAGCTCATAGGTGAACTCGAAACGTTGGATCAGACCGTCGCGGATCTGCGTGTCCGAAGTGTCCTGCCAGTAGCGAGCTAGGCCCTCGTCCAGCCGGGCGATTGCTTTCTCGAACGAACGGATGTCCACTGTCATGTTGCCTCTCCTTTGAGGATGCCCAGTTCGGCGGCATTATGAACATCTTTCGAGTGGTTCTTATGGGAAAATTGATGCGTCAAAGGTAAATACGTATCGTATGGAAATGCGAACCAAAATTGCAATTGATGATGACGTTCTGTCACGTATCAGAGTCCTGGCGCAGGCTCGGGGGAGTTTCAGTCGGCCGTCTGGTGAGCGCATTGTTCAGTGCGGTCAGTATCTGGGAAATAGCGATCAAGTCGGCTTTGGGGAAAGCCCGTTTTCATTATTCTCTCGATGAAATAACCGACGGCGATCGGGTGACCGGTTTTATTGAACTGCCCATTTATTCCGA
>JBAPTW010000103.1:0-24922 GCA_049282355.1 Gammaproteobacteria bacterium | reverse complement strand
ATGTTCGCGCAGCCGATCCCGTAGGGCATGAAGCTCGCCTGCATAACGCTATGGCTATCGTGATTGCCGGGGAGGCATTCGATGGGGGCGCCAATCTTCTCGAGGTAAGATTTGAGACGTTCATAGGTTTTTGGCTCAGCATGGTGTGCAAGGTCTCCCGTCACCAAGACCAAATTGAGCGGCGCTGCATGCTGAGCTACATGATTTAGCACGCTACGCAAGGAACGGTCGGTGTCATAACCTCTAAGGAGGCAATGCTTGTCTGCAAGTAGATGGGTATCGGTAATCTGAATTATCCGCAGCATTTCACCACGCGAATCTCTTGTCGTATAAGACGCTGTTTTGAAAGCTATTGCGCTTACCTGAGCTTGCGCTACGCGGTGGCTCCGCAAAAGTAAAGAAATCGCTTGCAAGGGCTATGGGCGCATTCTAGGCGCCCATAGCCCCATTCATAGCTTCGCCACCGCGATTTCGGGATAAAAATCTTTTAGGTGAAACCGATCATCTCTGACCACGCCCACAGGAAGTGGTTTTTCCGTTTGGAACAAAGCAGGCCGTGGGCGGGGTGTGTCATGCCACACCTTACATTACCGATAGCCAAAGCATCGGATATGTCACCTTTTCCCGTGACTGCTCGCGAGGCCAATGGAATGCTTATCGTCACTTTCATTAAAGCAACGGCTAAGCTCCTCCCAACTGCTGTTGGATTTCGGCCAGGGTCTGAGCTGCGGCGGTTTCTGGGACCACTGTGACGCCCAATTGGCGGCCTATCTGGCTTGTGGAGAAAAGTCCGCAGATTCGCTGCTGTTTACTGTTCGGATCGATCTCCGCGACCAGAATATGTTTGCGGTCGAGCTGCTGGAGGGTCTTGACGATGTGTCCTACTTGGGCATTTCGCACGCTCCTCATATCCAGTAAAGGCACCTCCGGCTGCGGAGCCATAACCATGGCTACAGTAACCGCAATACGTGGTATTCGTTTTTCTCGAACAATCTTGATAGGCGCCTCTCCAAGTAGGATCTTAGAGGTTACAATGCCAATGATGTTCCTTTCCTCATCTGTAACGAGCAGCAGACGGACACCGGCCGACTTCATTTTCTCTAAAGCGTTATCAATGGGTGTCTCCGGCCGCACGGTGACTGGGTGAACAAACCGGAAATCCGTCATTACATCAGTCGCCGGGCTGTCGAGGTGCACCAGCTCTGGAAGATTAGGTGGATGTAGAAAAGTCGTGCCCGCTTGAAGTGAAGCATAGGAAAGCGGCGGATATTCATTCTTCATTAATCCTTCCTCCGGGTTTCGAAATGTACCTGGCGCCGTATTCGATGCGAGTCAAGCAATCGCGGCGCTCGCTTTCGAGCGTGCCAAAGGCACTCGCGCACTAGTAAGTGTGCCTATTATAGGAGAAAGCGGAGGAATCGGTGGGATACGGGTAGAGCGCCTCACCATTCTTGCATCACGGCGGGACACAGCGCAGGGTTATTAACATACGGTGAAGATGGCTGCTGTGCAAGCTCAATACGGCATTTGCGACTTCTTATGAGAAGGATGTCCTTTCCAGATTATGTGAAATGTCGTTGCGGCTCTGCTAGGTGTTTTCAAGTTGCTGAGTGACATCGATGAATACGTCGAGTCGCTGCCCGGGCTTGATGGGAGCACCTTCGGTGATGCGGTTCCATTCCCGAAGCGACGGCACGGTGACTCTGAATCGACGAGAGATGTTCCAAAGGGAATCCCCTTGACGCACGACGTATCGAATACGGCGGATAGTCTTGCCGGTGATGGATGGACCACCGGTTGTTGCTACTAGCTGCCTCGTTGGATTATCTTGCTCCTTTGTGCGTATCCAGATGCTTAGTTCTTGCCCCGGGCGCAGGGGATCGGCAAGCGCTATTCCGTTCCATTTCGTAAGATGGCGTGTGGAGACGCTATGTTGACGGGCGATACCCCAAAGTGTATCCCCCTTCTTCACCGCATAGACATGCTTAGTGGTGTCCGCGGAGGATGTGTGCCGGGAGGCGGCCCTTCTTCCAGAAGCACTTAGCGTGTACTGCTCCAGCGAGCGAGCGGCTACCGGCACAATCAAGCTGTCGCCTGCCCGAATTGTCGAGCCTCTTAAGTTATTTACCTGCTGAAGGACAGCTACTGTTGACCGGTACTGCTTGGCAATACCACTCAGTGTGTGACCTCCTCGGATGCGGTGGCGGTGCCATTTTACACGCTGTTCTGCAGGCAGGCTAGCAAGCCTCTCGGAAAAATGGGGGCTTGTACCGGTAGGAAGCAACAGGTGATGAGGGCCGTCTGGATCAGTAGCCCAATGGTTGAAAGCCGGATTGAGCATGTATAGCTCTTCGAGGGAAATCTCCGCAAGCTCTGCGGCTAAGGCAAGGTCAATTTGACCATCAATGGTCACGCGCTCGAAATAGGGCTTATTGGCAACAGGCCTGAGGGTAAGCGAATATCGTTCTGGATCGGCCATGACTGCCGCCAGCGCGAGTAATCTAGGAACATAATCTTGCGTTTCGGTGGGCAGTCGCAGTGACCAAAAATCAGTGGGTTTCCCGCGTTGCTGATTGCTCGCGATTGCTCGGCGTACGCTACCTTGACCGGAATTGTAGGCCGCGATAGCCAAGAGCCAGTCGCCCTCGAAGATGTTATGTAGCTTCTGCAAGTAATCGAGCGCTGCGCGAGTCGATTCAACGATGTCGCGACGTCCGTCGTACCACCAGTTCTGCTTTAAACCATAAATTCGGCCTGTGGACGGTATGAATTGCCACAAGCCCGCAGCGCGTGCGTGGGAATAAGCAAATGGTTGAAGCCCGCTTTCTACGATAGGCAGCAGCGCGAGCTCCATCGGTAACTGGCGCTGCTCCACGGCTTCTACCAGTTGGTAGAGATAACGATCAGCGCGTGCGGTTATCTGATCCAAATAGTTTTGGTTGCGCTGTAGTATGCGCCGCGCCGCTTGGGTTCGCTGATGTTCGTATCCAGGCAGCGCAAGACCTGCACGGACACGGTTCCAAAGATCGGAGGACGCATCATCAGGCAACCCGACGGCGGTGGACACGGAAGTATCCTCCGGCACGGTATTCGGCTCCACGGACTCCTCAGTGCTTGTGATGGAGAGACGATCTAGGGATTCTTCGGCCGTGGCATCGGGCATATGATATGATTGGAGGTGTTCTTGCGGTGCCTCGGGGGTATTCGCACCCTGTTGCTGCTGGTCTTTAACCCCCCCAGAGGCACAACCGGCAAGCACGCCAAGCGCGGCACTGAACACAGAGAGCCTCAAGAAGTATCCGCTTCGCTGTGCGTTACATATGGTCATATGTCGGCACCACGCTAGCATTGGTTCTTAGGAATAAAGTGAATCAAAAGGATATAGGGGGATCATCTCTATATCGGCCAAAGAATTGCTTTCTTGACTTGCTTGAGCCAAGCGCGTGAGCTGCGACGTCACGGAAAGAAAACGCCCCGAGGGGCGTTTTTTCGAATAAACTCACACGCCGCACCGCGTGCTGCTTCAGGTCGCCGCAAATTGCTTGGTCGCGTGATTCCAGTTCACGAGATCCCAAAATGCCTCGATATATTTGGGGCGGGCATTACGGTAATCAATGTAGTAAGCATGTTCCCATACATCGATGGTAAGTAATGCCGTTTGACCTCGCGTCAATGGTGTTCCGGCATTGCTCGTATTTGTGATCTCAAGTCGCCCATCGGAATTTTTAACCAGCCAAGTCCAACCTGAACCAAAGTTGGTTGCGGCAGAGTTTGAGAACTGCTCTTTGAAATTCGAAAAAGACTCGAATGTGGAGGTAATCGCTTCGCTCAAAGCGCTCTCAGGTTGGCCGCCGCCCTGGGGAGTCAGGCAATGCCAGTAGAATGTATGATTCCAGACCTGTGCGGCGTTATTGAAAATACCCCCGCTCGCATTACGGATAATATCCTCCAAAGACATCTTCTCAAACTCAGTACCCGGAATCAGCTTGTTTAAATTGCTGACATAGGTCGCATGGTGTTTGCCGTAGTGAAACTCCAATGTCTCTGCTGAGATTTTCGGTTCCAAAGCACTTTTGTCGTACGGCAAGGGTGGAAGCTTATGTTCCATGACTTCTCCTCCGGTTAGATGACTGTGGTATTAAACCAAGAGTGGTTGAAAAAGGACAATATCACTCGAATTCTTGCGCTAAGCATAAGTGAGGGTCTTTGCTAAATCAAACCTGGGCTGGGGCTGATTTCGGTTCAGATCGTTTGTCTGGTTTGCCATCGGGCGTCTTAGTTGCTTCTTTGCAACACCATCTAAGTCGGTTTTCTCTGCTCCCGGATCGAAGCTACCGCTGCCATGCTGAGCCTCGGTAGCGGCTTCGATGCCCTGGGCGTCCGCCGTGCGCTATTGAGGTGCTATGCTTCGTTATCGGTCCAATTCAGTCTTACGGATCGACCGACTCATGTGATTTGAGTCGAAGCGCATGGCTTCCCGCGTAAGCGCCTTGTTGAGTTTGTCGGTGCAAACGGCGACACTCTTAGGCATACATTTTTCACGGTATGCTGGCCACCAGGTGCGCGGCAGGTATGCTGCCCGGCGAATACTTGTTGGCTTAGATCACCAACCGTTCTCTGAGAGAGCTGATATGCATTCCGAACTGCGTAGGGGGTTGCACCGTTGGTTTTCAAACTGCCCGGGCCGCTTGGTACTGGAGGCAGAGATCGAACTACTTAACGAGATTCTGCCGAATCTTTTTGGATATCATTTGCTACAAGTAGGGAGGATTGCGGACGCTGACTTGCTTTCTAGCAGCCGAATTTTGCATCGGGTCCTGGTTGGAGTTGATGAAGAAACCATGGAGTGTCCTTATTCTTACTTGCAGGGTTCGCCCGAGGCTCTTCCCATTGCGTCTGACAGCGTAGACGTGCTGCTCCTGGCTCATACATTGGAATACGCCTCAAGGGTTCATGACACACTTCGTGAAGCGCAGCGGGTACTGGTGCCGGAAGGGCGTCTCTTGGTGCTTGGCTTTAATCCCTGGAGTTGGTTTGGTCTTTGGCGCCTGTTTTTGCACCGCCGCCGAGCGGCCCCCTGGCAAGGCCGCTTTCTTGGTCTCACTCGCGTCAAGGACTGGCTTGCACTGCTCGGGTTCGATGATCTGATCGTCAAAGGTCACTTTTTTCGCCCGCCATTTCGAAGTGAGAGTCTGATGCATCGGCTGCAATCTGTGGAGAGACTAGGGCATCATCTGCCACCGCACCTTATGGGTGCTTATCTCGTGGTGGCAACCAAGCGCGTGACGACGCTGACGCCAGCCAGGCCGCTGTGGCAGCCGCGTCGTCGCCTAGTCGCTGTTAGTGTCGCGGAACCTTCCGCGAGGATATACTCAGGCCATCCGCGCAGCAGGTGCGGCGGGTGAGCCAACCCGTCGATATTTTTACCGATGGTGCTTGTCGTGGCAATCCGGGCCCGGGAGGATGGGGTGTGCTGATGCGATATGGCCGCCACGAGAAAACCCTCTCGGGCTTCGAAGCGCATACCACGAACAATCAGATGGAGGTGCTTGCCGCCATCAAGGGGTTGAAAGCTCTTAAGCGCCCCAGTAAGGTTCGGCTATACACCGACTCCCAATATCTCAAGCGAGGTATCACTGAATGGCTCCCCAAGTGGAAACGGTCTGGATGGCTCACATCTAATCGAACCCCAGTAAAAAATGCCGATCTGTGGCGCGAGCTAGCGGTTGTCTGCGAACGCCATCAGGTTGAATGGAGGTGGGTTCGAGGTCACTCTGGTCATGTTGATAATGAGCGGGTAGACCTACTCGCGAAGAACGCGATCGAGAGGCAATTGACCGATCAGCCGTAAGTTACGCGGCCGGCTCCCCCTGGGGTTTGATTGTGTATCCCTCAACTACTGTGGAGGCTCCATGCGCCAAGTTGTCTTAGACACCGAAACCACCGGTTTGGATCCTCTACAGGGCCATCGGATCATTGAGATCGGCTGTCGCGAAATTATTAGCCGTCGCCTGACGGAGCGGTACTTCCATCATTATTTGCAGCCCGATCAGGCGATCGATCCGGGAGCCATGGAAATTCACGGAATTAGTAACGAGTTTCTTGCGGACAAACCGCGTTTTGCAGACATCGCAGCCGATTTAATCGGCTTCCTCCAGGGCGCAGAGGTAATCATCCATAACGCTCCCTTTGATGTTGGCTTTATAGACCACGAGCTGAAGCGGCTCGGTGGCCGTTGGAGCCGACTACAGGATTATTGCACGATATTGGATACCTTGCTCCTTGCGCGGCAAAGACATCCCGGCCAGAAGAATAGCCTTGATGCCCTGTGTAAACGCTACAAAGTGGACAATTCCCAACGGGATCTGCACGGGGCGTTACTGGATGCCGAGATCCTTGCCGATCTCTATCTGAGAATGACCGGTGGGCAAGTCAGTCTAGAGCTGACCCACCTAAATCGAGAGACGCCGTCTCAGCACAATATTCCCACAGCTGTTACACACGCTAGCGCGCCGCGGCGTGTGGTGCGGGCGACGGCCGAGGAAGTTGCTGCCCATCAAGACCGGCTAGAGGCGATAGATGTAGCTAGCCAGGGGCAGTGCATATGGAAGCGTTTAGATTCCTAGCGCGGTAATTGTTGAAGTAGCGGGGTCGGCTTTTAGAAGCTGTTTAAAGTGTCGCGAGCGCCGCTAGAGCAAAGCTGAAGTGGCGAAGAACCAAGCGTAAACGCCTACGTCAGGGTTACCCACCCCATCCGTGGGGCCTACCCTGACATGACCGGCTTGTCATTCGTTCACAATGGTTCCTGCTCATTGTGTCTCTCGCCGCCGCGCGCCTGGCTCTGCCGACGCTCGCTGGGGTTTAAAACACCCTCTTGGGCGGGATGCGGGTTACAACGCTGGATCTACTGTGGCGAGTTGGCTCCGGCTTTGTCCGCCGCTTTCTCGGTCATCTTCTGTAAATCTCCTTTCTGGTACAGCTCAAGGGTGATATCACAGCCACCAATGAGCTCCCCATTGATATAGATTTGCGGGAATGTGGGCCAATTAGCAAACCGGGGGAGATTTTCAAATACTTCGGGATCAGCAAGCACGTTTATGTAAGCAAAATCGACGTTACACGCCTGCAGCGCCTGGGCGGCACGTGAAGAAAAACCACACTGCGGGAACTGTGGCGTTCCTTTCATGTAGATGAGTATTGGGTTGCTTTCCACTTGCTGCCTGATTCGTTCCATTACATTCATCGTACTGCCTCTCATTTCGTGTAACTAGCGGGATTTAAACACAGTCTAAACAGTTTCGTACACCACAAAAATGGACTATCCCTTTATGGGTAGAGCTCCCAATTTGCGCAGCAAACGACGGGCTGACAGCAGGCCTTCTCGTTGAGCCAGCGCGCAACGCCGCTAGGGCAAGCGCAGCAGGTTTTAAAACCCCTTTAAGATGGTTCGTCAGGACCCGCAAACAATGGCGCTGCAGTGGGATTGTCGGTCCCTGCAGGCGCCTGGTCGATGTTTAACTGAAGCCATAGCTCAAGGAGCGCCGCATGCCATAGTTTGGCACCGCGCAGCGGCGTCATGTTTTGCTCTGGTGCGCCGAGAAGTCGCTCGATGTAACTCGTCGGAAAAACATTCCTGTCTCTGCATGCCTTAGAAGTCAGGATTTCGCGCATAAACTCTAAGAATGGCCCACGGATATACTTGAGAGCGGGTACTGGGAAATAGCCCTTAGGCCTGTCGATGACACTGTCTGGAAGTAGACCGCGCGCGATTGCCTTCAGCGGCTGTTTTCCACCGCCTCGTAACTTCAGATCAGGAGGCATGCTGGCGGCCAGTTCAACGACGCGGTGGTCGAGATAGGGAACACGAGCTTCAAGCCCCCAGGCCATGGTCATGTTATCAACACGCTTGATCGGATCGTCAACGATCAGCATGCTCGCGTCCATTCGCAGCACGCGATCCATGAAGGTGTCCGCTCCCGGCTCCGCGAGCCTCTCTTCGATGAGCTTTGAGGTATGATCGTCACCATAGAAAATCGGCGTGACGGTTTCCAAGAACTCCTCATGAGTGCGGTCGAAGTAGTGGGTACGAAACCGTTCGAGATCCGTCCCGAGCGTCATCTGCATACGGGGATACCAAAAATAACCACCGAGGATTTCATCCGCACCCTGCCCCGTTTGTACGACCTTGATATGTCTGGACACCCGTTCAGCGAGCAGAAAGAAAGCGATTGCATCTTGGGCGACCATAGGCTCCGCCATGGCTTGCACTGCCTCGGGAAGGCGGGAGAGCACTTCATCATTGCTAATCCTGTCCTGATGGTGGAAAGTCGAGTAGCGCTCGGCGATCAGGGAGGAATATTCAAATTCGTTTCCGGACTCTTCGGGAGTGTCTTCGAATCCGATGGAGAATGTCTGGATATATGAAGCGCCTGATTCTGCAAGCAGCGCCACCAGTAGACTGGAGTCGAGCCCGCCGGATAGCAGAATCCCGACAGGAACATCGGCAACCCGAAGTCGGCGTTGGACTGCCTGGCCTAGCTCATGATGCAGCGCTTCGATCCACTCCGCCTCCGTTCGGGGCAGGGGGGGGCGTTTTGCCTCAAGGCGCCAGTAGACTTGGGAGACGATGTGTCCGTCTGCACCTATCTTCGTCCAGGTTGCAGGAGGTAATTTGCGGATGCCTTTCAGAAGAGTGCGTGGAGCTGGCACCACAGCATGCAGCGTTAGATGATGGTGCAGGCTTACAGGGTCAATTCGCGTATCGATGCCGCCAGCAGTAAGTAATGCCTGGACCGTGGAAGCGATGCGTAAGCATTTAGCATTCACACTATAATAAAGGGGCTTGATCCCGAGCCGATCCCTGGCCATGAACAACGCTTGCCGGTTGCCGTCCCAAAGAGCAAAGGCAAACATTCCGTGCAAATGCTCTGGGCAGCGCTCACCCCACTCGGCATACGCTTTTAAAATGACCTCCGTATCGCTATCGGAAACGAAGACGTGGCCGCGGCCCTGCAACATCTTCCGCAGCTCTCGGTAGTTATAAATAGTTCCATTGAATACGATGGCTCGGTTACCGTCGATCATCGGTTGATGGCCTCGCTCTGAGAGGTCGATGATCGCCAGTCGCCGATGGCCAAGGGAAATAGGGCCAGTGGTATATAAGCCCCCACTGTCGGGCCCGCGACGCACCAGCGCACCGACCATTCGGGTCAGGACGAGTCGGTCTGGCCTATTCCCATCAAAGCGAAGTTCTCCACAAATTCCACACATGAAGATAAAGGCAATTTGAACGGTTGCGATGGCATAATAGCGGCGAGTGATGGCAGGAAGGGATTATACGCTGGCCGTTGGTGAAATGCTTTGCGTGCAGGTAGGTGCCTCAGTCATCCACTGCTGCCCCTTTATGTTTGCGGCGCCCTTTATTGGAGCATATAATCACAAGAGAAGGGTGGCCGTTCGTGTAGGGTCGCCCTTTTTGTTTTTTGAGTGAACACAGGTATTGGTCATGACCGACGCCTTAATGAACGCTTATAGCCGACTTCCGGTCACCTTTGAACGCGGTGACGGCGCATGGCTGTGGGACACATCTGGCCGGCGCTACCTGGACCTTATTTCGGGCATCGGGGTTTGCAGCCTAGGGCATAGTCACCCTCATGTGACCCAAGCGATTTGTGAGCAGGCTCGCTCCTTAGTGCATACATCGAATCTGTATCGTATCGAAAAGCAAGAGCGGCTTGCTGCCCATATCGCACATCGATCGCAAATGGAGCGGGTATTTTTTTGCAATTCGGGCGCAGAGGCGAACGAGGCAGCAATCAAAATTGCGCGAAAGTTTGGACACGAGAAAGGCGTGGATTCTCCGCACATCATTGTGGCTGAAGGTGGATTCCATGGAAGAACACTCGCCACCTTGAGCGCCACTGCCAGCCGCAAGGTACAAGCTGGCTTCGAGCCGCTGGTTAAAGGCTTTGTCAGGATTCCTTATAATGATCTCGGCTCTCTAGAGCGAGTGGCCCGGAATAATCCCTATGTAGTTGCCGTTTTGCTGGAGCCGATTCAGGGTGAGGGAGGGATCAACATCCCTGGTGATGATTATCTACCAGGGGTGCGGGCTATCTGTGAAGAAAACGACTGGCTAATGATGCTTGACGAGGTGCAAACGGGAATGGGGCGCACCGGCGAGTGGTTTGCTTGGCAGCATCGTCGCTCTTGCCCCGATGTGATGACTTTGGCGAAGGCATTGGCCAATGGTGTGCCAATGGGAGCTTGTGTGGCACGAGGTAGGGCGGCAAGCTTGTTTTCCCCGGGTTCGCACGGCTCTACCTTCGGCGGTAATCCGCTTGCCTGCAGCGCCGCGTTGGCAGTCCTTGAGACCATTGACGAAATGGGATTGATAAACCGGGCTAAGGAACTAGGGGCACGCATGAGTGCCACATTGAACGATGCGTTGCAGGGCGTTCGCGGGGTTTTGAGTGTGCGTGGTTGCGGACTCATGATCGGCGTGGAGGTGGATCGGCCGTGCGCGGGCCTGGTTCTCACGGCACTTGATCACGGGTTGCTCATTAACGTGACGGCAGGACGGGTTATTCGACTACTACCACCGCTTATCATAGAGGAGTCTGAGGCGATGGCCGCGGTTCAAGATATCGGGGAGCTGGTGCGCAAGTTTTGCGCCTAACGCCAGGCGCTATGGTATAAAGAGGCGAACACTTCTTGGTTGCACCCGTGGTACTCTTATAAGTGCGCGCGGTTTGTGGTGTCGAGACGCTGGAGCTAACAGCAGGGCGTATTGCCTTGCTCCAAGCTCAGGGCTTTTTGAAAGTCCTAGTTAGCATCGAGAATCGAGTCGGGTAGACAAGCGATGGCCGCGGAACGCCCTGAGCATATCTTCGCGGAAGCCTGAAAACATTAAAGAGGCGCGCGGTAGTGAGACAATTCAAGCCGGCAGCCAAAAGCATACCTCCTCGCCATTTTCTCACCCTCCTTGACCTAACCGCTGGGGAGCTGCGCGGCATCGTCCGGCGCGCCATTGAATTGAAGGCACTCCATCGGCTAGGGCAAGTGTACGAGCCCTTGAAAAACTGCGTGCTTGGCATGGTATTCGAGAAATCATCTACGCGCACGCGGGTCTCGTTTGAGTCTGCCATGATTCAGATGGGAGGTGGTGCTATTTTCCTGTCATCCGCAGACACACAGTTAGGTAGAGGAGAGCCTGTCGAGGATACGGCACGAGTTCTATCCGGAATGGTTGATGGGATTATTGTTCGCACGTTCGAGCAGCAAAAAATCGAGCGATTTGCTGCCTGCTCTTCTATCCCAGTCATCAATGCACTTACAGATGCCCATCACCCTTGCCAATTGCTCGCGGACATTCAGACTTTTATAGAGAAACGGGGGGATCTTTCTGGTTGTACCGTAGCCTGGATCGGGGATGGCAACAACGTATGCCATTCCTATATCCATGCTGCGCGACAGTTCCGGTTCGAGCTGCGTATCGCGTGCCCGGCGGGTTATGAACCCTCAGCAACGGTGTTGGCAGAGGGCAGCTCGCAGGTCGCCGTCGTTCGCGATCCAGCAGAGGCTGTCAGGGGTGCCGACTTAGTGGCGACAGATGTCTGGATAAGTATGGGGCAGGAGGAAGAACAAGTTGAGCGGCTGCATCAGTTTGCTGCTTACCAGGTTGATCAGAAGCTCATGGCGTTGGCGAAGCCAGAGGCCCTTTTCATGCACTGTTTGCCTGCTCACCGCGGCGAAGAGGTCAGTGCTGAGGTCATTGAGGGTCCACAGAGCGTGGTATGGGACGAAGCTGAAAACCGTCTGCACGCGCAGAAGTCGTTGCTCGAGTTTCTGCTCGCCCACTGATCAGATACTGCCGATAACTCGGTCTAATAGTCCCTATTAATGCGTCAACAGCGGCCCGCATTGCGCAAACCCCAGGAAAAGTACTGGCGTGGGTAATGAATCAGCCACGTTGGATGCTCTATCCAGCGGTCAGCTTAGTGCAACGGTCAGCTTAGTGGTCAAGCCACAGTCTTAGACGATCCCACTGTTGTTCTTCTGAGGGCACATTTCCGAACGCTTTGCGGCTTGCTTCCCTGGAGCAGTTTGAAAAGAGGCCTGCACGCACTAGACGAATAAGGTTAAGGGAGGCGCGAAAGTGACCCGCTGAGAAGGATCGACGGTTTCTCTCGGCCTCGTGGAGGTGGAAATTGCCAATTGGCCGCGCCGTCATAGTCTGCCAGCGGGCGTCAGCCGCCGCATTCCGGGGATACCCCTTTAACGATTTGAGAGAGGGAAGGCGGCTTTGCAAATTTTGCTCAGCAATGATGATGGTTATCGGGCGCCTGGAATCGCGTTGTTGGCTGCCAGTCTTGCATCTGTTGGCGAAGTAATCGTTGTGGCGCCTGATCGTGACCGCAGTGGGGCAAGCAATTCACTCACCTTAGATTACCCGATTCGCGTTCACCAGGCAGAAAACGGCTTCTACTATGTGGACGGAACACCAACCGATTGTGTGCATCTCGCCCTCACGGGACTGCTTGATTCGGATCCAGATATTGTCATCTCGGGAATAAACTCGGGAGCCAATCTCGGCGACGATGTTCTCTACTCGGGCACCGTGGCGGCCGCGATGGAGGGGCGATTTCTGGGACTTCCCGCGATGGCGGTCTCCCTCGCGGGCGAGCAGATGGCTTTCTACGAGACCGCAGCACGCATGGTCACGCTATTATTAGAAGGCGTGGCGCAGAGTCGTATCCCTGCCAACACCATTCTGAACATCAATGTTCCGGACCTTCCCTGGGAGGATCTCCAGGGATTGGAAGTCACGCGACTTGGACATCGACATAAGGCAGAGCCGGTGGTTTGCGATAAAGATCCGCGCGGACGGCCTATCTACTGGGTGGGTCCCTCAGGTTCCGAACAGGACGCGGGACCGGGTACAGACTTCTTTGCGGTAAGGCAGGGGTGCGTCTCGATCACGCCCATGCACGTTGATCTGACGCGCTACTCTGCGCTCAAAGGGATGAGGGAATGGATAAGCGGGTTGACGATGAAATAAGTCTTTCGCTGCGTGGCATAGGAATGACTTCGCAGCGCACTCGGAACCGCCTCGTGTCTCGCTTGCGTGCCCAGGGCATCAAGAATATGGCTGTCCTTGACGTTATGCGAAGAGTTCCCAGACATATCTTCGTGGATGAAGCATTGGCGAGTCGAGCCTATGAGGAAACGGCACTGCCGATAGGCCATAAGCAGACTATTTCTCAGCCCTTCGTCGTGGCAAGGATGACGGAATGCCTGGTGCAAGAGTCGCGGCTCACCACCGTCTTGGAGGTGGGGACAGGGTCCGGCTATCAAACGGCCATTCTAGCGAAGCTAGCCGATCAGGTCTTTAGTGTGGAGCGTATTGCAGCGCTGCTTGCCCGGGCACGGGAACGCTTGCGCATCCTGAAACTTACCAATGTTCGAACTCGATACGCCGATGGGCGGGCGGGCTGGGCGGAATATGCGCCTTACGATGGAATTTTGGTCGCGGCAGCTCCCATCGGTGTCCCCCCAGCGCTGTTGAGGCAGCTGGCGATCGGTGGGCGCCTGATCATTCCGCTAGGTCGAGGCCCGAGACAGAGACTATCGGTGATCACTCGCTTGGCGACATGCTATGAAGAAGAGCTTGTGGACTACGTGCGCTTCGTGCCTATGGTAGGAGGCATGGGGTGAGGACCAGTGCAAGAACGCTTCTCTGCCGTAGGTAAGATCGTCATTCTGCTTGCCAGCGCATGCCTGGGCGGATGCGGCAGCTCGGGTATAAAAGCACCCGTTGGTTATTTTTCGAAACACAGCCCACATCCATCCGGCTACCATGTTGTGCGTAAAGGCGAGACGCTTTACGCCATCGCCTGGCGCCACGGACTGGCCTATCGGCAGGTGGCGGCATGGAATGGCATCCGTCCTCCCTATACCATTTTTCCGGGACAGCGTTTGCGACTGGTTGCCCGCAGCACCCAGCAGCACCGCAAATCACCACCTCGAAAGGCGCAGCAGGCAGCGGCCAGTTTGCCCCGTAATAAAAAGTCTCGAACCCGAACCGAACCCAAGCTGCCTATTCCCGCAGTGAGCAGTCGACAAGCACCGCAGCCGCAGCGTAACGACGTGCTCCGTTGGCGATGGCCTGCTGCGGGTACAGTGGTCAGCGGCTTTGATGACGCCGAGCAGAAGGGTATCAATATCGGCGGCAGATTGGGCCAACCGATATACGCCGCTGCAGACGGACATGTAGTGTACAGCGGAGGTGGACTTAGGGGGTATGGGAAGCTTATCATCATTAAGCACAATAGCCGCTTCATAAGCGCATATGCCCATAACAATAATGTATTGGTAACGGAGGGTGATCGCGTCACAGGCGGTCAGCGCATAGCTGAAATGGGACGCACGGGAAGTGGGCAACCGATGCTGCACTTCGAAATCCGACAGGATGGGCGTCCGGTCAATCCCATGCGCTATTTGCCGAGAGTAAGCCTGAAGGAGGAAAGCCATGTCGAGAGAGCACGAGATGGCTGGGGTTGGTGTCGAGCTTGAATGGAGTGTAGAAAATTACCCTAGCGTAGAGACCGAGGTCAGCGACTTAGAGCCTGTTGTTGAGTTAGATCCTGTTGCTGAGGAGGATGATCTCTGTCTTGATGAAGAAGAGGAATATCTTACCCTAACAAGGGATGCCCACGAAAAGGGGCTAGATGCAGCGCGCCTTTATCTTAACGAGATAGGGATATCCCCGTTATTGAGCGCTAGTGAAGAAATTTATTTCGCGCGTCGTGCACAGCACCAAGATCAGGATGCCCGCCGGAGGATGATCGAGAGCAATCTTCGGCTCGTGGTCAAGATCGCTCGAAGATACATGAATCGTGGGCTCGCGCTGCTGGATCTCATCGAAGAGGGCAATCTTGGCCTAATTCGAGCGGTGGAAAAGTTCGATCCTGATCGTGGGTTTCGATTCTCCACCTATGCCACCTGGTGGATACGACAGACGATTGAGCGTGCACTGATGAATCAGACGCGCACCATTCGGCTTCCGATCCACGTGGTTAAGGAGATCAACTTGTGTCTTCGCACGGCTAGGCACCTCGCGCAGCTTCTCGACCGAGAGCCGAGCCCTGAAGATGTCGCTGCAACACTGCACAGATCCCCTGAGGAGATAAGGCGGGTAATGGCTCTGCACCAGGTTCTCGGATCGGTGGATGTGCCGCTCAACACCGACGGCGAGCGTTCGTTGCTCGATTCAATTCCAGACGAGCAAACTTCTGATCCGACGGTGCTTTTGCAAGGTACCGACGTCCAAGTTCACATCGATCTGTGGCTGTCACGATTAAATGAGAAGCAGCGCGTTGTGGTCGAGGGAAGGTTTGGTCTGCGAGGGCGCGAAATCGCCACCTTAGAAGAGGTGGGGCACGAGCTGGGGGTCACGAGGGAGCGGGTTAGGCAAATTCAGATGGAGGCGTTGCGGCGGTTACGTCAGATGGTGGAACGAGAAGGTTTCAGCGTAGATAACATGCGCGAGTAGCCTTGTTGGGTGAAGCCGGAGCCTGCCCCTAGCACGTCAACCTTAGAAGCCTGGGGTGAATTCTGATTGCACAGTGCACTTGCCATAGTGATTAGAATATCCCCCTAGGAGGATTTGTCGCTTGCCACGATGAGGGCGGCAGCCACCACGCGGCCTTCAGCTACCAAGATATTGTAGGTGCGGCACGCTGCCGCGGTGGTCATGATTTCTACCCCAATCTTTATCTGCGCTAGCGTTGCTAGCAAGTTAGATGACGGAGTCTGCTGCACCGGCCCGCTTCCAAGCAAAAGGATCTCGGGGCGCAAATCCACGAGTGACAATAAATGGTCACCGCTTAGGTCGGCCCATGAGATCGGCGGCCAGTCAAGACGCACCGTGTCTGGGGTGACTACGAGGCTGCGGTTAATCCTCTTGTCGTTGACGCACACATAATCCAGACCGTAGGCCGTAATGCGGTTCTTTCCGAAAGAACCATTCGAATGCAACTTCACACCACAGCTCCTCACAGCGTTTGCGGCTTATGTACTGGAAGCCTATCCAGCAGAGCGCAGACATTATCTCGCCTTGGCGAGGGGGCCAAGGGAGAGGGTTGCCTATGGGGGTGCATTAGTCAAGTGTGGCTGCCATCGGTTTAGAAGCTGTTTTAAAAACTACTGCGCTTGCTTGAGCTGCGTTGCCGCAGCGGCCAACACTTGTCGCAAATGCCTCGTGTAGCCACCCATGCGTGAATAACGGCATAATAGGAGGGCGTATTTCAGTGTTTCAGAATAAAAGGAGGAACTTATGCGCTTAATATTGTTAGGGGGGCCTGGCGCGGGCAAGGGTACGCAAGCGGGATTCATAACCGAACGCTTCGGAATCCCTCAAATTTCCACGGGGGATATGCTCAGGGCAGCTGTCAAGGCGGGCACACCGCTGGGAAAACAAGCCAAGGAGGTGATGGATTCTGGCGGCTTGGTATCCGACGATATCATCGTGGGGCTCGTCAAAGAACGTATTCAGCAGCCAGACTGTGAGGCGGGTTTCTTGTTCGATGGCTTTCCTCGGACAATTCCCCAAGCAGAAGCGCTAAAGCGAGAAGCAGTAAACATCGATTATATCGTTGAGATCGGGGTCGACGATGGCGAAATCATTAGGCGCATGAGTGGTCGCCGGGTACACCCTGGGTCCGGAAGAACCTACCACGTTATCTTTAACCCACCGAAAGTGGAGGGCAAGGACGATGTAACTGGCGAAGCACTCGTACAACGCGATGATGATAAGGAAGAGACGGTGCGAAAACGCTTGTCCGTTTATCATGAGCAGACCGAGCCGCTAGTGGATTACTACTCGAATTGGACCGCAAGCGGAGACAAATCTGCCCCTCAATATGTTCGTGTCGATGGGATCGGCTCCGTCGAGGAGATCCGGGACCGCATTTTCCAAGCGCTCGCTTGATAAGGTTTGTGATGCCGAGCTGCCGGCCGTCGGCCGTAAATAGTGGCGATTGGAGAGCGGACTGGAGTCCGACAGCTGAGCTGGCCGCGAGAGAGCTTGGCGACACCAAGAGAGTCAAGAGCGTAGGCTAAGGATTGGCCAACCTCTTGCGAGCGCCTGGCGATGCAGCACGGGGTCAGGATCTACAGCGACAGGGTGGGTTGCGAAATCAAGGAGTGGCAGGTCATTATGCGAGTCTGAATAACACCACATCTCCTCGGGGACGAGCCTTCTTTGCCTCAGCCACGCGCGCAGCCGAGTTACCTTACCCTCGGCGAAGCTTGGTGTACCGACTACGTGGCCGGTATATTGGCCGTTCGCAAATTCTGGCTCCGTGGCGATGAGGTGGGGAATGCCTAACCGATCCGCAATCGGTTCAGTAACGAAGCGGTTAGTGGAAGTGATGATGAGTAGTTGGTGTCGCTGGTGGCGATGCGTTCCGATCAACTCGTCCGCTTTGGGAAGTAGGATTGGAACGATCTTCTTGGTTAGGAAATCCATCCGCCATCGACACAAATCCGTCCATGCGTGGTCGGCCAACGGCCTTAATGAAAAACTCAAAAATTCGTTGATGTTGAGTGTGCCTTCTTGGTACTGCTGATAGTAGCCGGCGTTCAGGCGTTCGTACTGTTCTCGATCGACGACGCCTATTTCGCTCAAATATTCTCCCCATAGGTAATCGCTATCACCGGCGATCAAGGTATTATCAAGATCGAAGATGGCGAAAATCATGGGCTCATTTTCTCGGGAAACGGCTGTATTGACGGCATAACAGGCAGCTCATGGTGGTGGGAGAAACCTCTCCGGCGCCGCGTTGGCAGTTTGTTTGTTTCAAGAAAGTAACGCAAGAAACGGATGAATTCACCCCTTAGCCCAAGTCGCGGCGATGTGGGCTTGTCTCATTAAACAGAAAAAGCGTGCTCATGCACACCATTAACATTTGCTGTGTATCGAGGTTCATGGAAAAATAGAATGTCCAGCGTTGATACGCCCATGCGCGACCATGATCGACTCTGAAGGCTATCGACTAAATATTGGTATCGTTCTCGCTAACCGAGGCGGGAAGGTTTTGTGGGCACGACGATTCGGGCAGGAGGCTTGGCAATTCCCTCAAGGAGGAATCAAGGGAGGCGAGAGCCCCGAACAGGCCCTGTATCGCGAGCTCTACGAAGAATTGGGCTTAAAACGCAATCACGTGGAGATCGTGGGATATACCCGTGGTTGGTTACGCTACACCTTGCCCAAACGTTTCATTCGACGCCACTGTCAGCCTCGATGTATCGGCCAAAAGCAGATCTGGTTTTTGCTGCACCTGATTGGCCGGGAGAGTGCGTTGCGACTGAATGCCTGCGATCAGCCCGAATTCGATTGCTGGAAGTGGGTGAGCTACTGGTATCCAACACAAAATGTCATTTTCTTTAAGCGCGAGGTGTACCGGCGAGCGTTGCGCGAGCTTGCGCCGATGCTGTCTTCGGAGCTGATGCTACCGCCCGATGCACTGGCCGAGCCCATTGATCCGCCCAGAGAACAAAGCGGTCCTCAGGAAGTCTTCGTATCTTCGTCGCAACACGCCGTGTGAAACAAGGTTCTAACGTCGGTACCCGCCGCATTCTTAAATTCAAAATACCCTCTCAAAGGTTGTGAAGAAATCGTAGCGAGCGGGCCGAGAGCAAGGCGGACGGCGCGCCGTGGAAATCGTGAGCTATGTGCTCTCGGGTGCGCTGGAGCGCAGGGACGGTATGGGAAACGGCTCGACATTCGCCCCGGCGAGGTTCAGCGCATGAGCGCCGGCGGCAGCATACTGCACAGCGAATACAACCTTTCTTCTAAGGAGCCAGTTCGCTTTCTGCAGATCTGTTTGCAACCAACTCGCTTAGACGTCGCCCCTGGTTACGCGCAGAAACACATGAGCGCCGGCAGAATAAGGGGCAGAGCAGGAGAATTCCGCAGGAGAAAGCTAAATGAGCGATAAGAAGGTTCGTCAGTTCACCGGCAAGGATATCGACGTCTTCTGGGATACCAGGCTGTGTATTCACATTTCTGAGTGCGTGCAGGCTAAGGGTGATCTATTCATAGCCCGGCGTGAGCCTTGGTGCGTGCCTGATCACGCCAGCAAGTCAGAAGTGCGAGATATTGTCGAGCGCTGTCCAAGCGGCGCGTTGACCTACCATGACAAAACGGCTGGTCCCGAGCAATCCCTGCCCGAAAACACCGTCTCTGTCGCCTATAATGGGCCGTTATTTGTCTCCGGCGATCTCGCCATTGAAGGTGCCCCGAAGGACATGCCGGGCGTACGGTTTCGCGCGGCCCTGTGTCGCTGCGGGCACTCGAAGAGCAAGCCGTTCTGTGACAACAGCCACGAGAAGGCTGGCTTTCGAGATTTTGGCTCCGTGGGGGAGAGGAGCACTGAGTCTGGACCGACCGGTGGAAGGCTTGCGATCAAACCATTGAAGGACGGCCCCTTGCTATTGTCGGGTCATGTGACGATTAAGGCAGCCAGTGGGCGAAAAGCCTGGTATGGGAATCAGGCCGCCCTGTGTCGCTGCGGGCACTCGAAGAACAAGCCCTTCTGCGATGGCAGCCACGCGGGGGTCGGTTTCAAGAGCGACTAAGAGCTTATGAATAAATCAACCGCGCTTCCCGCTAGCGGTGTTGGGTGGTGTTCGCTCCTCGGCTATCGAATTGATTGACGAAATTCGGATGGACATCGACACAAAACCCAAGTAACGTTCTCGGCCTTTGGTGGAACGGCACCCGCATGCACTTTCGCACCCACGTCAAGCCGCCGGAACTGCGGGGTATCTCTGGCCAGGACGAGTACTCGGACGGGATGGTCGAGCACGACATGCACGTGGGCAAGCTCCTGAAGCTGTTGGACGAGCTCGGCATTGCCGATGACACCCTCGTTTTCTACTCCACCGACAACGGCCCCCATTACAATACCTGGCCGGATGCGGCGGCCACCCCGTTCCGGGGCGAGAAGAACACCAACTGGGAAGGCGGTTGGCGGGTGCCCGCCATGGTGCGCTGGCCCGGCTCAACTGCTGCGCCGTCCGTTCACTTTGGCGAGACCCTCCACGCCGCCCGCCGCGGTGCGACCGATACCACCGACCAGCTGCTTGCGCTCGCCGCCGACACCACTCAACCGGGCATCGCGCGCAGTACGGCCTTGGAGCCCCTTTATAACCAAGCACACCCCGGCGATCAGCTCACCGTGCAGCGGCTGTTGGCAGACGATGACGCACTGGTACGCCGGGCCGCTGAAGATCTAAAAGCGCGCTACCCGGATGACCCCGAAGCGAACGCACTATGGGAGCAGGCGACGAAGGCATCGGAGCGGCCTGGCCGTGCACAATAGCCTCATATAGACCGACGCAGGATCAGTGGGCTGGTGGCCATCGTTGCCGGTCTGGCTAAGGTCTGTGACGGCATCTCGCCGAATAGGCGCTTATAGCAAGATGCAAGGCGGCCCGCCCCCCCAACATGCCAAGCAACCACCAATCCACTCGGTTGTCCGCAATCGATACTCGCGTCGGCCGCATCCGTGCGGCCGCGTGGCTCAGACGTGGAGCCTGACTTGATTATTGCGCGGGAGGAACCATAATGGCGTCGTACTCTTCGACCGTGAGTACGCCGTCATCGCCAACCTCCATCGTGGTAATGTCGAGACCAGCGGCGGCCGCTTCGTCGGCGGATATCGTTCCATCCTTGTCTGCATCGATCTCGGCACCCGTTGCGGCCAGCGCAGAACCACTGGCCAGTGCGGCAAGTGACAAGGCGAGAAGAATCTTCTTAGTCTTAGTCATGGAGGACTCCTTAATACGTGAATACGTGCAGGACGTTGAGTATCGATCGAGCCCTTCGGTCAGTAACTGGGCCAACCGAGGACCGAAGTTTGCCCTGGACGACGATAGAGCAGCTCTCATACCAACAGGCTCTGGTATTCCAACGAATTGATTTGTGTTCAGGTGCTCCAGCGGAGCACCTGGCGCCTAGTGTGTCCAGATAGCCTCATGGAGTCAAGTGCTCCTCGTTGTGTATAGGCAAGTGGCACCTCTGCGCAGCGAGAGGATGTCGACCTGGGAAGGCGGCGTGCGCGTGCCCATGTTCGTCCGCTGGCCGGGCATGATCAAGCCCGGGACCGAGCTGAACGGCATCCAGATCCTCATGGACGTCTTCGCTACGCTGACCGCGGCGGTGGGCGTCGATTACGAGGATCTGAAGCAGCGCCTGATGAAGGGTGACAAGCTCGGCACGGACACCGTGAAAAAGGTCTATCTCGATGGCGTGAACAACCTCGACTATTGGACCGGTAAGACGGACAAGTCCGCGCGCGGCAATTACATCTACTGGGCCGAGTCGTCGCCGCAGGCGATCCGCGTCAACCAATGGAAAGCGCATTTTGCCGAACGCGATGGCTACTATGGAACGACCACCAAGATGGAGATCGCCCGCATCTACAACGTCCGTCAGGATCCGTTCGAGAGCTTCGATCAGTATCCAAGAACGCTGGGCCAGCTGCCGCAGCACAAGCCCTGGATGTTCAACACCATCCTCGCGAGATTGAGCGAGCACATCCAAACGCTGAAGGAGTTCCCGCCGACGCAGCGGGGATCGTCGCTCTCCGTCGACCAGATGCTCGACCGGATGATCAACAGTCATCCGTCCGCCAACTGAGTAACCACTGTGGCGCTGCACTGAACATTGCCGGGAGTCGTCAGGCGGCGCGCCGCACTATAGATGGGCGTCACCGAGTGATCTGCGCTTAGGCAAACACCAGGGGCGTGCCCCTTTGCGCGCTCGGCCGGGCCAGGGTTTGCGAGGGTAGCTCCCCGAACAACCGCCGGTAGTCGGACGCGAACCGTCCGAGCTCCAAAAAACCCAGGCGGTGGGCGATGTCCGCGACCCTTTCCTCGCCCGGGTCGACGGCCAAGAGCTCGTGCCGAGCGGCGTGGAGGCGCCGATGGCGAATGAAGCTCAAAGGGGACAGGCCGACGGCGTCTCCGAAGGCATACCGCAGCGTGCGCTCGCTCACACCGGCGACCCTGCATAGATCGGCAACCGTCACCATACTGGGATCGGTGGCGCGCAGGTACTCGAGCGCCTTTTCCAGTCCGCGGCGGCGCAGGAATGCGTTGCCGCGTGAGTGGGAACCGCTTGCCGGCGCCCCCACTTCAGCCAGCTGCACCAGCAGCTCCTGCTCGAACGAGTGCACCACCGCTGCATGCCGGAAGGCCTCGGGTCGACGCTTTGCCTCTGCCAGCGCCCCCAGCAGCCATAGGCCAAACCGGTTGAGCTTCGAGGGCGTGTTGGTCAATGATCGCTGGGCTGTCGCCTCGAGCAAGTGCCACAGGCCATCCTCCGGCATGTCGCGCCGCAGCAGGGCGAGGGAGACGAGGAGGATCAGATGGACTTGACCCGTGTCGACCACCACGTCTAGGCCGCCTGGCATCGAGATCGGTAGCCTGGTTGCAACCGGCAGCGCTCTCCAATAGGCAGTGCGGGGCCCAGTCCGCAGCGGCACCGACAAGGTGAGCATGCGTGCCGGCGTGAGGCCATGAACGCTTAGACACGAACTGAAGGACTCCCAGTAGAGAACGACGGAGGGCGTCACCAGGTAGACCTTGCAGTTTGCGAACGGGCAGGCGGCATCCAGCGGCCTCGCCATCAGCTCCCAGGGGGCCGTGGTCTCTTCCCAGAGGCTGACGTCGTCGACATCGATCTGCCCAATCAAGGCCCGAGGCGCCGACTGTCCCGACGGTCCCTCCCAGTCTCGCCAGCCGTCCGTAGTCATGCCGTCTCCTTCCAGCGTTCGCGGAAACGACATAATTATGTCACCGCCCGGTGCCCAGGAAAACATTTCTTCGATCACATAGGAAGATTCACGCAGCTTTGCCGAAAGTGCATAACACCGCCGCGATACTTTACCCTAGTATTCCGCGGGGTTTTGGGAGAGGAGACCCCATGGGAGCGTGGCGGCGTGGTGGAGTAGGCCGCTGTCAAGTCGAGTAAGGTCAAGATTTGAGCTGGAACTCACGTCAAAGCGGCGTCGAGGAGCAGTCGATGGCCGATTGGCGGTGCAGACCGCAGCAAGGTGATGGATTCAGCGGCGGATAAGGACGTCTATTGCGCTGCCGATTTTCCGCGGGCGAGACTGATCCGTAAGTTTAAAGGGAGGAACCAATGAAAGCTTTTTTTAGCATCTTAGCAGCGATTCCGCTGTTCTTCGGACCCCTACCGGCCGTGGCCAAGCAGAGCAAACCCAACATCATTTTGATTGTATCCGACGACACCGGCTATGGCGATCTCGGAGCCTACGGCGGTGGCGAGGGCCGAGGCATGCCTACGCCGAGCCTTGATGCGCTCGCCGACGAGGGAATGACAATGTACTCGTTCTACGCGCAGCCGAGCTGTACCCCGGGAAGGGCGGCCATGCAAACGGGGCGGATACCGAACCGCAGCGGCATGACGACGGTGGCATTCCAGGGCCAGGGGGGCGGACTGCCAGAGGCGGAGTGGACCTTGGGCTCGGTTCTGAAGAGCGCGGGCTACAACACGTTTTTCACCGGCAAATGGCACCTCGGCGAGGCCGACTACGCATTGCCCAATGCGCAGGGCTACGACGAGATGAAGTACGTCGGCCTCTATCACCTGAACGCCTACACCTACGCCGATCCCACGTGGTTCCCGGATATGAGCCCAGAACTGCGCGCCATGTTCAAGAAGGTGACCAAAGGATCGCTGTCCGGCAAGGCCGGAGAAAAGGCAGTCGAAGATTTCAAGATCAATGGCCAGTACGTGAACAAGCCGAACGAAAAGACCGCCGAGTACCCGGATGGGGTGGTCGGGATCCCGTTCTTCGATGGATACATCGAAAAGGCGGCGCTCGAGTACCTCGACAAGGTGGCTAAATCGGACAAGCCGTTCTTCATGAACGTCAATTTCATGAAGGTGCATCAGCCGAACATGCCGCACCCCGATTTTGAGCACAAGTCCCTGTCGAAGTCGAAGTATGCCGACTCCATCGTCGAGCTCGATGCACACATCGGAGCCATCATGGACAAGGTCCGCGCGCTCGGGCTCGACAAGAATACCTTGGTCTTCTACACCACCGACAACGGCGCCTGGCAGGACGTCTACCCTGATGCCGGCTACACCCCGTTCCGTGGTACCAAGGGCACCGTGCGCGAGGGCGGCAATCGCGTGCCGGCAATCGCCTGGATGCCAGGCAAGATCAAGGCGGGAACGAAAAACCATGACATTCTCGGTGGTCTCGATCTGATGGCGACCTTCGCCGCCATCGCTGGCGTGGAGCTGCCGAAGAAAGACCGCGAGGGCGAGCCCATCATCTTCGATAGCTACGACATGTCGCCGGTGCTCTTCGGTACGGGCAAGTCCGAGCGGGATTCCTGGTTTTACTTCACCGAGAATGAGCTGACCCCCGGCGCGGTGCGGGTGGGCAACTACAAGGCTTTGTTCAACCTGCGGGGTGATGATGGCCAAGAGACGGGCGGCCTCGCGGTCGACAGCAATCTCGGTTGGAAGGGTCCTGAGAAATACGTTGCCACGGTGCCCCAGATTTTCGATCTGTGGCAGGACCCGCAGGAGCGCTACGACATCTTCATGAACAACTACACGGAGAGAACCTGGACACTGGTGACCATCAACCAGGCCGTCAAGGAAAAGATGAAGACCTACGTCGAGTATCCTCCCCGGAAGCTCCAGAGCGAGGTCTACACGGGGCCCATCACGCTCACTCAGTATCAGCGGCTCAAGAGTGTGCGTAAGATGCTCGAGAAAGAGGGCATAAGCCTGCCGATGCCGACTGGAAACTGATGGCGTAGCCTTATTTCGGGCTCTCCGGCGCAAGCCATCAGAGTGAGAACTGCGCGG
>JBAPTW010000102.1:0-3952 GCA_049282355.1 Gammaproteobacteria bacterium | reverse complement strand
TGAAAGGCGCCACCGCCGAACCCTGCGCGAGCACGATCAACACGCCGAGGAGCAACATCACCAGGATGATAGGCGCAAGCCAAAACTTCTTGCGGCTGCGCATGAATCCCCAGAGATCTTTCAAAAGCTCAATCATCAGTAGGGCTTCTCCATGTGCTCGCGCGGTGCCTGGCGGCTTGGCACCCGGTAGCTGGTTGCAGTCGCATCGAACCGCCGCGCCATCGCATCGCGCCCGATCACTTTCATCACCAGCGCGACCGGCAACATCACGAGGAAAAACACCACACCCAGAATGAGCGGCGTGGTGATGCGGCTAAGCAGTAGTGCCAAGCGCATCCACCCGTGGTACACCGTGCGAAGGCGCGCCGGCGCGATGAGTGCCCACAGGGCTAAAAAACCGCCGACGAGCCACGGCCAGAGGGGCATGCCGGTCGCGAGCAGCCAGGGAAAAAACAAGCCGAAGAGCGCCACGATGAGCCCGCCCGTCATGAGGCCGAAGTCGCGCAGCCCCTTGCGGTCCAGCTGGGGAATAAGGTGGGTGTTCGTTGCCATCAGTCCAGTTCAAACTCCTGTTGCCACGCCGTGTCTATTTTCCGGGCCGGCTGCTCGGTTTTCGCCAACAAGCAGTTCTCCAGCACCAAGTAGTCCATCTCGGTGCGCCGAAAGCAGCGGTAAGCGTCCTCGGGGGTGCAAACGATCGGCTCACCGCGGACATTCAACGAGGTATTAACCAGCACCGGACACCCGGTGCGTGCCTCGAAGGCCTTGAGCAACGCGTAGTAGCGCGGATTGGTCTTGCGGTGCACGGTCTGAATGCGGGCCGAGTAATCCACATGAGTGATGGCCGGGATCTCGGAGCGCGGTATGTTCAGTTTTTCGATGCCAAAAAGCTGTTGCTCGGTTTCGGTCATGGGAATACGGCGCTTTTCGGCAACGGGCGCCACCAGCAGCATGTAGGGACTCGGGCGCTCCAGCGCGAAATAATCCGCGATCCGCTCGGCCAACACCGAGGGCGCAAAAGGGCGAAACGACTCGCGGTACTTGATCTTTAAATTCATCACCGACTGCATGTGCCGGCTTCGCGGGTCGGCAAGGATGGAGCGCCCCCCGAGCGCTCGGGGACCGAACTCCATGCGCCCCTGAAACCAGCCAATCACCTGCTCTTGCGCGAGCAACTCGGTCAGCCGCGCCAGGAGGGCGTCATCCTCGAGGCAGGTGTAAGGGGCGCCGATGCCCTCGAGGTAACGTTGAATCGTCTCATTGGAAAAGCGCGGTCCCAAGTAGGCCCCGGACATAACATCGGCGCCGTTCACTCGCCGGGGCTGGCCGAGATACTCATGCCAGACTGAAAGCGCCGCCCCCACGGCCCCGCCCGCATCGCCGGCGGCCGGCTGAATCCAAAGGTCGCGGTAGGGGCCTTCGCGCAGCAATCGGCCGTTGGCCACACAATTGAGCGCCACGCCCCCGGCCAAACACAGCGCTTCAGTGCCAAGCTCATCGTGCACGGTGCGCCCCAGGCGCAGCAACACCTCCTCGGTGACCTGCTGAATGGAGGCAGCGATGTCCATCTCGCGCTGGGTCACGGGGGATTCGGGTTTTCGCGCCGGACCACCAAAGAGCGCCGCAAAGCGCCGGTTGGTCATGGTAAGCCCGTTGGCGTAGTTGAAATAGCGCATGTCCATGCGAAACGTGCCGTCGTCCTTCAACGACAAAAGCTTCTCTAGGATCAGCTTGGTGTATCTTGGCTCGCCGTAGGGCGCCAGCCCCATCAGCTTGTACTCGCCGGAGTTGACCTTGAAACCGGTGAAGTAGGTAAAGGCCGAGTAAAGCAGCCCCAGAGAGTGGGGAAAATCGAGCTCCCACTGGGGGGTCAACGTATTGCCATCGCCCAGCCACACCGAGGTGGTAGCCCACTCCCCCACCCCGTCCATGCAGAGCACCGCCGCCCGCTCGAAGGGGCTGGCAAAGAAGGCGGACGCCGCATGGGACTGGTGGTGCTCGGTGAAGAGCAACGGCGGCAGATCCTTGACCATACAGTTACCAATGCCCGCGAGATCTTTTTTCAGCAGGTCCTTGAGAAAGAGCTTTTCTTTGAGCCACACTGGCATCGCCGCCACAAAAGAGCGAAAGCCAGTCGGTGCGTAAGCGAGATAGGTCTCGAGCAAGCGCTCAAACTTCACCAACGGTTTATCATAAAATACCAGATAATCGATGTTGGCCAGTGAGCCCCCCGCTTCGTCGAGGCAGTAGCGAACGGCCTGCACCGGAAACCGCGCATCGTGCTTTTTGCGAGTAAATCGCTCTTCTTGGGCCGCCGCGATAAGCGTGCCGTCACGCACCAGCGCCGCGGCGCTGTCGTGGTAATAGGCCGAAATCCCCAGGATATTCATGGCTGCAGTTTAGCCTCTGTGGGCGTCGACATCATCCCCGCGGGCTGAATGTATCCATGACGCTCGCTTGTTCTCATTTGCTTGATCCGGGCAGTGAAGCAGCTGCATCGGCATGAGTATGAACAAAGGACGATGGCCGATTTCTTGGGTGAAAGTCTCGTCCTGGTACAAAACAACAAGCTTGTATTGCTGCCTCGACAAACTGCTGCTTACAAACAAGCCCTGTTTTTCTTATCGCAGGCAACGCTAAGTTGCGGAGTTTATCTAGACGGACTGTAGCTGTTCAGTGGCTTGCGGAATTTCATGAGGCGGTTCCGCCGACCTGGCAGGCGATATGAGGCTTTAGCGGGAGTACGTAATCTAGGTCAAAAAAAACCGGGACACAAAGTCCCGGCTCCCTCAGTCGGCAGTCTCCAAAAGAGAGTTACCGCGTTGTGACAACTTCTACGTCGGCAGTCCCGATTACAGTCCCGGCTGCCAATCCATTACTCTCATCCAAACCAAAGGTACTGTTCAGGAAGTTTGCTGCTTCGGGAGTCAGCGTCAGCACAACTCCGGTAGCTCGAAGCACTCCAATATCGGTTAGATCTGACGGCTGGTCTATGGTTATCCCGGCAAGGTCCAAATTAAACAGAGGTGCTCGTGTGAACGCAGTGACAGCATCCCCGGAAGACTGGGAAACTGCTCGACCTTGTAGCAACACTTCACCTGTTGCTGGGTCCGCTGCATTTGTGTTGTAAACATAGTCGCTAATCTCCGCGGAGGTCTCTCCAACCGAGAACTTCAGTCCACCAGCGTGCAAAAGGTCTAACCCGACGGGGTCGGTATTGGCCGCACCTGTCTGCACTGGGAACGACGCTACAGTTGACGTTGTTGCACCCGTGTCGTCCGTTACGGTACTAAGGTTTGCTGGCCCGATCTGCTCAACTAAGACACCGAGGTTGGTCAATGCGCTAACAAAACCTGGGTCAAGCTCTACGTTAGTTGAGCCAAAAGGAGTGTCGAGTACTTCTGCAGACCCGACTCTACCGAAGGATACGGTCACCAACAATGCGAGGACCAAAGACAGTCCTTGCCACATACGCGCTGTATTTACCATGGCTCACTCCTCTGTCTATATATTTAAACACGATTGTCGTTTACAAGACCCCGAGAGACTAAAGCATGATGAACTTTTAGTCAATATATTTATTTGACAAAAGTTAGATATTTAAGTGATATAACTATGATTACGTTGTTCATACCATGAAGTGGTGTTATTGCTTGGTGGCTATTGCGTGCTATAGGGAAACAAGTGATGGGGATTAATCACTTGGGATACAGGCGAGCAGGAGAGGCCGGAATCCGAAGAACCGCTGCGGCGTGGAATAGTAAGAATCCGTTACACGCCAACCAGCGTCCGTTCACCCGTAACCATTTCACGCTGGCGGCGGCCGAAGCTTCGCACCAAGGGGCCCGCCCACCGAGCGGCCACGGAAACTGCGCCGGCGGGTAGCCGCGCTCGGTCAGCCATGCCCTGAGGAGCCCCTCCTCGATGTTGCTGTTGGCCTCGCGGTCAATCC
>JBAPTW010000101.1:0-2313 GCA_049282355.1 Gammaproteobacteria bacterium | reverse complement strand
TCGCCGATGGTTACCCCATGCCAGGGGTGAGCTCGAAACATCAGCCCGAGTGTGCTCAGCTGGGTCTGTACTACGCTACTCATCACTACGCTCCAAAAAATCTTTTCGAAGGAAAAGCCGGTGGCGGAAAAGGCAACAAATCTACAATGGTGTAGCCACCGCGTATAGTGCAAGCCTTCCTTTCTTGGCGATACCGTTGTTCGTTGGTATGTGCCCGAGTAAAAACGTGTTCTCCTTACCCAGCGTGGCCTAACTGGCCGCTGCCTGAGAGCCGCTTTCGAACTCCAGGATCACCTGGCCAACGGTGAGCGTGTCACCGGGTCTGACTCGTATGTTGGCGATCTTGGCCGCACGTTCGCTGCGCAGGATGTTTTCCATTTTCATGGCTTCCACCACGCAAAGCTCCTTCCCAGCGGCCACCTCTTCACCTTCTTTCACGGCAATGGAGCGCATCAGCCCGGGCATGGGTGAGAGCAGATACATGGACATATCGGGTGGCACCTTGACCGGCATCAGCTTGGCGAGACGTGCCGCGGTGCGGGGATAGACTTCAACCTGGACCTCTGCACCCTGGTGGAAGAGGATGTAACCGAGCCCGTTGCGTTCGACCTTGAAACGCTCGGGTTGAGCATTGATGGTGCACCGCAGTATCGGATCTCCGACCTGCCAGTCGCTGCGTACCGCCAGTACATGGCCATCGTCGCGGGTGACATCGAAGCCCTCCGGCATAGGCTGGATGGTCACCGGATAATAGCTGTCGTTGACTAGCACCTCCCAGGCCACTGGGATGCGGAATTGATAGCCCGGCATCTGTCCGCTGGTGCGCGCCGCGCGCTGCATGTAACGCAAGTGCATGAGCGCGGCGGCACCGATGATGGCGTTGAGATCCCGTGCCTCCAGTGGTGCCGGGCTAAACCCTTGGGGGTACTCATCGGCGATGAAGCTGGTGCTCAGCCGTCCCTCCAGAAACCGCGGATGGGCGAGCAGAGCAGTCAAGAACGCGATATTGTGGTTCACGCCCTGGATGTAGAACTCATCGAGCGCTCGGCGCATGCGGACAATCACGCTGGCGCGATCCAGATCCCAGGTGGTGATCTTGGCAATCATCGGATCATAAAAGCGGCTGATCTCGCCGCCTTCATAGACGCCGTTGTCGACCCTGATCCCGCGCTCTACAGTGGGGGTGCGATAGCGCACCAGTCGTCCTGTGGAGGGCAGGAAATCGTGATTAGGATCCTCTGCATAGACGCGTGTCTCGATGGCCCAGCCCCGAAATCGTACCTTTTCTTGCGCGAGGGAGAGCGGCTCTGCGTTGGCGATGCGGATCATCCACTCGACGATGTCGAGGCCGGTAATGAACTCGGTGACCGCGTGTTCTACCTGCAGTCGCGTGTTCATCTCAAGGAAGTAGAAGTTACGCTGTTGGTCGACGATGAACTCCACGGTGCCAGCGGTGGTGAAATCCACCGAACGCGCCAGCGCCACCGCGGCGCTGCCCATCGCTTCCCGAGTTTCGGGATCGATGAAGGGGGAGGGCGCCTCCTCGATGACCTTCTGGTGGCGGCGTTGGATGGAGCACTCGCGTTCCCCGAGATGGATGACGTGACCCTGTTGATCGCCGAGTACCTGGATCTCGATGTGGCGAGGTTCTTGGATGAACTTCTCGATGAATACCCGCTCGTCAGCGAAGCTGCTACGCGCCTCACTGGTCGCCACCCGAAAGCCTTCCTGCACCTGCTCCATGGTGTGCGCTACGCGGATGCCCTTGCCACCGCCGCCGGCAGCTGCCTTGAGCATCACGGGAAGGCCAATATCCTGCGCTATCTCTACCGCACTGGCCGCATCGGGGATGGGATCCCAATGGCCGGGTACGGTTGGCAGCCCTGCCTCAAGGGCGGTACGGTTGGCCTGAATCTTGTCCCCCATGGCAGCGATCACGTCGGGCGTTGGCCCAATGAAGGTGATCCCCTCTTCTTTTAGCCGCCGGGCGAAGGTGGCATTCTCGGCAAGAAAGCCATAGCCCGGATGGACGGCGTCCGCGCCCGTTTGTTTACAGGCGGTCACGAGATTGTCTATGGAGAGATAGCTCTCCGCCGCCGGCGCTGGACCGATGCGCACGGCTTCGTCACATACCGTCGTGTGGCGGCTGTACTTGTCCGCGTCGGAGTACACCGCCACGGTTTGAATACCCATACGGCTCGCCGTGCTGTGAATGCGGATGGCGATCTCGCTGCGGTTGGCGATCAGAATCTTTTTGAACATGTGCGTGTATCCCTACTAAAGGGGGAGGTTATCGTGTTTTTTCCACTGGGC
>JBAPTW010000100.1:0-6483 GCA_049282355.1 Gammaproteobacteria bacterium | reverse complement strand
TGTCAAAGGTTTGGGAATTGTCGACACCCGTATGGGTAAACCGCGCGTCTATGGCGGCCAATGTTCCAAACCGGTGAGCCAAGAAGGGGCTGACAGCATAAGTAAAGACGTTGGTTCGGCCGCCGCGGTTGGCTATGTTGTCGCCGCCCAGTTCTGTGGCAAGGATGTTTTGCTGCGTATAGGTGGTTACAAAATCAAGGAAAAACCACTCTGGCAAGAGCTCTCCACGCGCATCGCCAGCAAATTGGTTAAAGATGTCTGTTTGGTCACCCCGAGCACGGTAGAGCGCTTGCAAATTGTAATCAAAACCGAGATTCAGTCTTCTGCCTGTGCGACGAATAGACAGTTGTGGTGTCGCTTCCGCCACAAAGCTGCTCTGTTCTTCTTCAGCGGGCGCGAGATCAATATTGTCGCTGTAGGTGCCCCCTATAGCGAGACCCGGGGTAACGATCCAATCGCTAGCGAATAGCGAGCCACTTATAATGCTTAGTAGAAGTAGAACTGCAGCATGGGAAGACATCCACAAGCAGCTGTTCGCGACATTGTGCCATGACGGCGCCGCCCGCGTCACCACTAGCTGGTCCGTCGTTCTTCATATAGGTACTTCGCACGCTTGATGGTTCGAAACTTGTTGAGCACTATTCCTATTGGCTTTGAGCTTCCTAGCAACTGAACTGCCTCCCGGATTGACTCCTGCGAAGTTTGTCCAGCGACCACCACGAAAACAATTTTATCCACAAGGTCCGCTAGTGTGCTCGTGGCAGTTGTCGCAAGAATAGGCGGCGCGTCAAATATGACGACGCGGTCCGGATAGCGAAGCGATAGCTCCTCAGTTAACCAGCGCATGGTGGTGCTCGCAAACAGCTCGGCGTAATGGGGATCCTGCTGTCCCGCCGGCAATACACAAAGCTTCGGAACGTTAGTCCGAACCAACACATCCGGTACGATCGTTTCCCCTTCTCGTATCAAATCCGTGAGACCTTTCTCTTCCTCGAGACCGAAGATTCTAGAAACGCCGCGTTTAACCACGTCTGAGTCGACCAGCAAAGCAGTACGGTCCTTCTCCATGGCGATAATCATCGCCAGGTTGATGGCCGTAAAAGTCTTACCCTCACCAGCGATGGCGCTCGTTACCATGATAAGATTGGAATGCTCCGAGCCCGGCCTACTTTCGGGCATTTCCTCCCTGAACAACGGCTGCTTTATGCGGCGGAACTCTTCGGCTATTTCGGTGTGAGGCACATTTGGGTGAATCAGACCCATCGCTCGCAGGACTTCCAAGTCCACTTCGACTCGCCTTGAGGTCTTGCCGCTACTTGCGTCTCCCAAGCGACCTGCGCCACCAACTCCCGGCTGTTGTGCTGATCCACTGCCCAAACCCGAAGTGGCTCGTGAATTTGCGGGTATTGGACCTTTCAAAATACTCTGGCTAGCAGGCTCATCGCGCCAGCGGTCAAGCGCCTTTTCAATGATGCCTACAACCATAGCGATATACTACTCTTACCGGCCAGCCCGGCAACTGTATCCTGGTTTAACCAATAACCTACTGCAACCCCATAACCGATAATCAACAAACTAATGCAAGCTCCTACAAAACCCAAGTGCTGCAATCGCTGCAACCACATTCCTGCCGGTGTGCGAATCATCGACACTGTCCCCAAAACCGGAAGCGCGACTACTTCACCGACTTCTTCCTTTGTGTAAACGACCGGCCTGAGCATCGCCAGAAGCCAGGCTAACCCGGTGCCTACACCAGCGCCAGCCAAGAGAACACCTAGAATTAACAGCTTCCTGCGAGGTCCCGCCGGCACAGCGGGTTCCCGAGGCGGCTCAAGAATGCGAATCTGAAAATCATCGGCACGGACGGTAACATTAAGTAACTCCCGACGTTTGATGAATTCATCATATTGGCTCTTATCAATAGCGTAATCCCGGTTCAGCTTTTGGTAGTCCGCTTCAACCTTTAGCGATGAATCCACCATCTCCTTAAGATCATCCGCTCGGCGGCGGTATTCTCCAAGGCGAGTTTGAATTGCAGCGATTTGAGTATCGGCTGCGGTTAGCGACGTTTTAAGGTTTTGATAAACGGGATTCGCGATGGGTTCAGCTGCCACCTCCGTTCCCGCCAGAGCTGTTCCCTGCAAACGCTCAACCTTCTCCCGAAGTAACTGATCCAGCGTTCGTTGGGTATAAACAACTTCAGGATGACGGTTGGTGTACTTCGAAAGCATCTCATCTAGGTTTTCCTGCATATTTGCGATACGCACGTCGAGAGGGTCTTTCGAGGCGGTCTCTTGCACTCCTACCGGGACCCTCGTAACGGTTCCCGTCGTTCGAATTTCCGCAAGCCTGTCCTGTATTTTCCCTCGCCGACTTTGAGCCTCCTTAAGCTGCAGCTTTGTTTCATCAATTTGTTTTGTCAGCGCTTCGAGTCGAGAGAAATAGCTTTCGCCACCACTCAATAGGGCAAAATGCCTTTGCTTAAAATCCCTCAGTTTTGCCTCTGCGAATTCGAGCTTGGCTCGATATTCCCTGATTTGCTCATCGAGAAACTGCTGGGACTGTCGAGCCCCGATACGATTTTCCCCAAGGGATTCTTCAATGAATATTTCGATTAGGCGTTGAAGAACGTATGCGGCGCGTTTAGGCTCAACATCCTGGTATGCAACCGAAAAAACATTCTCCCCTTGATCTTGAGAGATCTGGATACTAGAAATAAGCCTTGTAAGTGCTCGTTCCGTCACAATAGGCGAAGCAGCCTCCTCCAAGAGCCCGACCTCCCTCGCCAGAGCTTCGAGATTCTTGCGCTGAAGGAGTGCACGGCGTATAGAAGCCAGCTGTAACTGCAGTACATTTTCCAAAGCAAGCCCCTTAAGAAGCGGCTGCAAAATAGAGCTTGAATCAAAAAAAAGCTTTGTGGTCGCTTCGTAGCGGTTTGGCAATGATTGAACGACAGTCCAGCCCGCGAGAGAAATTAAAACTGCACTGCCGAGCGCTATCCAACGGAACCGCGCCACCATTATCAAGTGCTTTTTGATAAGAGGGAGTAGCTCGTTCATCGCAGAATTTTGTTAGTTGCGTTAAAACCAGGCGGTCGGCACGATCAGGATATCGCCAGGCGCCATCTTGACATTGGCGGTCATGTCGCCGTCCTCGATCAAGTCCTGCAATCGCACCCGATACTTCTGTTGCTGGCCGTCTACCGTGCGCACCAACTTTGCCCTATTCCCGGCGGCAAAAGCCGTCAAGCCGCCCACTTTCGCCATGACATCGATGAGCGTCATGTTCCGGATGTAGGGAATGGCTTTGGGCTGGGGGGTTATCAAGCCGCCGCTAGTGCCGGCGCCCCCACCAACACCACCTCCTACACCGCCGATTCCTCCGCCTATACCACCTCCTCCTATACCGCTGCTGCTCCCTGTCTCGCCGCCGACCTCGCCAATCACGCGAATCTGTGTATCGTAAATACCCTGAAAGTTGCCGCCTGCGGCACCGACGAGTACGGTCACGAGGGGCTCGCGTACATAGCGGCCCAGGGACTGCTCGATCTCCCGGGCGAGTTGGGTGGGGGTTTTACCGCTGGCGGTCAGATCTTCTACCAGCGGTATGGACAACCGCCCGTCTGGCCTCACCGTAGCCGCCTCCTGCGAGAGCTCGGGAACGCCCCAGACGAAGACATTGAGTGTGTCTCCCGGCCCCACGACGTAGTCGAAGTCGTAGGCTTCGGAGCTAGTTAGGCGCTCGGCGGGGATACCGCGGGCGCAGCCCGCCAGCAAGCAGGCGAAGGCAGCGCCGAGCATGATGGGGATCGCGAGGCGTGAATAGGTTGCCATTCTATGCAGCATTTTGTGCATCATCGGCTTGTGGATTAACAGCGCGATTTCTTTGGTAAGCAGTCCCAGGAAGGTGTGAGGTTTTGATCATCCCCTGGACTCTGGATGGGGTCGGCAGGGCTTCAGAACATTGAGAATTCGAAAAACCCCGGATTCCGTTGCACTTCATCCAGGCTACGAGTTGACTTCGAGTTGATGTTGATAGTACATCCCTCACGTTACTTAGCACCCTTGCCCCAGAGTACCACCTGTGCGGTCTGCAACAGGATAGTGAGGTCTAGGAAAAGGCTGTAGTTCTTGACGTAGTATAGATCGTACTGCAGCTTCTCTTTGGCGTCTTCCTCCGAGGAGCCATAGGGGTAACGGATTTGCGCCCAGCCGGTGAGCCCCGGATTTACCGTGTGGCGTAAATCGTAGTACGGGATTTTGTTGGAAAGCTGTTCGACGAATTCGGGCCGTTCCGGACGGGGACCCACAAAGCTCATCTCACCCTTGAGCACATTCAAGAGTTGCGGCAACTCATCAATGCGGGTTTTCCGAATGAAAGCACCGACGCGGGTGACACGCGCATCGTTGCAAGTAGCCCAAACGGCTTTTCCATCTTTCTCGGCATCGACCTGCATGCTACGGAATTTGAGTATCTCGAAACGACGTCCGTGCCGCCCGATGCGAAACTGTTTATAGAGTACCGGACCCCGCCCCCCCGATTCGAGAAAAATTGCCGCCGCCGTCATCACCATAAACGGAAAGATTAGCAACAGAAAAACCACACTCACAAAGACGTCAAATCCCCGATGCACCAGCCCCTTGTGCAAAGCTTGCACGAAGCCATCGGCGAAAATCATCGTACTGGGGCTCAATGCCTCCAACTTCATCTTACCGGTCATGCGCTCGAGGAAGGTGGAAACATCCTCCACTTCGATGCCGCTCATCTTGCAGTCCAATAATTCCGCTACCGGAAAAAACTCACCTAACTCCCTCGTGGCGACGACGATTTCGTCGATGTTATAGTGATTGACGGTTTCCAGCAATGTACCTTTTCCCAACAAGACCTTACTGGGTCTGACGCGGTGCTCCTCCTCGAAGGAGGGGAGATAGCCAACAAGCAGGTGGCCCTGCCAGTCCGAACGTCTGCGCAACCGTTCAAGATCCTCTGCCAATCCGCTCGCACCGAGCACCATGATGCGTCGCTTGAACTTGGAGCTCTCCGCAAACCGGTAGAACACGGTGCGGATCAATAGCACACCGCTCGCGGAGATGGCGAGCGCGGCGAAAATAGAATTGTCGCTGATGATCACGCCCGGCTGGATGGCCATGAGACCCAGCATGAGCAACAGGCCGCCACTGAAACCCAAAGCAACCCGCAACCATATACCTGGAAGTTGATCACGTAGACCGCGCTCGTATAAACCCATTGACGCGAACATCGCGATCAGGATGAGCGTACAGAGGCCCGCTTGTTGCCAATTGTGGGAACCGATGACGCTGCCAAAAGTTCTCTCCACCGACAACTGATAAGCGACCCCCAGATAAAAGGCGCCGAATATAAGAGCACCTTCGAGCGCCCCTATAACAAGAATAAAGCGCGGTACATAGTGTCTAAATAGACGAACCATGTTCTGCCCTCCCCACTGACTTATTACCATTGACTTATTACCATTGTTTTATCGCCATCCTTAGCCAGTCATTCGGCGGGTAATTAATACGCACATTATTCTATAGTTTTGTCGCACTATTTGTGTTCCCACTTAACGCAGTGCGATCTTACTTCTTTAATCTTTTCTGTCTTTGTTAAGAATGGTATATTCACAATACAATCATTGCTGGCTATAACTAGCTAGCTGTTATAGCATTTGCCTCCTTGGCCATAAGAGGTTACACGGGAGTTCAATAAAGGTTTGCAAAAGCGATTTTTGCCAGCCGCGGGTTGCAGACCGGCTCGGCCAGAGCAAGCCCTAAAGGTGGGGCAAGTAATTATTGTACAAGTGGCCGCTAGGATACTGAGCTACCGTGCGCCTTGCTTTGAGTAAGTGCGCTCGCCGGGGTTTTAAAGCACCCTCTCAGAGAACTAGATCGCCATCTCCCCGTGTTCTGTTGTAGCGATCAGGCACGCTACCGCCACCAACTACATTTACTTTCTTCAGTCGGGTCTAAGTCAAATGTCCGGTGATACGTTACCGCATCACGATCTTTACTAAATGCCGCCTGCGTCTCAATCCTTGATATGCAGTGGGTAAAATACATCGAGATGCAAAGACTGTAAATGAGTTTATTTACAACAACTAAAGTTATGTAAAGGTATTGTAGTAGTGATGTAATTTTATATCGCTGTTATGTTATTTCGGCAATGTTATTTCGGCATATGGGTGACCCCGTATTTCCTTCAGCCGATAATTCCGCCAATTACTTTCCTGACCGCCTGCTGATCCTCATCCTTTAGCCAACCCAGACGCTTGAGGACGATATACTTCTCGGCGGTAAAGACTACCGCCTTGACAGCCGAGGGCTTGAGCAGCCCAGCAGCTTGACAATCACCTCACCAAAACCTGGCGTTTGGCGCACCTGACTGGTGACCGCCATCAATATCACATCCGACCGTTGTTGGTTATAAGTCGCCGAGCTAACGACCACCGCCGGACGCTTCTTGCTG
>JBAPTW010000099.1:0-23576 GCA_049282355.1 Gammaproteobacteria bacterium | reverse complement strand
AGTCAATCGCCTTGCCGCAAGGGTGTGTTCAGCAGGGATGCTGGACTCAAGTCTACAAGGATGTATTCACGACGTCCCTTGAGGCAAGGCGATTGACTGCCACCCGGACGAAACGATGACCGTGGCCAGATTTATCAACAAGCTATTCCACCGATGCAAGGGAAGATTATCCAGGCCGGTCTCTCCCTACCCGAGGTGGCTACCCGCCTTACGCTGATCGGTCGTTGCGTCTCCACCGCTGCTCGGGCTGCAGGATACCGCGGATGTCGAAAAGGTAAGTCTTGTGTAAGATGCAGCTTGGAACGGAGGAGCCCCATGAAGCTGCAAGCGCGATGATGACCACGCTCAGTCCCTTTGCACCACTCACGCTCTACACGATTGGTCACAGCAATCGCTCTATAGAAGGCTTACTCGACTTGTTACACCGCGCCGATGTTCGACAACTCGTGGATGTGAGGGCAAATCCGAGCTCGCAACGCTTCCCGCAATTCAATGGAGATACGCTGCGCGAAGCCCTTGAGGAAGTGAAGGTCGCCTATCACTGGGCCGGGCGTCACCTCGGCGGTCACCGCCAAGGCCTCTCGCAATCCCTGCACGTCGCCCTCGGTGATGCCGCTCTTCGAGCGTACGCTGATCACATGGAAACCGAGGTCTTCGCGCGCTCGGCCGGGCAGTTGATTAACCTGGCGCGCCGAGGACCGCTGGCGGTGATGTGTGCAGAAAAGCACCCCCAGAATTGCCACCGCTCACTGATCGCTGACTATCTCACGCTGCAGGGCCATCGCATCCTGCACCTCATCGACGAACACTCAACCGAGGAGCATCTGTTGGATGCCCGCGCCCGTCGGGAATCCGGCCGTCTGATCTACGATCGCCTAAAAGCACTGGAGCTCGAGATCCGGCAATAGAACGTTCACATTCCAGTCGCGGCGATGGGGCCGTCCAGATGGCGCGCACCGGCAGCAGGCATCGGGCACCGAACGCTGCCGAGATACGGGGCTGGCCATGACAAAAAATCCACCCACTGAGCAAAAAGCTGGGTCTATGGAGATCCTCATCGAGGGCGCCCGACAGCACAATCTCAAGGGGCTGCGACTGCGCCTGCCTCTCAACCAGCTGATCGTCGTCACCGGCGTGAGCGGCTCTGGCAAGTCGTCGCTCGCCTTTGACACCCTCTTTGCGGAAGGGCAGCGTCGTTACGTCGAGACCTTTTCCCCTTATGCCCGACAGTTCCTCGATCGGATGGATAGGCCGCAGGTCGACCATATCGACGGCATCCCACCGGCCATCGCCATCGACCAGACCAATCCCGTGCGCACTTCCCGCTCCACCGTGGGCACCATGACCGAGGTCAATGATCATCTAAAGCTGCTGTTTGCGCGAGCGGCCCGTCTCTACTGTCGCAGTTGTGGGCAGCCAGTGCAGCGCGACAGTGCGCAAACTATCTGCGACGCGCTGCTCTCGGACGATCCAGAGCCCGCGCACCACGCTGCTACGGTTACCGCTAACGGCGCAGCACCGCTTACGGTCCTGGTCACCTTCAAGGTATCGATTCCTCAACGATTCACCGCGGAAGAAGTCCAGAGCTTCCTGAGGCGCCAGGGATACACCCGCTTCCTTGCCCGAGAGGCCGGCGGAATAGAGATCATCCAAGACCGCCTCCGCCTCGAGCCGCGCCACCGTGAGCGCCTTGTGGACAGCCTAGAAACCGCCCTTCAGCGCGGCGGCGGAACGCTTAGCGTCTACCCGTTGGACGACGCCGGCAAAGCGTGCGCTCAAAAGCGCTTCTCCACCGAGCTACGCTGTGCCGATTGTGATCTCGGCTATCGGGATCCGCTGCCGAGCTTGTTCTCCTTCAATTCCCCCATGGGCGCCTGCGATACCTGCCGCGGCTTCGGGCGCACCATCGGCATCGACTATGGGCGGGTCATACCGGACCCGAGCCTGTCGCTGGCAGAGGGCGCCATCAAGCCGTGGCAAACCGAAGCCTATTACGAGTCTCAGGCAGATCTGCTGCGCTTCGCGCGCCGTCGCGGCATACCGACGGATGTGCCTTGGCAAGCGCTCACCGACGCGCACAGACATTGGGCGCTAGAGGGTGAAGGTTCCTGGGAAGAAGGTGCCTGGTACGGCGTCAAGCGGTTCTTCGAGTGGCTCGAGACCAAGAGCTATAAGATGCATATCCGGGTACTGCTGTCGAAGTATCGAAGCTATACCACCTGTACGAGTTGTCACGGAGCACGGCTCAAGCCCGAGGCCCTCGATTGGCGCGTCGGCACCGCGGCCGATGCCAAGCGCGCCCGGGCCGAGTCGCCACTTGACTGCGACACGTGTCCCGCGCCGGCCACCGAAGCCGGGGGATTAGCCCCGCCCGGACTCGCCATCCAAGAGGTGATGGCGCTTTCCATCGAGCGCTGCCACCAATTCTTCCACCAGCTACACCTGCCAAAGCCGCTGGATGAGGCCGCGGCGCTGTTGGTCGCTGAGATCCGCTCAAGGCTTCGTTACCTTTGTCAGGTCGGTCTCGGTTACCTGACGCTGGACCGTCAGTCGCGCACCCTGAGCGGCGGTGAGGTACAGCGGATCAATCTCACCACCGCCCTCGGGACGTCGCTTGTCAACACGCTGTTCGTGCTGGACGAGCCGAGCATTGGATTGCATCCCCGCGACATCCAGCGAATCATCGCCGTACTCCATGATCTGCGCGACCGCGGAAACTCGCTGGTCGTGGTCGAGCACGACCCTGAGATCATGCGCGCTGCGGATCGCCTCCTCGATCTCGGCCCGGGGCCGGGTGAACAGGGCGGGCGGGTCACCTTCTTCGGCAGCCCGGCGCACATCTCTGGCGCTCCGGATTCCCTGACAGCGCCCTACCTCACGGGAGAAAGGTCGGTCGCCAAAGTTCGCCAATGGATGCGCCGGCGCCCCCTACCCTCTGCCCCGCACCTTGAAATCCTTGGCGCTGGCGAACACAACCTTAAGAATATCGACGTGCGCCTTCCCCTCAACCATTTGGTCTGTATCACCGGCGTCAGCGGCTCCGGTAAATCGACCTTGATAGGTGACATTTGCTATCCGGCGCTTCGCAACCTGCTCGGTCATGCCGCCGATACGCCGGGCTGGTTTCGGGGGCTCGGTGGAGCCGAGCACCTCGAAGCGGTGGTGCTGGTCGATCAGTCGCCCATCGGCAAGACCAGCCGCTCCAATCCAGCGAGCTACATGGGTGCCTTCGACGCTATTCGCAAGCTGTTCGCCCGGCAGCCGCTGGCCCGGGAACGCGGTTATACGCCGGGCACGTTTAGCTTCAACGCCGGCGATGGACGCTGTCCAACCTGTCGCGGCAATGGCTTTGAGCACGTGGAAATGCAGTTCTTGAGCGACGTCTATTTACGCTGCCCCGACTGTGACGGGCGTCGCTTTCGGTCCGAGGTGCTGGACGTCAAGCTGCTGCCGTCGCAGTCGGCGACAAACTCGTCGGCGCTTGAGACACGCCACCTGCGCTCGGCGAGCGCTGGCCTCTCAACCCATCAGCGCGCGGCGCAATCCGTCGCCGAGGTGCTCGCCATGACCGTCTCGGAGGCACTGGCTTTCTTTGCCAGCGACAATGAAGTGGTGCAGGCACTGCGCCCATTGGAGGTCGTGGGATTGCAGTATCTGCGGCTCGGCCAGCCGGTACCAACCTTAAGCGGCGGTGAGGCTCAGCGGCTTAAGCTCGCCGGACACCTCGCCAAGGTGTGCCCCGCCTCTTCGTCACGGCGCACGCTGTTTCTCTTCGATGAGCCGACCACCGGTTTGCATTTCGAGGACATCCGCACCCTGCTGGGCGCCTTGCAGGCGCTAATTGACGCCGGTCACTCCCTGGTGATCATCGAGCACAACCTGGATGTCATCCGCTCGGCGGACTGGGTCATCGACCTCGGACCGGAGGGCGGTGTGGAAGGCGGCGAGATCGTGTGCCAGGGTACGCCAGAAGAGGTGGCCGCCCATAAAACCAGTCATACGGGTAGCGCACTACGCCTTCACCTGGCGGCAGAACAAAGAATGACGGCAGGTAATGCGGCCAAGCCTACGCCCGTCAGCATAGCTGCAGAGATGCCGGAAGTTGTCAATCCGCTCCCAGCAGACTTGGATCCAATCATCCGCGTCCATAACGCTCGGGAACATAATCTCAAAAATGTCGACGTTTGCATCCGGCGCGACAGTCTGACCGTGATCACTGGTGTGAGCGGCAGTGGCAAGAGCACGCTGGCCTTCGATATCCTGTTCGCCGAAGGCCAGCGCCGCTACCTCGAGTCCTTGAACGCCTATGCGCGTCAGTTCGTGCAACCGGCGGCACGACCCGATGTGGATGCTATCTTCGGCATTCCTCCCACCGTTGCCATCGAGCAACGCACCAGCCGAGGGGGACAACGGAGCACAGTCGCCACCCTGACCGAGATCTATGATTTCCTGCGGCTACTGTTCGCCAAGCTCGGTACGCCGTTTTGTCCCGACTGCAACTGTCGCATCGAGACGCAGTCGCCTGAGGCCATCGCGGCAAGCATCCAGCGCCGGTATGCGGGCCAACGAGTCACCCTGCTAACACCGCTGGTGGTTGGGCGCAAGGGATACTACACCGAGATCGCACACTGGGCCCACAGCAAGGGATTTGCCGCATTGCGGGTCGATGGGCAATGGCTGCCCACCGCTGAGTGGCCAAGACTCGATCGCTTCAAAGCCCATGATATCGAGCTACCGGTAGGCGATGTCGAGGTATCGGTTGATACCGAGCTCCAATTGCGCATACTGTTGGACCGCAGCCTCGGTTTCGGCAACGGCACGGTGCGGGTGGCTTCGCCACCCCCGGAGCCGGCGAGAGACGCCGGCGCACGTCGTCTGGCAGCACCCGAGGCGCTTTATTCAACCGAGCGGGCCTGCCCGCAGTGCGGACGCAGCTTTCAAGCGCTCGATCCGCGCCTGTTCTCTTTCAACTCCCCGCAGGGCTGGTGTCCCGCATGCGATGGCACCGCCATGACCGCTGGTGCGCTTGACAGTGGTCATGAACACGTGCAGCCAATAGGGAGCGAGCCGCCAATGGGAGAAGATGATCTTTGCCGTACCTGCCAAGGCAAGCGATTGCGCCCGGAAGCGCTCGCGGTACGTTTTCACCAGCGGTCCATCGCAGAAATAACGGCGCTCACCGTGGACGCCGCCGAACGTTTCTTTCGCCGCCTTAAGCTCGACGGACGCGAACACTTCATTGCCCGCGATATTTTTTCTGAGCTGCGCCCTCGATTGGCTTTCCTGCGGTCAGTTGGCCTTGCCTACCTGACTTTGGACCGATCAGCGCCGACTTTGAGTGGCGGCGAGGCACAACGCATTCGGCTCGCGGCTCAGCTCGGATCGAGCCTGCGTGGCGTCTGTTACATCTTGGACGAACCTTCCATCGGTCTGCACGCAAGGGACCATCGCCGGCTGCTCTCCACCCTGCGTCAGCTCAATCAGAAAGGCAACACCGTGGTGGTCGTGGAACACGACGTCGAAACGATTCGCCAGGCAGACCAGGTGATCGATCTGGGGCCCGGCGCCGGCGTGCATGGCGGGGCCATCGTCGCCGAAGGGCCGCTGGCGGTCATTCTGCAAAACCCGCAGTCGGTCACCGGACGCCTTCTCAGGCACCCGATGCGCCATCCGCTACGCGGCGTTCGCCGACCGATACATCTCGCCGAGGTCGGTGAGACAACCGTGCCGCCGCTCGTAATCCAAGGCGCCCAGCTACACAACTTAAAGAGCCTCGATGTCGGCTTTCCTCTGCAACGACTGATTTGCGTCACCGGTGTCAGCGGCAGCGGCAAAAGCACCTTGGTGAGAGACGTTCTCTACCGCAACTTAGATCAGCTATTGCGCAACCAGGGTAACTCCCGCACGAGCTTGGCCACCACCAGGTGGCTCGGTTGTCAGAGAATGACCGGCTGGCAAAGTATCCGACGCCTGCTAGAGGTCGATCAGACGCCCATCGGCAAGACGCCGCGTTCCTGCCCGGCCACCTACGTCGGCATCTTCGATGCGATTCGCCGCCTGTTTGCAGAAACGCCGGAGGCGCGGATCCGCGGCTACTCGGCGGCACGATTTTCGTTTAACGTCGACGGCGGACGATGCCACGCCTGTGAAGGCCAGGGCGTGAAGAAGATCGCCATGAGCTTTTTGCCCGATGTCAGGGTGGTCTGTGACGTTTGCGCCGGCACCCGGTTCACCGCAGAAACCTTGACCGTGCGCTACAAAGGCCAGCACATCGCCGAGGTGCTCGCCATGAGTGTGGTGGAGGCGTTGGCCTTCTTCTCGGCCCATCGCAGCATCAGCCATACCCTGTCGTTGCTGCAGGATGTGGGGCTCGGCTATCTACAGCTCGGTCAACAAAGCCCAAGCTTAAGTGGCGGGGAAGCCCAGCGAATCAAGCTGGTGGCCGAGCTGGCCAAAACCAAAAGCGTCGAGACGCCAGCGGCCGGCGCTGACAAAGCGCCCCGGAAGCACCGGCCATCCAGTACTCACACGCTCTACGTGCTGGACGAGCCTACCATCGGCCTGCATATGGCGGACGTCGAAAAACTCATACGAGTGTTGCATCGGCTGGTGGATGCCGGCAACTCCGTCATCATCGTCGAGCACAACCTGGACATCATTGCCGAAGCCGACTGGCTGATCGACCTCGGACCCGAGGGCGGTGACGACGGTGGTCGTCTCATCGCCGAGGGGCCACCGGAAACGCTGGCCCGCCTTCGCAGAGGCTCCCATACGGCCAAAGCACTGGCGGGCTTTCTTAAACAAAGCGCACTTCCCTAAAACGATACCTGGCTTTTCGCCTTCCCCAGATCGCCTGCTTGGCAGCGGTCAATTTTTTGCGATTGCGCGCCCACTACTGCCCAAAGAGCCGCAGGCGTTAAGTTTCTTTTACTGTCTATCGGGTCGGAGGCGGGGTCACTCCCGCCGTCCGCCCACACCACCGTGCGTACGGGACCGTACACGGCGGTTCAAGAGAGCCGCTGCCGAGGCTGAAGTTGACCGAGTAGGCTCAAGAGTCCCCATTGTGCCAATAACCGGTTGGTTATGGCCGCGTGCATATGCGAGGCCCCCGCGTTCCACCAGGCCCCACGGCCGGTGGCAGTTGCCTTGCGAGCCCGCTCCGCTTTCACCCCCAGTGCTACGAGCTTCCGAAACCGGGTCTTGGGCTTCTTCCACTGCTCCCACAAGATCTTGCGGAGACGTCGTCGTAGCCATTGATCCAAGGCCTCGAAAGCCTGTTTGACGGTAGCAAGCCGAAAGTAGCCGACCCACCCTCGCGTAAATTGGTTGATCTCCCTGATCACCCTCAGGATGTTTCGCCCCCGCCCCTTGTGCGTAATCTCGCGTATCCGGTCCTTGGCCCGCTGCACCGATTGCGGTGCCGGCTTCAGGCGTGGCGAGCGGTGATTGGTCACCGTGTAGCCCAGAAACTTGCGTTTCCAGGGCCGGTCCACGGCACTCTTGGCGCGATTCACCTTCAAGCGCAGCTTGGACTCCAGGAAGTGCGTCAGCGACGCCATGACCCGTTCGCCTGCCCGCCGGCTTCGCACGTAGACCTTCGCGTCGTCAGCATAGCGGCAGAAACAGTGTCCTCTGCGTTCCAATTCCTTGTCGAATTCGTCCAGCAGGACATTCGACAGCAAAGGTGACAGCGGTGACCCTCGTGGGGTACCCGCCTCGCGAATACTCACCAGCCCGCCGTGCAGGATGCCCGCCGTCAGATAGCGTCGGATCAGCCTCAGGAGTCGCTTGTCCTTGATCTTCCGCGCCACCCGGCTCATCAGCAGATCATGATTGACTTGGTCGAACGAGACCCCGGATGTCAAACTCCAGCACCCAATCGGGCCACCAACAACGCTTGCGGGTGACTTCCAGGGCCTGATGAGCCGATGTGCCGGGTCGCTAACCATAGGAATCCGCATGAAAATGCGGCTCCAATTGCGGTTCCAACGCCAGCTTGACCACCGTTTGGGCAATTCGATCCGCCACGGTGGGTATACCGAGAATCCGATCACCGCCTGATTTCTTTGGAATCGTGACCGCTTTGACTGGCGGCGGGAAGTAACTCCCCGCCGCCATCCGATTCCAAATCCGATACAGGTTGTCGGCAAGCGATCGGTCGAATTCCTCGAGCGATTGCTCATCGACTCCGGCGGCGCCGGCATTGGCCTTCACGCGCTTGTATGCCTCCCCTACCAGGCGTTTGGAAATCGCAAACGGCTTTGTTGTCATCATGCGTTCCTCCCCATCGGTTGACGCATGCGTTAACAGCACAATCCGACCCCTTTGCTCCAGGTCCATTACGGACCTTTCATTGCTCTTACAGATCGGTCCGCCCCTGGGCTGCGCTTCGGTACTCAGGGCCTCGATTTTGTTCTCTTGGCCGGCTCCCTTCGCATCGCAGCTCCAGGTTCCTGCAGTTGCGCACAAGAGCCCCGATCGAGCTCGCGCCATCTCTATGCCGGACACCGCCCACCCAGTCAGCAGGCTTCCGATGGGCTCGTCCCGGGGCAACATCATCTCCCCGGTTTTGATGTCATCTAAAGCGTTTCGACACTTGAACGATGGTTCAGGGGTGTTCGCCTTCTCGATCCACACCTGACGTGTTCAACACGCCTTTTCCCTGACGCTCACGACAACGATCTTTAAACCCATGCCGCTCAGGGTGGTTTGAGGCCGGCCCCTGCAGGCAGACCTTGGAGGGCCTTGTTCCTCCATCTCTTATGCAGCTTCTCATGCGTCAGTCGGCTCGTCCTTAAACCTCCCGGCCGCATTGCTGCAGCACACTGATATCCGTGCTCCCTACTTGGTTCACGCGTTCGATCACCACATCGCGCAGCAGGTACGGATAGACCGCATGCGCTTTGTCTCGGCGGCTGGTGTTGGGTTTGGGGCCAAGCGCCGTAATGCCCATCTCGGGCAGGCACCGGCGCACCCGCTTGCGATTGATCGTCCACTCGAGGCTTCGTAGATAAGCCCTCATCCGTCGGCTGCCGTAAAACGGGTGGCGCAGATATTCCTCATCCAGCAGGCGTTTGAACTCGAGGTCCGCGGCCGACTCGAGCGCTGCTGGGGCGTACCAACGTCCTCTCGGGACGTTGAGCAAGAGGCACTGGCGTCGGATGGAGAGGGCTGGCTGTGGCTCGATCATTTCCGTTTTGACCGTCACAGGTAAGGCTTGGACTTTTTTTCAACCAGTCCAATTCCATTTGTAGCCGCCCAATCTGCTCGTACAAGGCCTGTTCCCCGGCACCGTTCTCGCGAGCTTTCCGCCCTCGCTTTTTGGAGAACGCCTCAACCAGTACCGCTTGCGCTTCTTGTTTCCATGCGCTCACTTGGTTCGGATGAACCTCGTACTCGCTCGCAATCTGGGCCTGTGTCTTTTCGCCCTTCAAGGCCTCCAAGGCGACCGCTGCCTTTAACTGCGCCGTGATCGTCTTCCTCATGCCGTTGCCCTTCCGACTCTTGCCACGGGCTAAATTATCACCTTAATTCGTGGTTCGGTTCTCGGGGACCACTATAGACACAGGGCTCCTCAAGGTCGGCAGCGACCAACAGTCTAACCGTTCTCCCGTGACCGCCTCCCGGTCTCTTGAACGAATAAAGATGGAAACGCCTTTTCAATCGAGTCTGACCCCATTGATCGCCACTTGCCGACGGTGCGAAAGGCGGTCAACATGCGAAGCTAACCGCAACCCCTATCAACGCCTGCTGAAACATGTGACGAGGTAGAAAAATCCATGGAGATCCTGCATCGCGATGATTTACCCCAGGGCGGATTCGCGGGGCTGCGCGAGCATCGCCTGGTCATGGGATCGAAGGTCTATGACGAGCGTCGTGAGCCCGGCACCTGGGAGGGGATCGGCAATTTCGTGTACCTCGCAGACGCTCGATTCCTTCCAAAAGGTGAAACCCGGCTGCACAGCCATCGAGAGATCGATGTGATCTCCGTGATGGTAACGGGTCGCATCGCCCACCAGGGATCTTTGCAGCACGGCCAGAAAATGCGCGATACCGACGTTCAGGTGCAACGTGCCGGTGGCGAAGGGTTTTCACACAACGAGGTCAACCCGGACGACAGCGAAAATCGGATGATTCAGTTGTGGGTATTGCCTGAACGTTCAGGGGAACCCGCTGGTTACAAGCTCTATCGCCCGCGGCTTGGTGCTATGTCCCGTGTCTACGGTGGATCGACGGATCAAGATGCGACTTTCGATAGCCACACGCTCATTGATGTCGGGCTGCTCGAAGCCGGCCAGAAGGCATCGGTCAGTGGGCCATCTCTCGCCTACGTGATGCGCGGCTGCGGAGTTGTTAACGGAACCGCTGTCAGTGACGGTGACTTGATCCGTGATGAAGACCTGGCGTTCGAGGCCACGGAAGAGGCGCATCTCATCCTCGTGCACTTGAGGCAGTAGTCCGGCCAATCCCGCGAAGGATGCCGATTATGATCCTGAAGTTCATTGCGCTCCTGCTGCTGTGCCAGCTCGTCGGCGAAATTTTCGTCGCGTGGACTGGGCTGCCTATCCCAGGTCCGGTGGTGGGTATGGCCTTATTGTTCATTGGCCTCGCCCTGCGAGGCGCCATTCCTCAGGGGCTAGGGTGGGTGGCAGACGGTCTGCTTTCCCATCTGTCGCTGCTGTTCGTGCCGGCAGGTGTGGGTGTCATGCTCCACATCACCATGCTGCGCGAAGAGTGGCTGGCAATTGTGTTGGCCTTGGTACTGAGCACGGTGTTGACCATCGCGGCCACTGGGCTGCTCATGACAAAGCTCATTGGCTGGCTGGAACGCCGCCGAGAGAAGGGCTGAAGGATGAAGCTCGACCTCGCGCTGGGCGACATCTGGGTGTATCTCGCCACCAGCCCGCTGTTGCATCTGACGCTGACGGTGCTGGCCTATGTGGCCGGGGACTGGATTTTTCGCCGCAGCGGCCAGAAGGCCATCTTTAATCCCGTCCTGCTGTCGATCCTCATGCTGGTAACCCTGCTCAGCGTAACGGGGACCGACTACCGGACCTACTTCGAGGGGGCGCAATTCGTGCACTTCATGCTGGGCCCCGCCACTGTCGCCTTGGCGATTCCCCTTTATCGGCACCTGCGCCTGATACGCCAGCTGTTGCTGCCCATTCTGGCGTCCATCATCCTCGGCGCCACCGTCTCTGTGAGTAGCGCCGTGTTCCTTGCCCAATGGCTGGGGGCATCGCAACAAACCCTGATCTCGCTGGCGCCCAAGTCGGTCACCGCGCCGGTGGCCATGGGTATCACCGAGAAGGTGGGCGGACTGCCCTCCCTGACGGCGGCCCTGGTGGTGCTCACCGGCGTGCTCGGTGCCGTCATCGGCGCCGGCGTATTGGCGGTAGTACGGGTCCGAGACGACCGCGCGCGGGGTTTGGCGTTGGGGTTGAACTCCCACGGCATAGGCACGGCACGGGCCTTCCAGATCAGCGATCTCGCCGGTGCGTTTTCTGCGCTGGCCATGGGCCTCATGGCGCTGACCTCGGCCTTCGCGCTGCCCTTCGTGCTGCGCTGGGCATTCGGGTGATCGCTTAGACCCATCTTCCTGAGAAGCGACGTGACCCGGGGAAACCCAGTGGACACCATGCCTCTTGAACGCACTCAAAGGCTTGTCTTTACCTCCCTCTGAGGAGGGATAAAATAACCTGCCAGCGCCAGCCTTGACCAACTCCCGTTCGTGCTAGGATAGCCGGCAACGCATTGGCACAATGCTGCGCCTTGCACAGTGCGGCGATCAACCTTGAAAGGAGCTCGCAAATGACGGATGCGCCGGCATCAGGAGTCTTTAAACATCATTCCCGTAGGCGAGCGCCCCTTGTTGCGGCGCTTGCGGTTTGTGGCGGCCTAGGGGCCAACTCCGTGACGGCGACGGAAGGTCAAGTGAATCCGGAATTCACCGATCGCTTCTCGCTCCGCGTTGGCGGCTTTTTCCCCAGTATTGATTCCAAGATCCGTCTCGACTCGACAACCGGTCGTTTAGGAACCGTTCTCGATTTTGAGGACGATCTCGCACTGGAAGAGACTTCACCGACGTTTTGGGCGGGCGCGCGTTGGCGTATTACCCGTCGGCAGCGACTGGAGTTCGAATATGTTCAGCTAGACCGGTCCGGTACTCGAGCGGCCAGTGCCGATTTCGCTATCGGGGATACCATCGCCAATGCGGGCGCACTGCTCGAGACCGATTTCGACGTGAAGCTCGGTCGCTTCACCTATGGGTTCTCATTAATCAACGATGGCCGAAAGGAACTCGCCTTGCTGATTGGAGCACACTTTGCCGGCGCCGATGCCGGCATCCAGATCAGCGGCAACCTTACGGTGGCCGGCCTCGGCAGCCTTACCCGCTCGACGCCGAGACGCGAAGAGGGTGACATAGTGTTCCCGCTTCCTCACATTGGCGGCTCTTTCGGATGGGCTTTCACCCCGAAGCTTTCGGCCACCGCCACCGCAATTGGCTTTGCACTGGATTTAGGCGATTACCAGGGTAGCCTGGTGGAGGTTTCTGCGGATCTGCAATATCAGCTCGTTAAGCACCTCGCCCTGGGGGCGGGGCTGAAATACTTCAACCTCGATTTGGAGGACAAGAGCAATGCCGACCTCAGAGGTGAATTCGAGTTCAATTACTTGGGACCGACGGTATTCGCCGCCGTGAATTTCTGACGTTAAAGCATCAGCGCTAGTCAACGTATAGCAGAGCTCGCTCGAAACGCCGCCCAGCATTAGGCGCCTGCCGGTCGCCTGCCCCGCAGTAGGCCAAAGCACCGAGATGGACGAGGTTGACGTGGATAGCCGGAAATTGCCACTCGTGCAAGGAGACTGGAGCGATTTTGCGGGGGTGTTGTGTTAGGCTCTTGCGTCGCCGCCGACGACCGACAGAGGCACGATCCGCCGCTAATGTTCTCTAAACTGACTGGCTGGGAGGGTGGTATTCGTATTCCCGGCATCGCCTACTGGAAGAGAATGATCGAGCCCGGCCAGATCAGCGACGGGTTGTTCGACCTGATGGATCTATGCGCTTCGCATGTACGAATACAAGGCGCACTACAAAGTCATCGAGCCCGAGCGGCACTTGCTGGAAATTGACATGGCCGTGGTCCGAGAGCTGTCAGTCCCGTGGGTATTCAACCTCTATATTGACCCGAAGGAACAGCACCCGGTCGGCCATCGTCGCAATGCCTGGATGGCCACGCTGGGCGCCGAGGCCAAGGCGCACCTCGCCACCTTCAAGAAGTATCCACCCAAGGACGTGGGCCTGGGGCTTGGTGTCAATAAGAAAAAAAGGTGACAGTGAAGGAAACCACTATGAAACCGCTCGCCGTCACACTGGCTCTGAGTTTGTGCTTGGGATCTGCTTTTGCCGGCGCGCCAGATGCTACGCCAGATGACGGTTCCGTGCTGCCGTTTCCTCCGATGCCGATGGCGGGCGTGGCGAAACCGAGGCTGCAGGACTCCACCATGAAATGGCCCAAGGCGCCGCAGCGGTTGCCTGAGGATGCCCCCAACATCCTGATCGTCATGCTCGACGACGTCGGCTTCGGCATCGCTGAGGCCTTCGGCGGCGAGGTCCACACACCTACCCTGACGAAGCTCGCCGAGGAGGGCCTTCGCTATAACGCCTTCCACACCACCTCGATCTGCTCGCCCACACGCGCGGCTATATTGACCGGGCGCAACCACACCCGGGTCGGCTCCGGTACCATCGCCGAGCGAGCGGTCGCCTTCGATGGCTATACCGGCGTCATCCCGAAGACCGCCGCGACTGTCGCCGAAGTCCTCAAGGAATATGGCTACCAGACAGCGGCATTCGGTAAGTGGCACAACACACCGGCCATCGAGACCACGGCCATGGGGCCTAAGAACCATTGGCCGAATGGCTATGGCTTCGAGTACTTCTACGGCTTCCTGGGCGGCGAGACGTCGCAGTGGGAGCCGCGCCTGACCGAGAACTACGATCACATAGAGCCACCGCACGACGACCCCAAGTACCACCTGACGCAGGACATGGTCGATAAGGCGCTCAAGTGGCTGGACGATCATCAGGCCTTCTCGCCGGACAAGCCGTTCTTTATGTACTGGGTGCCGGGCGGTGTACACGGGCCGCATCACATCTTTACCGAGTGGGCAGACAAGTACAAAGGCAAGTTCGATCACGGCTGGGACGCCTATCGCCAGCGGGTCTATAAGCGCCAGCTCGAGATGGGCGTCATTCCGCCCGATACCAAGCTGACCGAGCGGGATCCGACGATGCCTCCCTGGGACAGCATTCCCGAAAACCAGCGGGCCTTTCAGACGCGGCTGATGGAGATTTTCGCCGGCTTCGTGGAACACACGGATCACCAGGTCGGCAGACTTCTCCAGGGTCTGGACCAGCGTGGGCTGAAAGAAAACACGCTCGTTTTCTATATCTTCGGCGACAACGGTTCGAGCGCCGAAGGCCAACAAGGCTCCATCAGCGAGCTGCTGGCACAGAACAACATCCCGAACACCGTCGAACAGCAGATGGAAGCGCTCGCTCGCATCGGCGGCTTGGAGGTGCTGGGTTCACCGAAAGTGGACAATATGTACCACGCGGGCTGGGCATGGGCCGGCGATACGCCATTCAAGGGCACCAAATTGCTCGGTGCTTACTTCGGCGGAACCCGAAATCCGATGGTGGTCTCCTGGCCGAAGCGCATCAAGCCAGACAACGCCATGCGCTCGCAGTTCCATCACGTGGTGGACATCGCCCCCACCATCTATGAGATCCTCGGTATCCCCCAACCCAAAGTCGTTCATGGGTACGAGCAGATGCCGATGGATGGTGTGAGCCTAGCCTACACCTTCGACAACCCGACCGCCGAGACGCAAAAAAAGACGCAGTTCTTCGACAACAACGGCAGCCGCGCCATTTACGATGACGGCTGGTTCGCGGGGACCTTCGGGCCGTTTATTCCCTGGGATACCCCCGGATCCGTAAAGAGAATCCAGAATTGGGATTCCGCCAAGGATGAATGGGAGCTTTACGATCTGCGCAGCGACTTTTCGCAAGCGACGGACCTAGCAGCCAAACACCCAGCAAAGCTTGAGCAGCTGAAGAAGCGCTTCCTCACGCTGGCTGAGGACAACAAGGACTTTCCGATCGGCGCAGGCAACTGGCTCCGGCTTCACCCCGAGGACCGGATCAAAACCCACTACAAAAGTTGGACGTTCAGCCAAAGCACCCGAAGAATGCCAGAATTTTCGGCGCCGGGCGTTGGACGACAGAGCACCCACGTCAGCATTGCTGCCGAGTTGGATGAAAACGCCAGCGGCGTGCTGTACGCAGTAGGTGGTGCCAGCGGGGGGCTTACGCTCTACCTGGACAAGGGCCACCTGGTGTACGAGTACAACATGATGATCATCGAAAACTACTCGGTACGAACTAAGGACAAACTCGCCTCCGGCAAGCACCTTATCGAGGTGGACACAACCATCGACAAGCCCGCGGCTCCCGCCGAGGTCGTCATGAGCGTAGATGGTCAGGAAGTCGCGCGCACCACGGTCAAGCGTACTGTGCCGGCAGCCTTTACCGCCACTGAAACCTTCGACGTCGGCGTGGACCTGGGCTCGCCGGTCTCGCTGAGTTACTATGATAGGCGGCCCTTTGCATTCGACGGTAAGATTCAGAGTGTCAAAGTTGAGCTCAAGTGACATCTTGTGATGCCTGATGAGAAAACAGATGCCGGGTTGCTTTGAATCTCGAAAGGTAGTGCTGAAGCTTTGATTCGATTCGCAAGGAAACACCGCGACGCGCCGGAGCTGGATTCCGCCAAGCTATTTATTTCTCGCCCGATCCACTGTGGAACTACTACAGGTACTCTGTCCTGCCGAGACGGGATTAGAACCCTGCGGTTTTCACCGATCTGAAGCGCGAGATCCTGCACTGAGACCCGACTTATGGCCAACTTAGTCAATCACTAGCAAGGCGAGCGAAGCTACCCGTGCCTAGTGTTGTTGATCTCGATCGGGCCCATGTTTGGCATCCGTTTACTCAAGAGCAAACTGCTCCCGCCCCGATCGAGATCGTGGCGGCCAAGGGCAGCCGGTTGATCGGAGCCAACGGCAAGGAGTTCCTCGACCTTATCTCTTCTTGGTGGGTGAACATTCACGGTCACGCTCACCCGCGCATCGCGCAAGCGATTGCCGAGCAGGCGAGAACGCTCGAGCAGGTGATATTCGCCGGCTTCACCCACGCTCCCGCAGCACGGCTAGCGACCGAGCTGACACGCCGTCTCCCCGCCGGGCTTGAGCGCGTGTTCTTCTCCGACGATGGTTCCACTTCGGTGGAGGTCGCGATGAAAATGGCGCTGCAATTCTGGCGCAATCAGGGCGAGGAAAGGCGGCGGTTTCTCGCGTTTGAGGGCGGTTACCACGGGGATACCGTGGGAGCCATGTCGGCCGGGCGCAGCTCGGGTTTTTTCGATGCCTTCGAAGCCATGCTCTTTTCGGTGGATCCTCTCCCCTATCCTGCGACCTGGCAGGGCGACGACCAAGTCGAGGACAAGGAACGAGCTGCCTTGAGAACGCTCGATGCGTACCTCGAGCGGCACGGCCACGAAACCGCCGCCCTTATCGTTGAGCCGCTCGTGCAGGGTGCTGCCGGTATGCGCATGTGCCGGCCGAGCTTTCTGCAGGCGCTGAGGAGCCGACTCGAGCAGGCAAACGTTCTGCTGATTTTCGATGAGGTCATGACCGGTTTTGGCCGCACCGGCGAGCTATTCGCTTGCCAAAAGGTACAGGTCACGCCGGATATCATCTGTCTATCGAAGGGTCTTACCGCCGGTTTCTTGCCTCTGGCGGTGACGGTTTGCCGAAATGAAATTTACCAAGCTTTCTTGGGTGAGACGTTCGATCGGGCCTTTACTCACGGTCATTCATTCACGGCAAATCCGCTGGGTTGCGCGGCCGCGCTGGCGTCACTGCAGGTTTTCGATGAGGAAAACACCCTTGCCAAGCTCTCGCTGATCGAAGCCGTACATCGCGACGCTCTCACCAGGTTCGCTCTCCATCCGAAGCTTCGCCGACTGCGCCTCACCGGAACCATTGCGGCAATGGACATCGTTGCGGAAAAAGAAGGCTACACGTCTCCCGTCGGCGCCAAGCTCAAGGACTACTTTCATGCCCAGGGGCTGCTGTTGCGGCCGTTGGGAAATGTTCTGTATCTGCTGCCGCCTTACTGCATCAGCGAATCGGAACTGCGGCGCGCGTATGACATCATCGAGCACGCCTTGACAGCCGTAATCTGACCGCATCCTGTCCACCGCCAAGCGGCGCCCACTGATTAGCCGGCGCGCAACGCCGCTCGGACAAGCGCAGTCATCTCTAATCTAAAACAGCTTCTAGTCGCGCTGTAGCTTTCCCTGATTTAGATAGGGCAAAACGGTATTGATGAGTCCGGCGAGCGACCTTGCCTCCAACTTCTCCATAATGCTGGAACGGTGCGTCTCAACAGTCCTCTCACCGATTCCTAGTTCCTTGGCGATCGCCTTGTTAGCCCCACCCCTGACCAACTGCTCCAAAACGTCTCGTTCTCGCGGGGTTAAACGCGCCAGCCGCGCGAGGATGTCTTTTCGCACCGCCTCGGATCGGCGTCCGGCCGCATCACGGTCCAGTGCGCCCCGCACGTAATCCAGGAATTCTTCGTCTCGAAAAGGTTTTTGCAGAAATTCAAGCGCCCCATCCTTTATCGCCTGCACCGCTGTGGGGACGTCGCCGTAAGCGGTAATCATCACGACGGGCAGATTCGATCCCTGCTGCTTTAGCTCCTGTTGCAGCGCCAGGCCACTCATTCCGGGCATCTGAATATCGAGTACCAGGCAACCGGGGCGCTCGGGATCGTAGCGGTCGAGAAAAGCCTGGGCGCAAGCGAAAACCTCTGCCTTCAGACCCACCGACTCTAGCAACTCGCTCAGCGCCTCGCGAACGTCTTCATCATCGTCCACGATAAAGATCGTCGGCTCAGGCGGTTGCAGCACGAACGTCTCTCTGATCAACAGGCTCAACGGGCAATGAAAAATGGAAGGTCATCCCGCGATCCTTGTTGCGAGTATACCAAAGCTTTCCACCGTGTGATTCGATAATGGATTGACTGATGGGCAGCCCCATCCCGAGTCCCGATTCCTTGGTGGTAAAAAACGGCGTGAATAGGCGAGCGGCGACCTCGTCGGACATCCCGAGCCCTCGGTCCCCGATAGCAATCCCCACTTCGGCTTCCCCTTCTTGAAAGGTGCTCACGGTGATGATCTTGTCGGCAGAGGGGACGGCTTCCATGGCATCCATGGCGTTGCGAATGAGATTGAGGACTACCTGCTGAATCTGAACCGTATCGCCCATCGCTTTCGGTGCGACAGGTGTCAGCCCCAGATCGATTTTGAAATGAAGGAAACGGCTATCTACCTTGACCAGATCGATGACACCGCGAACGAGCTCGTTGACATCCAACCGCTCATGATGGGTGTTCCCCTGCTTAAGCAGTGAGCGCAGTTTGGTCATCACTGCACCCGCGCGTTCGGCGGCGGCAGTGATTTTCCCGACGAGATCAAGCAGCTTGGCCGTGTCGGCGGTACCGGCGATAATTCGGCGCTTAACTGCCTGGGCATAGGCGTTAATGGCTGTCAGCGGCTGGCTAATCTCGTGGGCGATACCGGCGGCCATCGTTCCCATGGTATTCACCCGGTCGAGGTGAGCAAGTTGAGCGCGATGCTGCCTGGCTTGTTCTTCTGCCTGCTTGCGATCCGTGATATCGGTGATGAAGCCCTCGACCGCCAGCGGCGCACCGTTGAAATCGAATACCCCTTCGCCCTGCTCCCAAACCCAACGTTCACGCCCATCGCGGCCCCTGATGCGATACTCGAGTTGATAGCACTGTCGACGCGAGACCGCCTCTCGCACTGCCAGCCGGACACGTGCACGGTCATCGGGCTGAATCAAATCCATATAGTGGACGTGACGAGACATCAATTCGTCGGCCTTGTATCCGGTAAGTTGTCTGGCCCCTCTGCTCACGAATAGCGTCGCCCACTGCTCGTCGGGGAGTCGCCGGTAGGCCATCCCGGGCAGATTGCTCAACAGCGTCGCCAGTCGGCGTTCGCTCTCGCGCAACGCTTGTTCGGCGCGTTTCCGATCGGTGATATCACTGAGGATGCTGGCAAAGAATCTCCGCTCCCCGATAACGAATTGGCTAGCTGCCACCGCAACCGGCACCGTGGTGCCATCTTTGCGCCGCCCTACCCCCTCACGCACCACGCCATGAACGGCAGTCTGCGGATAACAAAGGCAATTGGCGAGCGTGCTATCACACTGCTCCGTCGGGGCCAGCGTCAGTCGATGGGCCTCTTCGCCCAGCATTTCATCCGCTGTGTAACCGAACGTCCGTTCGGCGGCACCATTGAAGGAGGCCACTTTACCGGCCTCGTCCGTCACGATGATGGCCTCTGCGGCGGTTTCAAAAATAGCCCGCCACCTGCCCTCACTGGCCCGCAACGCTTCCTCGGTTTGCTTGCGATAAGTGATGTTCACCATGGTCATGACCGCATAATGCGACTCGGACACTTCCGGTGACAGCCGCACCGATAGGATAACGTCTACCGGCGTTCCCTGAAGCGTGTTGCACTTGACCTCGCTCTGAAAAAACGTTTGCCCCTCAGCGACGCTCACCAACTCCTCGCGAAAAACCTCCATGGCTTCAGGGGTGAGGATCCTGTCCAATCCGCCCAATAGCTGCATCCTATCCCGCGCACCAAATAATTGCAGCGTCGCTTGATTGACATCCAATATCCTCACCATGCGCGCCGCTTCCTCGAGAAACGCCGGGTTCTCTCCCATGTGGCGGCGAATATCCGTCACGCCGGCCTTGCGCAGGGACTGGAGGGCAGAATGATAGGCAGAGAAGTCTTCTTCCCAAATGGAAACCGGCGCCGCTTGAAACAGGGCGCTATAGCGCCTGCGACTCTCGCGCAACTCGCTTTCTATTTGCAAGTGCTGCTTGATTTGCCGCCAACTGAGCCAGTAGATAAGCACCGTCGTAAACACCACGAACAGCCATCCCTTATACGTCTGCAAAGACATATAGGCCTGGGCTGACTCAGTCACCGTCGGATCGCCACTGAGTAAGGCCAATGCTCTATCGGAGATACCCATCCAGACCATGCCGAACAAGAAAAAAATGGTGGCTATTCTTAAGGCCGGTTTTTGGATATCAAACTGCTCAAGCAGCGTCACGACCGGTAAACCTCCCGATTCGTCTTTTCTCACAGCCCACGCCATAACAAGCCACTTGCCGAAACTTTTTGCGCCATAGCGCCGCTCCTAAATGGCGTAATCCGGGGTCAGCGGTGGCATCGTAGTTAACGCGGATCATATTACCTCCTCCAGTTCCACCCTTCGTCAGGGCATCGCGGTTCTGACGGCATTGCCATGGCGCATGCACGACCCGAGGCAAGGAGATTATACTGCCGGTTTGCGTCGGAGCGAGGATGGGGCATCATGAGAGCCTCAACACGGCGCCCACCGCTAATCCCTGATCGAAAGCTCGGAGGCTGCGATGCATCACACCGACCGCATTTTCCCCAATGACATTGACCTCTTGCTCGACACCAAGGCAGATCCCTGCGTTTCCATGTATCTGCCGACCCATCCCGTAACATTGCACTCGGACAAGGATCGAATCCGCCTCAAGAACTTTCGGGCAGAGGCCTTCAGCAAGTTGTTGGCGCGCGATATCCGTCGCCCGGATGCGGAGTCGATCTTGTTCCCCGTGGATCAGCTTCTTGAGGACGAGGCGTTTTGGCCCTATTTGAGCGACGGCCTGGCGATTTTCTGCAGCCCTGGCCCCCATGCCGTGTTTCGGCTGCCGATATCACCATCGCCCACTCTCACGGTCGGGGATCGATTCCTCCTCAAACCGCTGCTGCCGCTTCTGAGCGAAAGTGAAATCTTCTACATCATGGCGATCAGCGGCAACGAAGTGCGCCTTTTCGAGGGCACGCGTCATCATGTCAGCGAGATCCGCATCAGTGAGCTGCCGGCAAACATGGCGGAAGCACTCAAGCTCGGAGGTCGCGAGCCAAACCGTGCGCCACAGCGATTGTGGCAGGGAGACGAGGGTCAGAAAGCCCTATACCGCAATTATTTTCTGCATATCGACCGCGTTTTGAGGCCGCTCTATAAGGATCTCTCTCATCCGCTCGTGGTAGCAGCAGTCGACTATCTACTCCCAATCTTCCGGGAAGCCAGCAGTTACCGTCATATTCTGCCATTAGGCATTACCGGTAACCCCGACCAGCTTAGCGCCGAGGAGCTTCATGCCCAAGCATGGCCCATCGTGGAATCCCTGTTTTCCAGCCCACGACGCAAAGCGCTCGAGGAATACCAGGCGCTGCGAGGCAGCGGCAAGACCACCCAGGAGATCCAAACCATTCTGTCAGCGGCACTCGATGGTCGAGTAAAAATCTTATTCCTCAGTCTGTCTACCGACGTATTCGGCTCCTTCGATCCCTCGACTCGCGCCCTAGAAGTGCGACAAGACCCATTAGCGGGCGACATCGATCTCTGTGCGCAGGCGGCCAGGTGGGTCTATCGGACTGGGGGCTTGCTCTTCGGCGGAGAACCTCCCGATATTCCCGCGGGCGGCCCCATGACAGCCGTTTTTCGATACGTTTGACTGCCTGACTTTCTATCGCGCCGCGCTGGCTTTATCAGAGCTTGAGAAAAGACCGTAGCAAGCGGCCTGAGAGCAAGGCGCACGGCGCGAAGCCGCAAGACCTATCCAGCTAGATAGGCGAGGAGCGAGCACCGCCCAACGCTCTCGGGAGGCGTAGGCCGTTTATTCACAAGCTCTTAGATGACCGGTGATACCGCAACGCCCTACTTGGCACGACGCTTGGGCGTATTCAGCGCAAGCTGCCTGGTGGTGTCCAATATGGTTGGTACCGGAATATTCACCACCACCGGCTTCCTCGCTGCCGATTTAGGCTCTCCCCTGCTGGTTCTGGCCATCTGGCCTTTCGGCGCGCTGTTGGTCTTGACCGGCGCCGTTTGTTACGCCGAGCTCGGCATTAATTTCCCTCGTTCTGGAGGCGAGTACGTTTATCTTTCGCAAGCTTGGGGACCGGCCTGGGGCTTCGTCGACGGCTGGGTTAGTTTTTTTGCGGGTTTTTCGGCACCTATCGCCGTCGCTGCCATGGCGGCCGTTGCCTATTTGGGTCACGTTGTTCCAATGTTGCAACTGTCGAATCCGAATGGCTTCGGACTCCATATTGAGCCGGCCACGGCCATCGCTTGCCTGATCGTCGTTTTGCTCACCCTATGGAACCTATGGGGAGTGGGCCGGGCAGCGGGGCTGCAGAACTGGTTGACGGGCTTCAAAGTCATCGTCATCGCTTTGTTTATCATCAGCGGCTTTACCTTTGGCGAAGGCAGCTGGGATCATTTTGGCCAAGTGACGGAACGCAGCTCTCCCCATGATCTGTTCGATCAATTTGCCATCAGCCTCATCTTTATCACTTTTGCCTACAGCGGCTGGAATGCCGCAACGTACGTCGGCGACGAGCTAAAAACGCCGCAGCGCACGCTTCCACGAAGCCTTTTCTTTGGCACCTTGTTGGTTGCGGCGATCTATCTCACGCTCAATATTTTGTTTCTATACGCCCTGCCTTTGGCAGAGATGAAGGGAGTCATAGGCATCGGCGCCCAAGCGGCCGATGCGCTTTTTGGCGGCGGTATTGCCGCTACCTTCAGCATACTCATGGCCGTGTCGTTACTGGCTACCGTCAATGCCATGGTCATGATTGGGCCCCGCGTGTACTATGCGATGGCTAAGGATGGGGCATTCCTGCGGGCAGCGGCACGGGTGCACCCCCGTTGGCAAACGCCATGGGTCGCCATTGTTTTGCAGGGCGTCTGTTGCTGCGCGCTTATCCTCACCGGTACCTTCGAAAGCCTTATCTATTATATTGGCTTTACGCTCGTCCTATTCTCAGCGCTAGCCGTCGCGAGCCTGTTGCTGTTTCGTCGCCGCCCTGGCTGGCTAAAATTAAAAGCCGTCAGCTTTGCCTACCCGCTGTTACCCCTGGCCTACCTCACCATCTCTTTTTGGATCCTCAGCTACACGCTGGTGAGCCGCGGCTGGGAGGCCTTGTTTAGTCTCCTCACCCTGCTGGCGGGGGGGCTCATCTACCAGTGGCACCGTCAGCGCACACACTAACCTGCCCGGTTTGCTTTTTTGGCAGCGAATTTTCGGCCAGGGTCATCTTTTCGGCAATATCCGTTCGGTCAGGCGGCAGCCCCTTGTTTTGCCACAAGGGTGTGTCCGGCAGGGATGCCGGACTCAAGCCTATACGGATGTATTCACGGCGTCCTTTGAGGCCAGACGATGGGCTGCTGGGGACTGGTCAAACCTGCCTTACACTTTGGAAGAGCGGCAAGAAACATAGACACCACATATCTGCGGCTTCTGAGGCCATTACCACAGCGAGTGAAGTGTAAAGTAACCACCCTGCAATTTGTTC
>JBAPTW010000098.1:0-2306 GCA_049282355.1 Gammaproteobacteria bacterium | reverse complement strand
GGGTGGGAGGCCGCCGTGGAGGATGCCATCCTCCATCTCCTCGGTGCCGACGCGCCGATAGGCAGTACGGCCGGCCAAGCCCTGCACGCCATCGTCGATGCCGCGAGGGAAGAGCTGCTACTCAAGGCGCCGCGCGGTTATCGGTCGTTTCTACCGGTGCCATTGTGGGGTGAGGTGCTCCAGCGCGGCGTCTCCCCCGATCATTACACGCGCATCGGCGCCGCGCTGCGCCACGTCGCCGGCCGACTGAGCGAACGGCCCAATCGTCACCGGCTACTGCTACTGCTCACGGACGGAAAACCCAACGACATGGACCATTACGAAGGCCGCTACGGCGTGGAAGACACCCGCCGCGCAATCCGTGAAGCGAGAAGCTCTGGCTTGGCGGTCTTTGGCATCACCGTCGACAGCAAGGCGCGCGAGTATTTTCCGTACCTGTTTGGTCGCGGCGCCTTCGCCATCGTCGGTCGCATCGGTAAGCTGCCGGCGGCGCTGCCCGCCATCTACCACCACCTCACTCGCTAGCTGCCGCCAGCAAAGGCCGCGGGCGACCGCGAAACGTGGCTCTCTCGCATCGCATGGATCTGATTTGCTACTGAATCAGTCCTGAGAGGGGATATCTCACAACCACATCTTCCAAAGAAACGTATGCGAACTGCCGTGCATTATCAACGCTGACATCGCGAGCGGATACGGCGAGCCGATTCTCGGTGAAGGTTCCGAGGAAGGTGGTAATGTTTGGGTCGATAACCGCGAGTAAGCTGGCACCGGGGATCCCCAATGCCGCTGATCCGACGGTATTGGTTGCGACGTAAAAGTTTCCTTGGCTATCCGTCGTCATGCCAGAGCTGTAGATGTCGGGTTCATCAAAGACGATATAAAACTCGTTTTCTGAGATGCCGTCTGCCGGCTCGATATCACCATTAAAGGTGACAAGAGCATCAAACAGGATGCCTGGCCCGGTTGTCCATGGGAGCGTCGTAAGCACCTGGCCGGCCGCATTGACCGCAATGCCTCTCGTCAATCGCACGCCCTGGCTAGCGCCGGATGATGCCTCAGCTCTCGAAGACATCAACACCTTGGCTTCCTGGAAGTTTCCATCGACAAATCTCAGCCTTACGACAAAGGGGAATGTCTGGGCTTGAGACAGGGCCGTGACGAAAACATCCAGCAAGTTGTCGGTTTCGAAGACGGCGATGTCACCGAAAGAGGAAAACTGTGTCTGAATTAACCCCTCGAAGGCGTCAATCGTCCCGCTGGCAATATCGACGATGGCACTGGCGTCAACCGGGATGGATTGCATGGCCAAGACAAGTCCAGTATCTCCGCTTATCGGGTCAAGAAGGAGCAGTCTGCCGTCAGGTAACATATCTAGGATCTGGCCGGTGGATGGAATCTCGGCAAGAAATCCTATCGTATTGATGCCTGTTACGCCTTCAATGACGCTACTGCCCAGCAATTCGGAATTCGGAGTGAACTTGCTCACCACGGAAGCGGTGACATTATCATGGGCGATGAGAATATTGTTGTCGGAAACCACCTCAAGCCCAACGGGATTAAACAGTGATAAGAACGGGTCCGCCACAGCAGAGGAAGACGCAATAACCGTCGTCAGGAAGAGGAATGTGGTGACTTTCTTCATGCGAAACGCTCTCCGGGGTTGGCGAAGGTAATCCGGGCTTGGGACACTGTTCTGCCGGCGAGAGGTTGTGCGGAAAAGAGGGATCGGGCAAAGGGGATGTGACGGCAGCTTAGTTATTGGGTCTGCCATCCTCCCTGAAAACTCCCCTACTCTAAGCATGGCGCACCGGCTCCGCTTCAGGCACCTGCCGCTTGGCGTTGATATGAGTACTCTGACACTGTCAGTAGATCACTTCACACACGCTTTCTTATGAGTATGAAGAATATTTGCCCGACTGCAAGCGAGATTGGGCCGGAAATGCTATGGCGATCCGTATCGAGAAGGCCTTCGGTCCGCGGTATGAGCATCTGCTACGAATGCAGCATGCCTTTGACATTGCGCAGGCCGCTAAGCGAGCTAAAGAGATCGACGTGCCGAGGTATAAGGCAGCTTAGAAGCTGTTTTAAAAACTACTGCGCTTGCCTGAGCTGCGTTGCGCGGCGGCTCGAAATCCTCATGTACTCCCTTGTACACTCCGGTTGTTACTCGCCCCCTCCCTGGGGCTCGCCCCTTCGGGGCCAGCGCGCCGCTGTTCAAAATCGTTCCCGACGATTTTGTCGCCACTGTGCGCCTTGCTCTGGCGGCGCTCGCGACATTTTTAAAACAGCTTCTTAGCCCCAGCATA
>JBAPTW010000097.1:0-8766 GCA_049282355.1 Gammaproteobacteria bacterium | reverse complement strand
AAGGGGGGGACGTACAGGGGGACAGACTGAAACGGCCGGGTAATGAAAGATTTCCTGCCGCCAGACTGGGAGTTGGATTCGACCAATCGTGCCTGGAACGGCGCGCCAGATAGCTCCGAAAATCTTTTTTGTCCGCAAGCGGAGTTTGGCAAGATGTGCGAACTGACGCGTTTACGAACGCTATCGATGTGGAGCATACTGTTTTTATTGAAGTAGGAATCTCATCGATTAAAGCCATTTCGGAACAGAAGCTTCCCTATCGTGCAGGCCGAATCAGGATGTCCCATTTGGGTCAAAGAGAGTCGCGTTCCAGTCTGGCTTCAAGCTTTCGCATCGCCTTTCTGGACAGTGAAATCCTTTTTGATAGACCGTGCGGCTCAGTAACTCGCCGCTCAGGTCTTCGATTTGGGAGGCCGGTAGAGGCTAGTAAGTTCATTAATTCAAGGCTGCGATGAAACCTTTTCATGACCGAACCTTCTAGCAAGTACTGAGACGGTAAGCAGCCGAGGTTGTTCCAAACGGTCCGACGGAGTGTTCGATGAAGAAATACCAGACGATACGTAGCTATCTCCACAACCCGAAAAGATCGGCACTACGTGCGTATCGAGAAGTGACGGTGGGAGACTCTACCGGTGCCTGGCACTTCGTGCTCTACGAGTCGTTGACCTGTACCATCGCGCTGATCCCAGGTGCCTTAGGCTTATTGCTTCGAAAGAAGCTGTATCCGTGGCTGCTTGCCGGTTGTGGCAGTCGTTTGATCATGGGCCGAAGTGTTACGCTACGTCATCCTCGGCACATCCGCATCGGAGACAATGTGACCATCGATGACTTCGCGCTGCTCGATGCACGCGGGGATGCAACCGAGGGTATCGAGTTGGGAAATCACGTCATCATCAACAGGAATTGCGAACTCAAATGCAAAGCCGGTCCGATAAAAATTGGGGCACGCTCGATCATCGGTTCGAATTCCAGTATCACATCCTTATCGGGTGTGGAGCTTGGGAGGGGAGTATTAGTTGGAGGCCACTGCACTCTTAGCGCCGGGGCCTATCCGATCGACGACATGGCGACGATGATGGTCGATCTCGGACCTTACTCCAAGGGACGCATCCAGATCGAGGATGACGTCTGGATCGGAACCGGCGCCATGATACTTGGTGGCATCACCGTCGGTTCCCACGCGGTCATCGGCGCTGGCGCGCTGGTGACCAAGCCAGTGCCGAGCGGCGCCGTGGTTGGGGGCGTGCCGGCCCGCCTGCTCCGTTGGCGGGTGGCTAAGCCATCAGAAGCGACCGAAGCCGGGAGGTTAGCGCGCACCGAGCCGTGAAATAGATCCGCGGCTCTATTTCTAACGGCAACAGCTTTTTGCGCCTCGCTGATCGGGTCTATTGGCGCCATGCTCTGCTCCCCGGTCAAGCCCTTGCGCGAATGCTGCAGGGTAAATTTTTCTTCTGACGAATAATCCATAAACTCTTGAGCCAGACAAACAATACTGTCATTCTGGCGGGGAAGCTGGAAGCAGAAATCATAAATGATCACTGTGAGAAAATCAGCACCCTAAGACATCTGGGTTTGCGTTTTCGCGGGAATGATGGCCAAAATAGCGGCTGGAATCAATTTGCCGTCACGATGACTGAGCCTGCCTTGGCACTCATCACCACAAGCTACCCCGGATTCCACGACAATAAAGTGTGAAACTGGTGATACTCGACAGCGCCTACTGTGATCTGAAAGCCTCCACAGTTCAAGCCTAGGACAACCCAAGGCCTATCCATCAGGATCGCAACAACTTGGAACGAACAGAATCATGGGCGCCATCTTTGGTATCGTCGGTTATGCCGAGTCGGAAGAACTCCAGCGAATGGCTGAGCGCTTACGACACCTTGGACAGGCATCGAGTGTCTTTGCTGCGAGCCCCGAGGTCTGGTTCGGCGAAGTACAAAGCAAAGAGATCGCAACACAGTCAATCTCAACAACGCTCCCAGTGGTCCTTGACGGCTTCATCGACAATGGCCGTGAGCTGGCAGAGGTGCTTAGCCTACCTGGGAGTTGCAGCGACGCGGCGTTGCTGCTCGCGGTCTATCGAAGGCTTGGCCACGAAGGATTCTGGCGAATTCGCGGCCAATTTGCTGCAGCCTTCTGGGACCCGAATACCCGCACGGCGGTTCTGGTGCGCGATCCCCTCGGTATTCGCTCACTGTACCTGACGCGACTGAAGCAGCGGACCTTGTTCGCTAGCGAATACAAGGCGCTGCTGGCCATTGAGGAAGTGCCCGCGTTACCGGACACGGAGGCCATCGCGCACCTGCAGCGGACGAAATACATGCCCCTGGATCGCTCCTGCCTGCGTGATATCCGACCCCTTCCTCCCGGACACTGGTACGAACTCGGCCCAGAGGGCGCCCGGCGCGGCGATTACCGCCAACTGCGGGTAAACGTACAAGCGCGCCCTGAAGCCCAACACGCGTCGTGCTTGCGCAAGTCGCTGATCACGGCTGCATCACGGCAGACCGAGCGCTACAACCGGCTAGGCGTGGCTCTGAGCACTGGCATAGACTCGGCCTTGACGGTGGCAGCAGTGCGTAGCGTTGCCCCGAACAAGGAGTTACACACCTTCACCGCCGGTTTTGGCCCAGACGATCCTGAGATGGCCGACGCCGCGAAGGTAGCTCGTCGCTTCGATACCACCCATCACGAGATACAGGTTTCGACCGAACAACTACCGGAGCTGTTGCCAAAGTTTGTCTGGTTCATGGAGGACCCCATCGGGCGTGATGAGCTCCTTTACTATTACTTAACGGCAGACACGGCCTCGAAATGGGTACCGATTCTCTTCGGCGGTTATCTCAGCGATAACCTGTTCGGTGGAATGCCGCGACATCTCATTGTCAAAGCAGCCACGACATTGCCGGTTTTTAAGACCGCCCTTTGGGAGTTTTTTGACTACACCCAATCCGGTCGTGTTCCCGTTTCTATGGGCGGTCGGCTTCTCGTGCATGGATATTTTCGTAGCGGCTTAGTTCCACAGGCTCGGCTGCGAGACGTGCCGAATCAAGGTCCACCGCCCAGAGAGCGGCCCAACGGTCGAGAAGGGCTCAACGAGTTCATGTTCCAGACCCTGCGCAACGGTGGCAACGCGCTCGCTTGCATCCAGCGCCTGAATAGCAGTGCTGGCATCGCTTCGAATGCCTTGTTCTATGACCTATCGGTGGTGGAGTGTGCGTTCGAGATACCGTCATCCCTAAAAATTAAGGGACAGCAAAGGAAATACATACTTCGAGAGGCCGCCCAAGGATTATTGCCGGATGAAATTCGTCGGCACAAGAAAGGATTCCTGCGATTGCGGCATGATCGGGACTTTTGTGACTTTTTGGACGACTTGATCGAGGACGTGCTACCCATGGAAGAGGTTGTTGCCCGCGGCCTTTTTGAGGCCGAATCGGTTAGGCATCTGCGCCAGCGTCCGGCCTCTGGGGTGTATTCAACAGAACATGTTTACCGGCTTTGGTCTTTGCTGCTACTGGAGTATTGGTCCCAGGCGTTCCTGGACCAACGGGGCCGTGTTCCATCACGATAGCTCGCTTGGGGCCGCTCTCCTGTAACGGATTTGGCGGGGTAAGCCGATCCAAAATAGCCCTCCAGCCAGCGAGACAATCAGCGCAAGAACGCGCCTGAGTAAAGCCGCCGCCACCGCGGCTTCCAGGGGCACTCCGGCCTGAACGTAGAACAGGACGAAAGCCCCCTCGGCCATACCGAGTCCATTCACGGACACCGGTATGACGGAGATGAGCGGAATCATCGGGGCAATGAAGCTCACCTCGAGCAACGACAATTCGGTGCCAACCGCCTCCAGCACTAAGTACTGAAACACAATCAGGATGCCGTAGAACGGCAGTGACAGTGACAAGGCGACCAGTATCGCCCGAGGTTGCTTGCGGTATTCCGCTAAGGCTTGGGCCATCTTGTCAACCACCCGCACGAGCTTTCCTGTGAGGCCACGCCAGTTGAGGCTTGCCTTGGCCAACAAACGCCGTAGCGGTCGCTCGAGAAAAAAGACCGCGAGTATCGCGCCTAGGCTTCCTAGCGTCAGCAGCCAAAGAACAAGGCCAATCCCCATCGTATCGAAGTACTGGGGCCGCATAATCAGTGCCACCAGCGCCAGGAGCAGCAATACGAAGAGACCCGTGAGGCGTTCGATGACAATGCTCGAGGCCGCTTCGGCACGGCGCCCTTCACAACGCAAAACGAAGAATCTTACGATGTCACCACCCATGTTGGATGGCAGATAATTGCTGAAAAAGGCCCCGATCCAGTAAGCCCTTAGTGCGTCCAAGAAACTCGCTCGAACTTGCACAACCCGAAGTAGCAGCAGCCACTTGCCACTCGACAGCGGCATGTTTATGCTCAGAATCAACACAGCAAAGCAGATCAGCGTTGGGTCGGTTCCCATCGCCACCGCTATAGCGTCGCACCAATCAACGAACCAAAGGGGCAGCCCCAACAGTACGATACCGAGCATCAATCGCAGCCGTTTCATTTGCATCGCTCCAATTTGGTGAGCGCCGCGCGCCCCATGGGCGCCAACTTAAGCAGCGTAGGGGATTGAATTACGATGTGAAGGGATGGCAGATTCAAGCCTTCGCACAGCGTCTTGCAATCGGAGACCGATCACAATCAAACGGTCAATGTTGAACACGGATAGCGCATTTGAACGGCTCTGACAAGAGCTGCCTTCGGAGCGTCGGCAGCGGTTGTACCGCTCAAGCGTCTTTATGCCGCAGCGCTTGAAATGCGGGTAGGACGACGCGGCACCGAAGCACCGGCCTGGATAGGATCCGCCGCGTCGAGCCACCCTCGGCGGGTATAAAAACTGCGCCACCAAGAACCGGCGCTTGACATCGGCGGTGTATTGATCAAGAACATCAGTCGCTGGCGCCCCTGCGTCGAGGTCATGCAGCAGACCTTACCGCATCGAGTCAATCGCCTTAGTTGACGTCTATGCCGAGTGGGGGCGGCCTTGGTTTAACCCTGGAAGGGAATACAGGCGCCTTGTCCGAAAAAACACCGGATCGAGCCCTCCCGTGCCTCAATTCAAAACTCTAATTTTTTTTGCTCCACCAAGCGATCCCCTTTTCTCCTCATGCCGGCAGCTTACGGTGGACTCATCACCAACAGATGCACGTCGTCTATGGATCCCATTGCGATCGGCACTGACTATTGCCGTTTTAAGTGCAACCCAGTAGGAGGCGTCGGGAGCTTAGAAGCCTTTTTGCCCCGCAGCGTCGCTTTTACGACGTTGAAGCTGTCATATTCTGGCCATCCGGAAAAACCCAGCCACATGGTGGTCCCATCCGGACTCATCCATTTCTGCGGAAACTGATAGGTGAATTTCCAGTTGGCATCCTTAAATTGTTCATAGTACACGGTTTTCCATGGCCCCCATGGAGTTGGAGACTCAAAAACACCGAGTGCTCCTTTATCGTGTCCCTTAGCCAGCATGAACCGCTTGATGCCTGGACTGTAGTCCACTAAACATTGATACTCTCTGCCATTTGGGTCTCTAAATACCGCTCTCTTATCGGACCAGTTTCTTGTCCACATTGCTTTGTCGTCACGAGTCAGACCATAGAAGTACTCGTAGGCCGATCTCTCGAAAATGTGCTGCCGGCTTGCTCTAGCAAGGTATAGATTCTCGCCATTTTCTTTCGGCCCATCGACTAAGTAAACATAGACATAGCGGGCGTCTAGCTCATGAGGTATGCCGGTATATCCACGACCAAAGTTGGCGATGCCGCATGGGATAGCACCTTCTCTTTTTTTGAAGACGGGAGAGCTACCAAATGACCATACTTTCCCGTCATGGGAGGTAGCTCCGTAGATATCAGTCCATTTCTCAGGATCGGATGGATTCCAAAACAAATATAGCTTATTATCATATGCCACAAGAGCAACTGGCTTCCTATTCGGTTGTTTCCGATTGTCTTCCCACAAATCACTGCCAGATAGACGAGCTGGATCTCCTGAGAGAGCGGTAATTCCCAAGTAGGACTTGACGCCGCTGTTGTCCCATCCCCGGCCGTCACCCCATGCAGCGTATAAGTTGCCATCATCCCCCCACGTCATCGGCCATTGGTCGCTTCCTTTCCCGTATGTCCTCAGGGTTGAAAAGTCAAAATCAAGCCGAAGTTCGCTGACCGGATATGGCGCTTCAGCACTTTGAGCGATACTTGGAAAGATAAAAGCAAGCGCAAATGGCATTGCGATCAAGGTCTTAAGATATACAATCATATATATTGAGCCCCTGTTCAAAAAGAGAATTTCCGGCCTCTAGGGCTTGGGAGGCCCTACGAGTTGCCTTTAAAGCTGAGAACTGCGGAGAATTGGCTGTAACAGCGTAGGCTCTTTAGTTGATGCACAGGATGTGCCTGGACCCACACGAGTACCACGGGCGACCTGAGCTGTCCCAGTAAATTGGGCAACCAGAGACAAAAGCAGATAGCTAAGAAAAAGGCCAGCCGTAGTTGCGAGCAACCCCCCGATGCTGATGCCATTACAGGTAATTTTGTCGACGAGTTGGTGCGGCGCGATAGCAGCGGTTTAAACGAGACAGTACAGCACGCCTCTGGCGAGCTTGACACGTAGAGCAACCACTTCATCCGCATCGTTTTGGTTGGATTAGCACCGCACGCTGGCGGGGTGCACCTACCGGTTGCCAACGGGGCTGCAGATGATGCTATCGGCCAGCCAATTGCCTTCCGTGTTCGATTTATTGGCGGGCTTCAGCGGTCATTGTGGAAAGGCCGAAACGCTTGTAGACTTGAGCAACCTCTTCGATTTCTTGCTCGAGCTGTGCTTCGTCCCACCCCAAGTTCTTAGCCATCAGCGCGCCGCAGATTGACAGCGCTTCCACACCGGGGTATCCGCCAGTCCCTAAGTCAGTGCGCCGTAATACGACATCACTGAGCTTGACGGCCCCTTCCTCGTGCACGGCGTGCGGCACCTCCGCCTGGATCACCGTGGAGCTTCCAATTGTCTCCAGCAGCTTGACATTGCCCTGGGTGTAGCGCAGCACCCGCTGATATTCTGATCCATAGTTATGCGCAAGAGCACGCATCACGTGAGGGGATAGTGCCTCGCCGTGGGACTTCGTTGCCTGCTTAACAAACGCCTGAAAGTCGTTGATATTGCCCCCGTGAACCGCAAGTCGGTGGGTAGGCGGCCGCGGTGCGCGGCGCCCGAGCTTGGCCGCAAGAAGGTCAACCGCTCGTGCGGCATCCCCTCGTGCCATGGTATAGCGCACACCTATTAGACTAACTAAACCGGCCAGATGGTCCTCATGCTGGTGGTCAATGAGTATTGAGCGCTTCCCGTAGCTCAGGTCTTTGGCATCCGATTCATTCTCGCCGAATGGAAGCAGCCCCCAATTCCAGAATGAAACATCCTCGTAGTTCAAGTGAAACGTTGGATATGCCCAGTTCAATTCTTTGATGTAGCCCTCGAGCTCACTCACCGAAACGTCAACCCGATCTGGATCGCTGTCGTATGGCTTGTGCCAAACCCCGACAACGATCCGATCTCGCCAGGGCACCACAAACAGGTGCCGTGCTTGACGGCTCAGCAACGCATCCGGATCCTTAGTCTGGCTTTGCAGGGCCAGGGCACGCCCATGGGTCGGGGAACGCTTCAGAACAAAGCAAGCGTCTCTGGAGTACGGGGTTCGCCTTCCTAAGGGTGTCGGTAAGCCCTGGGCCAACAAATCTTCTGCCCACGGTCCGGCCGCATTCAAGACGGTTTTCGCCCGTATTTCCAGAACATCCCCCGATAGCGTGTCCTCAACTTCGACCCCAACGATACGATCGCCCCGCCGCAGGAACTTCTTCGCCTTGACATAATTCGCCGCTTTGGCACCCCGAGCCACGGCCGCCCTTAAAACCGAGATTGCGAGGCGCGTGGGGTTATACATTTGACCATCAAAGAACTCCACGGCACCTGTCAACTGATCTGAATCGAGGCCGGGAAAAAGATCAAGGACCTCCCGCCGATTCAGCAGCCTACCCCAGGGTATGCGCCGCTCCGGGTCCCGAATAGACCAATTTCTATCCAGTGTCAGGAGACCATAGGCCAATACTCCCGCAGCCAAGAACCACCGGCTGTTCTTTCCGTGCCCATAAGTAGGAACGACAATGGGCAATGGCTGCACCAGATGGGGGGCTGTGCGAAGCAACGCCGTACGTTCTCGACAGGACGAGCGGACTCGCACGATGTCCCCGTGCTGAAGGTACCGAATACCTCCATGAACAATCCGAAAAGAATTTGCAGAGGTCCCCGAGCAATAGTCACCCTTGTCGACTAGGGCGACGGAAAAACCGCGTAAGACCGCGTCCCAGGCAGCACAGATCCCAAACATGCCCGCGCCAATTATGAGCACATCATGCTCAGCACTCGCGATCGCTAGCAGATCTCGTTGCACAACCTTTCCTCGGTGCAGTGCCCACCTCACTCAAAGAACTAGGGCATGTTGACTTGAACTTCTTCCCAGGGCCGCGCTCATGCGTGCCACGCGAATACCCCTAGACCATCACGGCAGGATCTTGGAAAGGCCATGTTGGAAGCTTTCAAGTGACCAGATCCGGCCGGCGAACAGACGAAACCGCCTTGCGCGCAACCCGCTGCGCGCCACCTTGCAACAGGTCCAACAACATATCCTTGCTGTCCCCTTCAATGAACATTCGATACCAAATCTCGGCATGAACCAAGAGCCAGAGT
>JBAPTW010000096.1:0-4879 GCA_049282355.1 Gammaproteobacteria bacterium | reverse complement strand
CCAGCGACACCTGAATAACCCCCACTAGAAAGGTGAGCGTGAGCGCGAGCTCCACATAGCGAGCGCTTCCGGGCTCCGCGAACACGCTCAGCGCCGAGAACAAGACGATGGAGGCGGCGGTGGTGGGTCCCGAAACGAGATGCCAGGAAGAACCGAACAGAGCGGCAATGATCGCCGGCACCATACCTGCATAGAGCCCGTACTCGGGTGGCATCCCGGCAATGGTGGCAAAGGCAACCCCTTGGGGCAAGGCCACAACGGCTCCCGTCAGCCCCGCCATCAAATCAGCGCGAAGGGTAACGCCGTTGACTCGCGGCCACCAAAGCAAAAACGGTAGCAACCGCGCGGCTCGCCGATAGGCTATCGCTTTATTTCCTCCTTGATTTGCGCTTTTCTCCATCCCGCCGAACACTTTTGCATCACCTAGCGTGGCTCCTCATCGTACCATTGCCTGAGCTTACCGAACAGGATGTCAAGAAAAGGTAAAGACGATCTCTAGCGTTTGTGAAGAGCTTTGGATGCGCAAGAGCGAGGTAGTTTGCCGGGACGGCTTGGTGATCAAAGCCTAATTATGCGCTCGCCGCTCGCATAGGCAAGACACCCCCGTCCGGTACTGAAGCATCGGGCGGGGCTTTGCTCTACACCCTGGCAACGCGTAACGGCTCACTCCGTTTTGACTAAGGCGCGGCTTCTATCTGAATGCCTTCCAGCTGGCGAATCGCGTTATTCACAAGCCGCTCAGCCCGTTGCGCCGGGGCGGTTTGGCGGCTCTTGATGTGATGCAGAGACTCCAATCCAGCACTCGCAATGATGCGATGCAAATGCCGCTCCGTCGGGGTCGCATCAGGACTTCGGGAGGCTCGCTGGGCGTCGCGGATGCATTGCTGTAATGTATCGGTATTGCCGCCAGTGCAGAGATAGTAACTCTGCGGCAGAGCATTATTTATTGAGGAGCTGGCCTCATTATTTATTGAGGAGCTGGCCTTAGGCATAGAAATAACCTCAGAGAGTTAGCTGCTCGGATTCGAGATCGCTTACCTGCAGGGGTCGTTTCGGCTGGCATGTCAGCCAGCAGCAGGTGGCGCGACGCTCGTGGTCCGTACTCGAAGTATAGTCGACAATGTCCTTCGGCGACACCACGCTCACCCTATCGGCGCAGTTGCCTACGATCGAATTACCATCGCTCCCGGTAACCGCCAAGACACCCACTTCAGCCTCATTTTACTTGCTACCTGAACGCCCTTCGCCTCGAAATCCATCGTCTGTCGACTGCTCCCGGCCGAATTTGATTTGCCTAAAAAGGCAGTTATTGTTCACGCAGCGCCACTGACACGCAAAGGTACACTGCAAGGTCCAGCTCGGCGCTCCTGGCGGAGCGGGTTGGCCGCAACCTACTTAAAAAGCTGTCTTAAGGAATGTTGCGAGCGCTGGCAGAACAAGGCGCTCAGCTAAAATTCAAGGTCCGTTGTCGATTTCGATCCGCTACGTTCGACTAGAGGGTGGTAGCATTCATTTCGCGCCGTTACCACGAGGAGACACAACGATGAACATGCCGCAAGTGAAGCCCATACCGGAGGGGATGCACAGCGTGACGCCGGAAGAAGTGCAGCAGGCCGCCCAGCAATCCTTTGGCTAAGCACCGCGCGGCATGCTCAACACCACCGGACGAGAACAAGCGTTCAAGGCGCCTCGACGGCCCGATCGACGACACGGTACCCGCCAAGCGCTCAATCACGGTGGAGGATGTTCTGACATTCCGCCTGGGATGGGGCGCGTTCCTCGAGCCGCCCGGCACCTATCCCATCCAGAAGTCGATCGAAAACCTGGGGATCGTCGGTTTCGGACCGCCCTCGTCAATTGCGACACGCAGAATGAAATCGACCGTTACTGGAACGCTCTGCTCGACGGCGGCACGCCCGAAGCATGCGGCTGGCTCAAGGACAAATACGGGCTTTCCTGGCAGATCGTGCCGACCCGTGCGTTCGAACTGATGGCGGACCCCGATACGGCCAAAGCCAAGCGCTTCGGCGAGGCGATGTTGAAGATGGTCAAGTTCGACATCGCCGCCCTCGAGGTGGCGGCGTCAGGCCGCTGAAGGATCGCGGCGCGGCTCGTTCGCAATTTAGCGAAGAAAGAGCACTGTCATGACCAATTCGACTTCGGTATTCATCATCGGCGGCGGGCTCAATGGCCTAACGCTTGCCGCCCTGCTCGCCCACCATGGCGTACCTTGTGTGCTGGAGCCGATACTGCAGGCGCATGCGCGTCGGCTCGGCGCCGATGTCCGCTTTGGCACCGAGTTCCTTTCGTTGGAGCAAGACGCAGATGGGGTACGCGCGCGCATCAAGAACCTTGCGACAGGCGAGGAGGAGGTCGTTACGGCGTTCTATCTCGTGGCGGCCGACGGCGTGAATGGCGACACCCGAGAGAAACTGGATATTGGCCGCTCGGGTCCCGGTATCCTGCAACACTGGATAAATCTGATCTTCGATACCGACCTGCCTCCGACCCTGAACGGCAAGCGCTTCACATCCTGCTTCGTCACCGATCTGAATGCGACCTTCACGCCGCGCGAAGGCGGCCGGTGGCTGCTCGCGCTTCAGTATTCACCGGAGCAGGGCGAGAGCCCGGAGGATTTCGATGCCGTGCGTTGCCGCAAACTGGTTGCGAAGGGCGCCGGGCGCAGCGACGTCAAAGCCGATTTGATCGACGGGCGCTCATGGGAAGTGGCGGCCTATATCGCGGACCGGTTTTGCAGCAGCCGCTGTTTTCTGGTCGGCGACGCGGCCCATGTCATGCCACCGACCGGCGGCTTCGGAGGCAACACCGGCATCCACGATGCGCACAACCTGGCCTGGAAGCTTGCAATGGTCGTCCGCGGACAGGCCGATGCATCACTGCTCAACAGCTATGACAGCGAACGGCGGTTCGTCGCTAGCAACACCCAAGCCCAAGCGCTGGCCCGATTGCGGCAGTGGTTCAAGGACCTCGGCGGCAAGCTGCCGCCGACACCGCCACCGGTCGACGACTACGATGTCGTCTTTGGCCAACGCTACCGCGACGGTGCGCTGATTGCCGAGGGCGAGGCCGACGCTGTGTTCGTGAAGTTCAAAGCGCTGTCGGGCGTACCGGGCACACGCGTCCCGCATTTCGTGATCCGCCGCGACGGCCGCGAGATGTCTTCGCTTGATCTGTTTGACCGCGATTTCGTGCTGCTGACCGGCGCCGATGCCCGCTGGTGCGAGGCGGCAAGCCGGGCCACCGCGAACACTGACCTCAACTTGTCCTGCTATCGGTTCGACCGCGGCCGCGATCTTGAAGATCCCGATGAGCATTGGCCTGATGCGCTCGGCGTGGCAGACGACGGAGCGGTTCTCATCCGGCCGGATGGATTCGTAGCGTGGCGCGCCCGTGATGGCGTTGCCAATCCCACACAAGCACTCGGCGAGGCGCTGCGTCGGATCGGATTGCGCTCCGCGGTTCCGGGAGCCGGATCATGATCATGCAAGCCCTCGCGCTGCTGGGTGTGCCAGCAAAATTCAGGTGCGGCTGACTAGCGCCCGAACGAATAGGAGGAACTGTAGCAATGACCATTCACCTGAACCACACGATCGTCGCCGCCCACGATCACAGGGCATCGGCGATTTTCCTGACAGAGCTTTTCGATCTTCCAGCGCCATTTCTTCTCGGTCCATTCGCGGCGGTGCAATTCGGAGATACGTCTTTGGACTTCGTCGAGTCCAAAGGGGAGATCACCTCGCAGCACTACGCTTTCCTGTCACCGAAGCGGAGTTCGACGACATCTTCGAGCGGATACAGGAACGGCGGCTTCCCTACTGGTCTGATCCGGCTCGCCGGGAGCGCGACGCGATCAATACCTGGGACGGTGGGCGCGGAGTCTACTTCGACGATCCAAGCGGCCATCTGCTGGAAATCATCACCCGCCCCTACGGCAGCGGCGGCACGACAGCGTCACGGCCGCATCCACTGGTTGCTCAGACGATTGGGGCAAAAGATGACAATAACGGGTGAACTGGGGGCAAGCGGTATGCGCGTCGTCGGTCTGAGGCCTACAGTCATCTCCGAATCTCGGACCATGTCGCATGTCGGCACAGTTTTCGACAATGTAGCCGCGCGCCAGCTTGCTTTTTTCCATGATCACTGAGGAGACCACCATGGCCAGACAGATCTTCGTCAATTTGCCGGTCGCCGATCTGCAGGCGTCCATCGCCTTTTTCAGCCGACTCGGTTTCAGCTTCAATACCGAATTCACCGACGAGACCGCCACCTGTATGATCATCGGCGACAACATCTTCGCGATGCTGCTGACCCGTGAAAAATTCGCCGGCTTCACGCCGCTGCCCGTGAGCGATGCGCACAAGACCACCGAGGTGCTGGTGGCGATCACGCTGGAGAGCCGCGAGGCGATCGACGCCATGGTGCGCGAGGCACTCACAGCCGGCGGCTCGACCTACAACGAACCGCAGGACCACGGTTTCATGTACGGCCACGGTTTCCAGGACCTGGACGGCCACATCTGGGAGCTGCTGCACATGACGGGGGTGCCCGGGAGCACGGCGTGACCGATCGAAATGTCGCCGCGACCATCGGGCGATCTGGCGCATCGAGTCGGCCCAGGACGCGCTGCTTGCCAGGCTCGACCGGATCGACGAGGCGCGCACCGAGTTCGAACGCGCCGCGACGCTCACCCGCAACGCGCGCGAACGGGCCTTGCTGCTAGCGCGCGCGGCGGCATGCACGAAATCCGAGACCACACCCGCTGATACATCCTGAGGGGCGCGCCCGATCAATGTCGGGAGAACCCGACAGACATTCTGTCGTTCACTTTGAACTCCCCTTGGAGCTGTATACTGAACAG
>JBAPTW010000095.1:0-3002 GCA_049282355.1 Gammaproteobacteria bacterium | reverse complement strand
TCGGTAATTTCCCCACATTCGTGGCGACTTTCGTCACCGCCATGACAAGCGCATTCCCGCATCATGCGCTTATGAACACCGAAGCCAATACCCAAGCAATGAGAGCCATCTCTACGGACGCGAAGTTCTGGTGGTTCCTCGTGCCGTTCCTCTTCGGCTCAGCCGGCGTCTGGAGCTATTTTATCTGGTGGCTCCTCCATGAAGCCCCTGTTGCCATTCCACGGTTCATGGGCATCCTCACATCCTGGGCGTAACCGCCCTCCTCCACCATCCCCGCCAAGCTACTTGTGCTTGTGTCGATGTTTCCAATGCCCCAGGTGCAAACCGTTGTCGTGCCGTTTCGGGCGGTGATGAACTTCCCGTACGTGCACCACCTCTGTCGTCACGACCTTCTGTTGCGGTTCGGAATCATGACTACCAACCGCCGCGCCTAGGGCGCCGCCAACGCCGGCACCGATAATAGCACCCTCTCGTCCGCCAACCGCCGAGCCGACCGCAGCACCGGTAGCACCACCGAGCGCCCCTCCAAGCACTGCTTCACCGTCCACCTCGCCCGCCGGGACAGCAAACGCCACCGTGACAAGCGGCAGGAAAATCGCTGGCCAGATATGTCTCATGACAAACGCTCCACGATATGAACTCGCCACTCTATCGGCGCCTGGCAACCCTATATGAGCCCCTCTCCCTATCTCCACCTTTGAGGGATAGGAAAGTAAGCATCCTCCTCTCCTAGCGTCTCCAAGCACCCGTCAGCATGCTTAATGGGCTCTTTCGGCGCAAATTCTGCACAGCAATTCATGGTGCTTTAAGGCAACCTGAAACCCTGATCACAAGCGTAGCTGACAGATCCTTGCGTTCGACAGAGGAGTCATCCCATGGAACGTCGAATAAAGCACATTCACGCTGAGATGCTTAAGCTCCGGAACAAAGAGGCAAGCGGTGTTAAGTTAACCCGGGATGAGCGAACACAGCTGGGTCGGCTCGCCGCTGAGCACGATAGCCTTGCCTTCGCGCTCCCCGCGCACGCCCGATTCGACCTAAGCAGTCCGATGAAAGCTCTCGCCGCGTAGACGCAAAGCGATCGGATACTGTCAATACGGAGGAAGGGAAGTCCGCCCTCTCCTCAACAGAAGCGATAAAATGACACCACCCGCCCGAACAATCGTTGCAACAACGTCATGACCAAGGCACTCAAAGCCGCCCTCTTATCCGGTCTCGTACTCCCGGGCCTTGGCCAGGTCTCGCTGAAACATTACAAACGCGGTATCGCCTTGATGCTGATCGTATTAGTCGCTTTGTTCGTCCTTGTCGCGCAGGCGACTCAACAAGCCCTTACCATATTGGAACGCATCGAGGCCGAGGGTCGAGTCATCGATCTAAGCACGATCTCAAACGTCTCCACCCAAGCGTCAACCAATGCTCCCACCACAATATTCACTATCGCTGTGTTTCTCATTATCTCCGGTTGGATTGCCGGGACGATTGATGCCTACAGGCTTGGAAGGAAAAAAGACTTGGAGGAAAAAAGCAGGCAATAGTGCCGCCAACACAAATCCCTACTTGTAACGGCCTGCAAAAAGATTCGCTCGGGCCCGCAAACAGAGGCCCGTTTGGGCCCACATTACGTGCAAATAAACAATCCTGTGGGCCCACATTAGTTGCAAATGGGCCCAGATTATTTGCAAACAACTCGCAAACAGGCCCTAAACCAACGTTCGTGTCACCAAGTGCAACTACCAGCCGGTGACCTTTTCGATGCTCAGCCGTGCGCTCATGTCCAAGGGAAATATGCGTAGAGTAGGGACGGGGACGCCGTTTAAGGATTGCTCCCTGTGGTTTTCCCCATCCCTCACTCCAAACCGGACAGGCGACTTTCGCCGCATCTCGGCTTTCCATTAGAGCGATAGTTGCTAACGAAACCGTGTGCTGCGTGGTGGCACTCTAGGCACAGGGTCTCCAAATTCGCCAGGCGGTGTGATTTCGCGCCTTTGGTATGGTGGACGTGTAGCTTCTTCGTCGCGCCACACCGCACACAGCGAAAGCCATCCCGCATCTTGGCCCGGAGTTTCTGTTCATTCATCTCCAGAGGTTCCTGACGCGAGGGGTTCGGGTCAGGCACCCCGATACGGAGCATGTAGAGGCTCTCGTCCGGCCCCTGTTCACCCAACGGATGATCCTGTGCGAGCAGGTTTGCATCCAGGTAGGGGTGCGGAAAACCCTCCTTCCCTTTCTGCGGATACTTACTTCGCTTCAGCTCCTTACGCGTCGGCAACCATTGACAGGCGACGAGTTTGCGATCCCCTTCGCTAATCTGGGCCGTCCAACGCGTTCTCCCATGGATAACTCGGGTTCTGGAGGTGATGAGTTGGTGTTTACGACTCCCTTTGTGCTTTTTGAGCAGCCACTTGTGGTACCGATGCCAGGTGTACCGGGTAATCTCCTCGATGTCCTGTACGAGGCTGGTATGCCGGTAGTAATTGGCCCAGCCTCTGACGATCGCGTTGAGTGTCGTTAATCGCGAATACTCGTCCATCCATGACCAGCTCCGGGTCGTGAGGGATTTGATCTTCTCTTTGACGCGCCGCTTGGCCTTATCCGCCGGGCGGAGGTGCACGGCCCAATGGTCTTCCGACCACACTCTCCGGATGTGAAAGCCCAGAAACGTGAAGCCGTCATTGACATGGGTGATCCGCGTCTTTTCCTCCGACAGTTCAAGGTAAAGCTCAGTCTCTAAGAAGCCTTTAATTTCTTGCTTCGCCGCCTTGACTTCGGCGATTCCCGCGTTGCTGACAACAACAAAATCATCAGCAAATCTCACTAGGCGAAAGTTGCCGAGTCCGGCTTGGCGTCGCAAATGCCGTTGGTACGGCGATAGCTCCCATTTCTGCGCGGCCCAGCAGTCAAATTCGTTGAGATACAAATTTGACAATAGGGGCGAGATAATCACCCCCTACAATGTTGCAAAAAACCGCTTCCACCTGATCCGGGCCTGTCTAGTGGAC
>JBAPTW010000094.1:0-2032 GCA_049282355.1 Gammaproteobacteria bacterium | reverse complement strand
GTCACAGACTGCACAAGTAATAGGGCCGGATCTGGCGCACGGGATGAAGGAGGCGACGGCGGCCTGGGAGAAGCTGCGGAAACAGGATGAAGTCCTGGCCGCGATGCAGCACGATCTGGATGCGTGTGCGATTGCACTGCAACGCGCGCAGGCGGGATTCGTCGGGGTGACACCACGCATGATCATCGCTGCGGTGGTGGTGCTGGCTTTAGGCTATGCAGCGTTTATCGGCATGGAGGCGCTCTCGGGGTTACTGCTGTTTCCTTCCTTTGATCGCTGGCTGGCTCCCGTTGCGGTGGCTGCGTGCGCCCTAGTGGGCGCGATTCTCGCCGCCTCGTTTTCTTTTTTCGCCGAGCGTCACAGTGGGCGTCGCGCGGCCGCCCGCTGGCCGGTGCTGATCGACGGTTTGGCGGCGGCGTTTCGCCACCGGTCGGAGCTTGCCCTGGAGGCGGTGTTGGCGAGTCACCGCGTCCACCAGCGCATCCTTGAAGCTTCGGGGGTGCGAAATCTTCGTGAACTCAGTGTCCGCACCAACCGCCTCGTATTACGCCATTTCTGCTCTGGGGAAAGCACGGGCCTCGAAGCGCCGGCCTCCGAAAAGCAATTGGCGGAAGCGGATCCGGGAAGCGCACGGGCGCTGCTGCAACAGGAAACCGTTGTGTCGATCCAAACAGTGAAATCCGATGAGCCGCGCCAAGGCGGCACGTTTCGAGAAACCAACACGCTCGCCGCGCGATTTTTGGATGAATGGCGGGAGTTCGCAGCAAGAGCAGATCCCAAACCGGCTGGGGCGTTTCCTGCCGTGCCCCTGTGGAACTTGCTGCGCGATGGTTGCCGCAGGTTGCAGCGCAGACTGGAGTTGGCGGCCGTCGCGCGGGCTGACGCGGGTTTCCAAGGAACCTTGGATGCACTGGAGCGCCAGCGGCGGGCCTTTGAAGAGTCGACGGATTATCTTTGCATGAGCTGGCCGGTTGAGTCCTTGGGCCGAGAGGGGATCGTTACCCGGCATCTACTGGTTGTCGATGTCGCGTCGGCAGCAAAGCGTTCCCAGTGGATTTCACTGCCCTTGCTTGCTGAGCCGGGGTTGCTTGGGGTGCTATTCGATGAGGCTCCTGTGGAATTCGCGGGCGTTGGCGACGCCGCCACCACCACCACGCCGAGAGTAAGAAAGAAGTAGCTGTGCGCCCCGATACGTTTCGCGACCGGGTTTTGGGACCCCTTTCGTCGCATCCCTACTGGCGTGCCCGGCGCAGCGTTTGGGTGCGATGGCTTGCTGCTGTACCCTTGCTAGGGGTATTGGTTCTCCTTGTCGTGACGGCCAGCGACGTTTTCCACTGGGCTGAAACAGTGGAGAACCTGTCGCTTTGGATCATGCTCGTGGCCGGGGCTTGCGCCCTTGGTGTTGGCTTTCTGACCACGCTTGTTCTCATCGACCGCTGGGCGTATCTGCAGGGCCATGAGAACGGCTTCGGCCGATGGTCGCGTCGATTTTCAGCCTTGGATCGCTTTCCGCTGGACCCCTGGATTCTTGCGGGAGCTTTGGCCCTCGGACTGATGGGGCCTTGGTTGCTACGGCGGTTCGATGTGTTGCCATCGTACCTGCACCTGCTCCCGGAGCTAGCCGCGTTTTTGCCACTGCTTGCCCTGCTGCTTGCGCTCCGTTACCTCGAAGCACACCGCAAGCCATTACGTTGGCGAAGCGTTTGGTCGTTGCTCATCGCTCTGGTCGGTGCCTTGTTGCTGCTGACCATTGTCTACGACTTGGCTCACGCATGGCAGGCGAGCGCGCTTCGCGATTCCCTTTACAACGTGGTCGGGTGGTATGCTGACATTGAGCGCCCGTTTTTGGCGGCTGTGGTGCTGGTGCCGTTGCTGTTTGCCTTGATTTGGGTGGGGCGATTTTGGACGGAGGTTGCTCCGCCTGGTGAGGACGCAGAAAGAAATCGCTCAGGGAGCCTCGGTCTTTGGACCCGATTTAAGGGCTATGTGAAGGAACTTTTCGGCAAGCGGCGCCGTGTGCAGGGCGGAAGCG
>JBAPTW010000093.1:0-10731 GCA_049282355.1 Gammaproteobacteria bacterium | reverse complement strand
CCTCCAGGCCGTGCACGGCGAGGTTCATGTTGGCCAGGCGAATGGTGGTGGCGGTCTTCTCCTGGCCGTAGAAGGTGACGCGGTGGCTGGTGTCCTCGCCCCGATCCTCGATGAAGTGGCTGGATTGCACGAACATGCCGCCGGAGCCGCAAGCGGGATCGAAGATGGTGCCGTGCGCCGGTTCGATGACGTTGACGAGGGTCTGCACCAGCGAGGGCGGCGTGAAGAACTCGCCGCTGTCCTGCGCGCCCTGCATGGCGAACTTCATCAGGAAGTATTCGTAGATGCGCCCGAACACATCCCCGGAGGCGGTGCGCAGGACCTCGCGATCGAAAATGCGCAGCAGGTCTTCGAGCAGGCCAGGGTCGAAGCCGTCATAGTCCTTGGGTAGCTGTCCCTGTAGCGGCTCGAACTCGGCCTCGATGGCGTTCATGGCGCCGACCAACGCCTCGCCGAGGTTGCCGCCCTTGGGCCGCTTCAGCAACTCGTCGAACTGGGCCTGCTGGGGCAGCATCATGGCCCGGCGCTTGACGAAGTCGGCCTTGACCAGCGGGCGCTTCGGCATCTTGCCGGCGGCCTGGTCGGCCTCGATGACGGCCTTGGCGGCATAGTAGCGGTTGGCGGCGTGGCGCAGGAAGATCACGCCGAGCACCGGCATAGCGTATTCGCTGGAGGTCAGCTTGGAATTGGCGCGAAGCTGGTCGGCGGCCTCCCAGAGGCTGGACTCGATCTGCTCGATGTTCTGTAGTGAATTCCCTGTCATGGTTGTTGTCGTTTATCTGGCCTTGGCGGAGCCCTCCCTCGCGGACTTGCGGTCCACCCCAGCGGCCGGCGTCCCCTTGTGTGTTGGTTCCTTACGCATGGCCTAACGCTGGGTTGTGCGATCTTCCCCGACTGCGGGATGCTTGGATGGCTAGTCCCAAATATGCCGGTGAAATGCATATCGAGTGGGAGCAACAACACTGGTGGCTATGCTCCCAGCATACGACGCCGCAGCGCCCAAGCGGGATGCATCCTCGTTGCTCAGGTCAATCCCGAAACCGCAGAGCTCGGATTCGCGTGGCGTGGCAAGCGCACCTCGAAAGTAGTGCCCTGCTCCTTAGACGAGCACACTTCGATCGAGCCCCCATGTGCCTCTGCAATCTTTCGGGCGATGTGAAGCCCGAGCCCGAGACCGTCGGAGCGCGCGTGACGCCGAGCTTCCGAACCGCGGGCGCGCATCAAGGGATCGAAGATCGTACGCTGCACCGCAGGCGGGATTGGCGTTCCCTCGTTGTGCACACAGAGCAGGACCTCGTCGGTGTGGTCTTGAGCGGTGAGGGTGACCGGTGTGTCCTGGCGACAGTGCTGGATCGCGTTGGCGATCAAGTTCGACAGCATCTGTGCGATGCGGGCGCCGTCCCATGTTCCTGAGAGGTTGCCCGAATGGTTCAGCTTGAGCGTGTAGCCCGGATAGAGCGCTTCCGACTCGTTAATCGCCTCGCGACACAGCGCGGTGAGATCCATCGGCGCCGGCGAGATGAGAAGGCCCGGTCCGAGACGGGCGCGCGTAAAGTCGAGCAGGTCCTCGATCATCTGCTGCATGCGATGGCCGCTGTTACGGATGCGAACAGCGGCTGTTAGATATTCGCTTTCGAGGACGCCCGAGAGCAACAGGAATTGCGATGACATCAGGATCGCGCCAAGCGGATTGCGCAGGTCATGACCGAGCACCCCCAGGAAGAGATCCCGCGCCTGCTCGAGCTTGGACGTGTACCGTTGGATCGACTGGGCCAGCGCTCGATCAATCGCCTCGTTGAAGCGGGTCAGCTCACTCAGGGTATCACCATCGACTGCCGACAGCTGCTCGCGCCAAAGCCGGACGACGCTTGCGCGCAACGCGTGGTACTCCGAGACCATCTGGTCCAGGGTGAAGCCTTCGCTAAACCGTTGACAGGCGTGCACCTCGGCCTCGGTGGCGACGCTGGGCGCCTGGCCAACACCCTCACCCTCCTCGCCGCCCGCAGACGCCTGGTGCCGTCCCTTACCGCCCTCTGCCGTCACGATGGCTTCGGCAATCGCCCTCAGCAGCGCTCCGGCCGCATTGCGCAGTTCCTGAGCGCCCATGTCCTCGGCGGCAGGCCTGCGGGTACGGGCGAAGGCCACCCATTCGGAGAGAATCCGTTCCAAATTACTGTTGATGAACTCGGGTAACGACACGTTGATCTTTTCCAGAAATCGAATCATCAACTAGATAAACATGAACCATCAGTTGGAACAACTTCTCAGGCACCCAATAAGAGTTACCCTCACTTGTTGCGTTTGCCGGCTTCATTTCCCGATCGGCCTCTACCCGATTGCAAGTTAGCTACGCCGTGTCGATTCTGGGCAGGATCTTTTGCCGGGCACGATCCACGTCTGCAGGAAAGTCGATCTCGATCCACGGAAGGCCAGTGACGTCTTCCCAACCGAACCTTTCCGGTCGTCGCAGTATCAGCTCGCGAACCGCTTCCTCCATGGGATCGTCTAGACGGCCGGTGTCGATGAATTCTCGCATGATACTCGCGAGCTCCGCAGCGCTGCCCAGCGAGATCTTCATGAAGCCTGGCCATTCGCCTATGAGCTCGGCGTCGACGGCATCGATGTGTTTGCGAAACTCGACCACCTGCCCGCTACGCATGCACACCTTTACGGGTTCCTCGCCAGGCTCGAAATCCCGGTCCACCAGCAGGCAATCGGCGTGCGGCGACTCGATGAGACGATCGATCAGCGCCGGATGATAGAGAACGTCGGCGTCCATGTAGACAAAGCCGTCCGGATCACCGAACGCACCCCGCGCGCACCAGAGGGAGACAAGCGAGCCGCGCAGATACTCTGGGTTGTGAATGGGCTTCACGAAATCGTCTGCGCGTAGCCGCCTTACTTCCGCCAGCACCTCTTCAGCGCGGTGGCCGACGACCAGCACCAGCCGGTCGATGGCGCACCGCCGCAACGTCTTGATATGCCTTTCCAGCAGGCTCTGGCCGGCGAAGCGCAACAAGGCCTTGTGTCGCCTGGAATCGTCGCCGTAAAGCCTCCTCCCGATGCCGGCGGCCAACATGATCGCTTTCATGTCGTATCCGTCGTCGCGCGCGCCTCAGCGCCGTCTGCCAAAGTAAGGTCAACGTGCATTTCCTCGAGGGTCTCACGAATGCCCTCAAGCGCACGTTCTATGTCCGTTTCGTCTAGGTCGCCGATGCATCCTATGCGAAAGGTGTTGGTGCGGGTGAGTTTGCCCGGATAGATCACGTAGCCTTTCACCTTGAGGCCGCGGTAGAAGCGTTCGAAATCGAAACCAGAGTGACCGGGCATGGCAAAGGTCACGATGATCGGAGCCTGCCAGCGGGCGGGCAGAATCGGCCGAAAACCGAGCCCCTTCATGCCATGGATCAGTACTTCGCAGTTGCGCTGATAGCGTCGGTGGCGGCCTTCGATTCCGCCCTCGCTGGCCAGCTCTTCGAGGGCCCGCGAGAGTGCGGCAACGACGTGGGTCGGCGGCGTAAAACGCCACTGCCCATTCATCTCCATCGCCTGCCATTGGTCGTAGAGATCGAGGCTCAATGAGGGCGCGTTGCCTGCCGACTGGTGCAGTGCCGATTCCCTGCAGAGCACGAAAGCAAGACCAGGAACCCCTTGCAGACACTTGTTCGCTGAGCTCGCCATCGCTTCGAAGGCTATGCGGCCGGCGTCAAAGGGAAGCGCCCCAAATGAGCTCATGGCATCTATCAACAGTTGTCGACCCTGGGCCGCGACTGCGGCGGCGACCTCCGCCACCGGATTGAGGATTCCGCAAGTGGTCTCGCAGTGTACCACGGCGACATGGGTGATGGTTTGGTCCGCGGCGAGCCTGCGCTCGATTTCGCCGGGATCAGGAGGTGTATCCTCAGGCGTTTCGTAGGTCGTCACCTCGCGGCCGATTCGCCGGCAGATGTGGGCCATACGGGCCCCGTAAGCGCCGTTGACTGCTACCAGGACCTTGCCAGGGCGGGCCACCAACGTCCCCAGCATCGCCTCCAGAGCAAACGTTCCGCTCCCCTGAAGCAGCACGGCGACATGGGTGCCATCGCCACCGCCGAGGTTAACCAGCGTCTCGCGGACATGGCGGGTCAAGCGCAGAAAATCTTCGTCACGCGAACCCCAGTCGCGGAGCATTGCCTCCTTGACAGACGCCGAGGTAGTCAGCGGTCCAGGAGTTAACAGCAGGGGGCCCTGCCTTTTGATCGTCATTGGCGCTACCTCAGGAGGCAAGAAAGGCGCGGAATCGAAGCGCCACGTCAGCGGGCTTAAGGGTGGGCCGGCCGAGGGATTTGCGCACACCGGGCTTGAGGTGCGTGTGCACCAAACTCGGTCCGTTCGCAGCCAGCGCATGCTTTAGCGCCGTCTCAAACCCGGGGAGGTCATCAATGGTGGCGCAGTAGCGATAGCCACAGGCGAGTGCAAGGCGGGAGAAGTCCACGCTTGCAGAGACCGTTGCCTGTCCGCCTGTCGACTCGTGTACCCCGTTATCCAACACGACGTGAACCAGATTGGGCGGCTGCCGGGCACCGATGGTTGCCATGTTGCCGAGTTTCATCAGGGCCGCACCGTCACCATCCAATACCACCACCGGCCGATCTACGTTAAGGGAGATGCCAAGCCCGAGCGCGCTCGCCCCTCCCATCGACCCCACTTGGTAGAAGTGCTGTTCGCGATCGGCTAAGGAGAACAACTCGCGCCCGCAATATCCGGTAGTGGCCACCAGCGCTGCCGAGTTGGGAAGGACGGCCAGCGCCCTCTCTAGGACGGCCTGCCGCTGTGGTCGTTCTCCGCCAGCGGAAAGATCCACCCATTCCCCGGGAGGCGGGGGCGCCAGGGGGGTCTCCTCCAGTGCTTCAGGAGAGACCGTTCCTTTCGCCAGGATGAAGGCGTAAGGGAGACGATGCTGCATCATGCATTGCAGCGCTTCGTCCAAAGCCGGTGCGATATCTTCTGTTTCTGCGGGCAGCATGCGATGGGGCACCTGAATGTCGCTGAGAAGGCGCTCGGTGACCCGACCCATGAGCTCGTGCTGGGGCTCGTCTTGCAGTCCCGGCTGACCTCGCCAAGTGACCATAAGCAGAGTGGGGATGCGAAACGGCCAATTGAGGGATGTCAGCGGGTTAATGGTGTTACCGAGACCGGAATTTTGGCACATGACCACCGTCTGTTGCCCGGCCAGCCAGGCACCGGCAGCGATGGCAACCGCTTCGCCCTCGCTCGTTGCCCCAACATAGACGGCTTCGGGATCGCGGATAACGCCATTCATAAGGGGCGTGAGAAAGCTGCAGGGTACTCCGGCAAAAAACCGAAATTCGCGGTTGCGTGCTGCGATCAGAAAGTCGCTCGCCTGGATCATCGAAGCTGTCAGGAAACGTTACGTGCCTGGGCGAGATCGACGACGTCGTTCACATCGACCCAATTGCCGGTCACATAGATCACCGCCGGTCGTTCGCCGGCGACCATCAGGCGAGTGAGAAGCGCCGCCATATTAGCCCGTCGCAGCGTGCCGTCGTCCTCCATTTCCTCGAGCTTTTCACGAACGTGGCGCGCGCCGCGCTCGGATAGCCGCAGCAGCCCCACCCACTTCCCATGTACAGTCATAACATGGGGGCCGATTGCCTCCAATTCCACCGTCGTCTCGTCCAAAAAATCAGCCGTGAAAGGCACACTACAGGTCACCAGATCGCTGCCCGGCTTCCCGATGCCTTGGTTCCTTGGACGCCACCTCGGGTCCACGAGTAGGGTGACATCAGCGTCAGACTCAACCAGTAGCGAGAGGAGGAAAGCGCGGAAGACGATATCGCCATAACTCACGATGCACGGGCCATTGAGAGCATGACGGGCGCAAGCGAGCGAAAACAGCTCTCCGCTGGTTTCGTGGGACGCGTTCACTACCTTTTCGATCTCAGGAATGTCGATGGCATCGGGTCGGTAGCCGGCGACCACGGTGATATCCCGAATGCCGTGATCATGGAATGCTCTCACTTGGCGGCGTAGCAGCGTGATACCACGCACATCGAGCATGCATTTCGGCCGGTCTTGCGTGAGCTCTGCGAGTGCGCCGCTGCCTCGGGTTGCTGCCAGAATAATGGCCCCCCTATTCGAGCCTGTGCCAGCGTAGGTCCGTTCCGCTAATTCAAGCTCTTCATTTCCGGCCAGCGCGAACACCTCGCCGAGTCCGGCCACCTCTTCCTCGACGTTGATGAGCGTTTCCTGCTCCCTCAGCTTGCGGCTGACATCACGCATCGCGGAGATCGCCGCGCGCAAATTGTGGTTGGCCCAGACTGTCACCGAAACCTTGGCATCTCGCAGCCGTTGGGTTGGCATAGCGTAATACTTCGTGGGGACAGTGACCACCGGACAGCGGTTGTCCCATTGCTTGCAAAACGTGAGGATCTCATCGGGCGTGCTTTTCTTGGAGTGAATCAGGATCGCATCGGCACCGGCACCATGGTAGGCCTCGGCTCGGCGCAATGCTTGCTTCAGCGGATAACCGGCAACGAGGGCTTCGGTGCGGGCGACGATGCAAAAATCTTCGTCCGTCTGACTGTCTTTGCCGGCCTTGATTTTGCCGCAGAACTCTTCGATCTCGGCGAGCGGGTGGTGGCTGCCAAGGAACGAGTTTGTTTTCGGAAACAGCTTGTCCTCAATGCACACACCAGCGATGTCACGCTGGCAAAGCTTGGTCACGAAACGACGAAAGTTATTGAAATTACCGTAGCCGGTGTCGCCGTCCACCAGGATTGGAATTGATGTGGCATCAGCCATGAATTCAAGAACTTCGAGCACTTGCGTCCATGAAGCTTCATTGTTATCCCGCACCCCAAGCGCTGCTGAGATGGAGAGTCCCGATGCCCAGATCCCTTCAAATCCGGCCTCTTCAACGATCTTGGCGGAGAGACCATTATGCGCTTCCATGAGAAACCGCAGGTCGGGTGACTCGATCAGCGCCCGCAGACGGCTCGCTTTACTTGCGCTTGTCGGCGTTACGTTCGACCGGCGTATGATGAGAGGGGGGCCAATGTGACTCGGGGCAACCGCCATATCCTTGCTTTACCTCAGGCGTTGTCATTTCGAAAGTGCCACAACATGAACACGAAAACAACGGGCGTGCAAACTGAGGCGACCATTACCAAAGCCGGTCCTGCATCCAGTAGCATCGCCACGGGAACGAAAATCATAGCGTCGTCTGCATCAAATCCGCCCAACGGTTTCAGTTCGGCGGCGCGCGCGCCCCGCGTTTTTTCGATACGCATGACAAGGTTCAAAATAAACATCACGGCAACGCCGGCGACCATTCCCAGCGGGATAGCCCAATATCCGAGGTAGCTGTTGCGAAGCCCGATGCCAATGCCGACAAAAACGAGCGTATTGCTCAACGCGTCGCTAATCAAATCATAGCGATGTCCCCAAGCGCTGCTCTTCCCACTCGCTCGTGCCAGCTCACCATCGGCGCGGTCAAGCAGCATAGAGATCACAAACAACGCGGCACCGACGTGGTTCCAGAAAGCGGTACCGATGGCAAACAGCGAGGCCGAGACCAAACCAGAAATCAGACGCGCGGATGTAATCTGGTTCGGGGTCACCCGAGTGCCAGCGAGCGGCCGCACTGCGGCACGTACCGAACGGTGAATCCAGGTGTTATGGCCCACAGCTGCAGGCTCCGCCTTCCTGAGATGTTTGGCAGCTTCGCGCTCACAGCCGATCCGCCGATGCGTTTTAGTGCCTGGAACTCCTACCTCGAACGGCACAGGCCTTCGTGGGCGCCCTATCGGCAACGCGAGCATCGGCCCACACCCTCTCTACACGCGAAATACGTACTCCTTTCCAGGCTCGCGCTCAATATCTGGCGGGTAGCTCTTGCGTTTGTCCGCGTAATAAGCTGCCAGGTGATCGCCCTCTGAAAGTCGGTTATAGGTCGCAAAGTAAATGCGTCTAACCGATTTAGACCGGTTCGGGGCGGATGCATGCGGCGTATAAGAATCGAAGATGACGATGTCACCCTTGTCTGTCGGACACGGGAAGAATTGCATCTGCGCCATGTCTTTTTCAGTCAAGGGCTCCCACTCTCGATAAAGCCCCTGGCGATGAAACCCTCGCACTAGCTGCAAACAGCCATTTTCCACCGTAGCCTTGTCGATGGAAACCAACACGCTGATGAAATCTTTGGCGTATTTTCCCCAGCCGGCCTGGGAATCCTGATGGGGCTTGAAACCATCCCCGCCCGGCATTTTGTAGTTGATCTTTTCCTTGAACAGGACTGCCGGCTCCCCGAAAAGCTCGTCGCAGAGTCCCTTCAGGACTTCATTTAGTTGCTGAAAGCCTTCATGGAAAGGAGCGATATTTTCGATACGAGACACCACCTTGCGCCCAGGATCCAACAAACTTGGCTCCCAGTAGACCCAATGTCTACCGGGCGTTTCGGGCAGTTCGAGCAGCTCATTCGCCCAGCGGGCAATCTCGTCTACAGCCTGCGGGCGGAAGGCTTGACGAAGGATAAGATAACCGGCGTCAAGAAACTCCGTTCTGTGTCGCTTCGAGAGCTTGGGTTTACTCAACAGCACAGAGACAACTCCGAAATAGCTAGCCCTGTCGCGGACATCCGTGACCTGGCTGAGATCGCGACCTCACATTGTCACACCTGACTCCAAGCGTTGACGTGCTATTTCACCGCCTCGACCACCACGACTTCAACTCTAGCATGCGTGGTCTTAATACCAGGTGTCAAGGCCACTGGGTCGGCGCAAACGCCGGCATCCCGTTGTTCCTGTTTAAAACAGCTTCTCAACCCACGGGTTGGCAGGAGTTGGGACATCTAGTACGTTATCACACTGCCACGATTGTGTATCATCTTATGAGTGTGGATGTTTTTCGTCTTTGAGTTGTTATATCTTCTTCTCCTGGAGTGAGCATAAAAAGAGCCCAGCATGGCTATAGAAAGAAATTATCTAGATTGACCAGCTAGAGGATCGACAAACACTTCTGTTGTGGGAGAAGGAGTCCACGCCATGGCACGAATGAAAGTCCTTGTCGAGATCGAAGAACAACAGAACCAAGCCTTCACACGACATGCAGCCGCCCTCGATTCACCAATGAATGCGGTAGCCCGCAGTGAATCCTTGCTGCAGCGCCTCACGGGGCTCGGCCTGGAGGTGGCAGACGAGATGGCGCCCGTCCCAATGTTCGCTGGGGATACGGTCGCCGGTGCTGGCGGGGCAACGGGGTTTGCTGCTTTTGCCAGCCGCGCGGAGAGCCCGGATACGGCTTCCAATACGGTCGTCGTGTCTTGTGAAGTCCCTATGGCAAAGCTGGACGCGTTGCGGCAGAAAGAAGGGGTCAAAGTGTGGGCCAACTCCGAGTTGGTTTTATTCCAGCCGGAAGACACACTGGATACAACTGATCATCTCCTCGATCTGGCTCGGTCCGCCGGAGGCGTTGACTGCCGCCCCTTCCGACCGGCGGTATCGATAAAGGACATTCGACAGCTGCTCGCAGTTGATGCTTTGTGGTCCCTCGGCTTTCGCGGCCAGAATATCGTGGTCGGCATCATCGACGAGGGTATCAACGGTGAAATTTACCCAGTCATTGGCGGCTTCGCCCGGCTTGGATCGCAGCAACCGGGCACGGCGGCGATCACCAGTCATGGTTCCATGTGTGCCGCCGATGTGCTGGTGGCGGCGCCCGCCGCTAAGCTCTACGATTACCCCTTCTTAGGCATTCCTACCTCGGGCGGTGCGTTACAGATGTTTCAGGCCGTGCTTGACCAACGTCGGCGCGACGGCACCCCTCAACTGACCACTAACAGTTACGGCTTTGTTGGAGTGCCCCCGCAAGAGCAATTTCCGGAGCACGAAATTTGGGATCTCAATCATCCTTTGCACCGTAAAGTTCGAGAAGTCGTCGCTTCGGGTGCTCCAACTTTTTTTGCCGCCGGTAATTGCGGCGCCAATTGCCCGAGTGGCGCCTGCCACCCCAGCGGTATTGGGGCCGGCAGCTCGATTCATGCCTCAAATAGCCTGGCGGAAGTCATCACCGTCGCCGCTGTCAACAGCCGCCATGAACGTATTGGCTATTCATCTCAGGGCCCGGGAATGTTTCACCCCGAGAAGCCTGATGTCGCCGCCTACAGCCATTTTTATGGCAACTTCGGTCCAGGCCGCCCCGCCGGAGGCGACAATAACGTGTTTGACAACGGCACATCCGCTGCTACACCGGTTGCAGCGGGAGTTGCTGCGCTACTGATGAGCGCTTTTCCCAACCTGACGCCGGATCGATTGCGACAGGCTTTAGTGGAAACGGCGATTGACATCAGTAAACCGGGGCGGGATGATGATTACGGGTATGGTGTGATCAATGCCGCAGCGGCATTGAGCTTTCTGCGATCGAACCTTTAGGCGCGCGAGGCAATCGAGCGTGAAGTGGCTAATTACGACGAGCGCGAGCGTTGACGTGGCAACACTGCGGGACAAGCTCGCCTCCTGGGGCTGCCACCCGAGTTCCCAGGAGCCGCCAATTCCCCTCGGTACGGATGAACAAGTCATTGAGGTCGTCTGTCCTGCGGGCATCGACCTGCGCGAAAAGACCAAAGATGAGGCGGTCATACTGCAAATCAATCCAAGCTCCGAAATGCACCTCTACGGTCCGGGCAGCGACTTTTGATCAATGGGGTCAGACTCGATTGAAATTAAATCGAGT
>JBAPTW010000092.1:0-11816 GCA_049282355.1 Gammaproteobacteria bacterium | reverse complement strand
CCAAGGAGGTATCGATGATGTGCTGTTGCTCTTCGCAACCGTAAAGCAGGGCCGTGTCGCAAATTGAGTTAATCAGTCTCGGCACGCCAAGGCTGTGCCGATGCACCAGTGCACGCGCCTCCGGCTGAAAAAAATCCGGGTCACCCCCCGCCACCCTAATGCGGTGTGCGATGTAATGGCCCGTTTCGGGCGGCTCCAATGGTTCCAGCCGGTGCACCACCACGACGCGCTGTGCCACCTCGCGCAGCTCCGGCTGGCGTAGCAGATCCAGGAGATCGGGTTGCCCCACCAGAATGACTTGAAAAACCTGATCGCACACATTCACATTGGCGATCAAACGCAATTCCTCAATGATCGATGCTATCAGGTATTGAGCCTCGTCCACAATCAAAACCTCGCGGCGCCCCTGCGCCGCTTCGCGGTGCAAGAACTCGATAAAGGCCTGATACAACCTGACATCACTGGTATCGTCGAACGGCACTTTGAAAGCCTGTAGCACCCACTGCAGCAAACCGCAGAGGGACGGATGGGTATTGGTGAGCTGACCAACCGTCGCGCTCGCCCACGCCTGGCTCAACAAATGTCCAATCAGCGTCGTTTTTCCAGTGCCGATCTCGCCGGTACTCAGCGTAAACCCCTCCTGACTCATCATGCCGTGCTTTAATCTCACCAAGGCCTTCTGCTGCGTTTCCCCAGCGTAAAAAAAAGCGTGATCGGGCAGGATTGAAAATGGCCTTTTACGTAGCCCGTAAAATGCTTCGTACATTTGTTGTAACCTTCTATTAACAAGCTTTGCTAAAGGCAAACTTTTCTCTTACTCGTCGCTTTCCACCTACCTAGTCAGGTATTTTTTTCCCGATTTCGAGTGCTTGTTCCTAAATTCTTCGGGGTGTCGCCAAGCGCACGCGGCGAAAACAGGCTCCGTCGAAGCGCGGCGGTGCGCCGATCGGTTGCCCCACATCGGCGCTCCATGTTGAAACGGCGCTCCTGCCCGTTGTAGATCATGACCGCGCCTACCCGCCGGTCACGCCCCGAGCGGCGCACACCGCTTTCGCACCGACGGCAGATGCTTCGACCAAGGATGCGCTGTGTTGTCCAGATGTTCCTGATCCACAGAAAGTACAGCGAAAACAGCGCAAGAAAGCCCATAAACATGACGTTTTCTGCAACCTCAAGATAAAAACCGCCCAAGCCTATCCCGGCAAGGAGGATCGCAAGCCCAGAAAGAATCATCACCACGTGGATGGGAGAGAATCCCCCTAGGAGAAACGCATGGTGGAGGTGCTCCCGATCCCCAACAAAGGGGGAGCAGCCTTTCCAAATGCGCCGCAGCATCGTAGCGGTCATGTCATAGAACGGCAGCGCAATTAACCAAAGCGCTGTCACGGGCGTCATGGCAGCGTGTTCACCTTGCGACAGGTGGACCGCAAACCAAGTCAAGGCAAAGCCTAGGAACATGCTACCGCCGTTCCCGAGGAAAACGACGGCGCGCTTGCGCCACGGCAAGCCCATGTTAAAAGCCATGAAAGCGAGCACACTCAGCGCTAACAGCAGCAGAGCATGAAAGCTTCGTGCATACCCCCCGGAAAATCCGGCAACCAGCAAGTATCCTCCGATAGCCACGAGCGTCAGCGCCCCAGCTAGGCCATCAATGCCATCGGACATGTTAATGGCATTGATCATGCCGACCACACAGATGATGGTGAAAGGTACCGATAGCAGGCCGAGCGTTAGAGCAGTATCCGTGAAAACCAGCGCACCCAGGCTGCTAATCACCTCTCCTCCCCAGAGCGTCATCATCAACCCGGCGACCACCTGCACGGCAAAACGGCTTCGCCAGTGCAAGGCGCGCAAGTCATCGATCACACCCCATAACAGCAGAAACAACCCAGGGATGGCGAAGCCGAAAAAGCTCGGAGGTTGAGTTCTAGAGGCAAATAAAGCCAGGCAAAAACCTAAAAAAATAGCGATCCCCCCCACCAGGGGGATCTCCCCTTCATGCTGTTTTCTGTCCGACGGGCGATCCAGCAGTCCAACGCGAGCTGCCCGCGGGCTGGTGAAGTAGATCAACGCTGAGGTTGCCATAAAGGCGCTTAGCTGACTACTGTAGTCTTCCATCTCATTCCCCCCTCTGATCGCTCCTTGCAAGATCACATTCGCCAATGCGCCGAGTTTCCATTAGCTCCTCAAACTCAAACTCGACGGAAAGCCCCCAGAAAAATCGGTGACCTGTTGCCCAATTTCATTCTATCAACAGCAAGGTATCGCAATCACTTTAACATAGCTACATGGCGTTACTATACCTAAACTTTGGTAGACACTTCCAGAGAAAGTAGCGCTAGAAACACGAAACAGCGCTACGCGTTTGGCACAATCATTCTTGGGGAATTGAATCGAGAAAATGCGGCCACTGTTGCAGCGGCCCTTATTTACGTATGCAGTTTCTAGGCGAAGGCGTCGCCTATTTCAGGGTGAACATGTCCTCTTCTTATTAATTTTTCTTTTCCTCATTGATCTTTGCTCCTTCCTCTTTCCTCCTCTCCTCTTTGCAAATACCACGCATAGGTCTGCCGAATACCGTCCTCAAGCGAAATACGCGGCCGCCAGCCCAGGGCAAAGAGTCTATTCACATCCACCAGCTTTCGCGGTGTGCCATCAGGCTTTGACGTATCGAAGACAATTTCACCGGAAAAGCCCACCACCTCGCCAACCCGTTCGGCAAGCTCTCGTATCGCGATGTCGCGGCCGACACCGATGTTAATAATTTCATTCCCCTCGTAAGTCTGCATCAAATGCAAACAGGCGGCGGCGCAGTCGTCCACATGACAAAATTCGCGCCGCGGCGTGCCGCTTCCCCAGACCTCCACCGTTGGCGCAGCCGCGACCTTCGCCTCATGGAACTTACGCAACAGCGCAGGCAAAACATGGGACGTCTCCAGATCAAAATTATCCCCTGGACCATAGAGGTTCGTCGGCATCGCGGAAATGAAACGGCAACCGTGTTGCCGTTGGTAAGCTTGACACAGCTTGATTCCGGCGATCTTGGCCACCGCGTACCATTGATTCGTGGGCTCCAGCGGCCCAGTGAGCAAATACTCCTCCTTAAGCGGCTGAGGGGCCAGCTTCGGGTAGATACAGGTGCTCCCGAGAAACAAGAGCTTCTTCACGTCGGCTTCGAAGGCACCGTGGATAAGATTGCCCTCGATCATCAAGTTGTCGTACAAAAAGTCCGCAGGAGAGCGATCATTGGCAAGGATCCCACCGACTTTGGCCGCCGCCACGAAGACATAATCGGGTCTTTCCCGCTCAAAGAAGCCCCTGACGGCCGCTTGATCGCGAAGATCAAGCTCCCGGCTGGTCAAGCAAATGAGCTGCCGGTAGCCGCTTGCCCTTAGGCATCGGACCAAGGCCGAGCCCACCAGCCCGCGGTGGCCCGCCACGTAGATAGCCGCATCTTTTTCCACCGCTTTCCCACATTATTCGTGATGTTGGGCCACTCGGTATCCCTCGCGCTGACAGAGATGGTCGCGTTCGGCCACTTTCAAGTCTTCCCGCACCATCTCGCTCACCATCTCCGCCAGCGTCGTCGTTGCCTCCCAACCGAGCTTCTCCCGCGCCTTCGATGGATCCCCTTGCAACGTCTCCACCTCAGTGGGACGAAAATAGCGAGGATCCACTGCCACCCGTACCACCCCCGAGCGGCTGTCCAGCGCGCGCTCATCAAGCCCACTTCCAACCCATTTCAGTGCCACGCCGATCTCCGCAAACGAGGCATCGACAAACTCCCGAACGGAACATTGCCGCCCGGTGGCAATCACATAGTCTTCCGGCTCGGATTGTTGCAACATCAGCCACTGCGCCCTGACATAATCGCGCGCATGCCCCCAATCACGCTTGGCGCCCAAGTTGCCAAGGTACATCCGCTCCTGCAGCCCGAGCTTAATGCGGGCAACCCCACGGGTAATCTTTCGCGTCACAAAGGTTTCCCCGCGGATCGGCGACTCGTGGTTGAAAAGGATGCCGTTACAGGCATACATACCGTAAGCCTCGCGATAATTCACGCAGACCCAGTACGCATAGACTTTCGCTGCCGCGTAGGGACTCCTGGGATAAAACGGTGTCGTCTCCCGCTGTGGCACTTCCTGCACCTTCCCGAACATCTCGCTGGTCGATGCCTGATAGAAGCGGGTTTTTTTTTCCAGTCCCAGGATACGGATGGCTTCCAGCAGCCGAAGCGTGCCGAGGCCATCGGCGTTCGCCGTGTACTCCGGCGTCTCAAAGGAGACTGCCACGTGGCTTTGCGCTGCCAGGTTGTAGAGCTCATCGGGTTGCACCTCCTGGATGATGCGGATGAGGTTGGTCGCATCCGTCAGATCCCCATAGTGCAATACGAACCGCCGATCACTTTCGTGCGGGTCCTGGTAGAGGTGGTCGACACGGTCGGTGTTAAACGACGACGCACGCCGTTTAATACCGTGGACCTGATAGCCCTTGGTCAACAAATACTCGCTGAGGTAGGCTCCGTCTTGTCCGGTCACCCCGGTGATGAGCGCAACCTTGCCGCTGCCGGCATTGCTATCCATACGAAAACCTCATAGAAAGCCCTCGGTCCTGTATAGCACGCGCGACACTCTCATCGACGACCACGACCACAGGCCCGCCTTTTTTCCCTAGCATCACGGATTTTACTCTCAGATAAATACGGAGCACAGCGACAATACTCCAGGTAAGGTTCCTTAATGCCATCGAGACCATTGAAATGAACGGTGGCTCTAGTCGAGGATCCCGCGCATTGTTGAAAACAGTAGGTTACTGGCACTGCACCTCAAGCCAGTCGGCCAGCACCGCGACAATACGCTCGCCCGCCCGACCATCCCAAAGCGGAATATCTCCGGGCTTTGCCCAAGTGCCCTGCACCACGTCCTCGAACGCTTGCGCAATACGCTCAGGATTATTGCCGACCAAGCGGCTCGCCCCGACCTCAACCGTCACCGGGCGCTCGGTGTTCTCGCGAAGAGTAATGCAGGGGACACCGAGCACTGCCGTCTCCTCTTGCATGCCACCGGAGTCGGTCAACACCAAGGCAGCATCGGCCATCAACGACAGATTCTCCAGATACCCTTGCGGCTCCAAGTAGACTAACCTCCCTGCCACTGAACCGCTCGGCGCAATTCCGGCACGCTCGAGAGCCGCGCGAGTCCTCGGATGCACCGGAAACACGATCGGCAGCTGTGCATTCAGCGACTCGAAACACGCCATCAGCCGCTTCAGCACTTCCGGCTCATCGACGTTCGAGGGCCGGTGCAAGGTAAGCAACCCGTACTGGCGTTTCGTGAGTCGGAGCTCACTCGCTCTATCCCGCGCCCTTGCCCGCGGCAGGTAACCCAGCAGCGTGTCGATCATGGTATTGCCGACCAAGTGCACTTTCTCCTTCGGCACCCCCTCGCGCTGCAGGTGCTTTAACCCACTCGGTTCCGACACCAGCAATAAATCCGACAGCGCATCAGTCAAGAGGCGGTTAATTTCTTCCGGCATGCTGCGATCAAAGCTTCGCAAACCCGCCTCCACATGCACCACCGGCACCCCGAGCTTCACCGCCGCAAGACCGCAGGCGACGGTGCTGTTCACATCGCCAAACACCACCGTTGCTACAGGCCGGCTCGCCATCACGTGCGTTTCGTAGCGCTCCAGAATCCTCGCCGTCTGCACGCCATGCGTTCCCGAGCCGACCTCCAGATGCACATCAGGCGCCGGAATTCCAAGCTGCGCAAAGAACACATCACTGAGCCCTTCATGATAGTGCTGACCAGTGTGCACGATGCGTGGCACCAGTTGGCCATCCTCGCGTAAGGCTTTGACCACCGGCGCCAGCTTCACAAAATTCGGCCGCGCCCCTGCAACCAGGTCGACAATCTTTCCCTTCATTCCTCTTCTTCGCGGTAACGCAGCCCACGGATGACAGGCTGACTGTGATAAAGGTCGATAGTGATACGACTAAGCAGTGTGTCCACCGTACTAATCCTCAATTCTGGTGCTTTACACATTCACCCTACTCCATCAGAGAACGTCATTAAACACCCTCCGACACCTTACATCTTAGGCCTCGTCCTGAACATGCGGGCCGATGAAGAGGCTTAGCGTCTCAGTGGTAAACAACGATATAGCTTCGCAACTACCCGTCACAGGTGGAGCTCTTAACAACTTCACTGCCCTTATTGCATCGAGAGGCCACCTCAGCGGGAAAATGTGTTCTTAATCATTCTCCTTGATTTTTGATCCTTGATCTCTCCTCCTCTACGCGAAGCTGTAACCCTCCAACATGCGCCTTGCTCGGTTCGAGACCTGATAACCCAACTGCTGATCGAGCTGTTGACGAAAATCGATACTATCGAGCCTTTCTCGCATCGGCTGAAACCAACATTGAAAGAGCTTATCGAAGACATCGTTCGCCCCCAATTTATGAAGCTCATTCTCACCCACGCCGCTCATAATCTCCGAAAAGCGTTGCCTTGGTTCCGCCTCTACGAAGGTGAACAGCAGGCGAACCAGGATAACAGAGAGGCCGCGCGACTCGGCTTTCCTTTGCCAAACGGTTCGCCACAACTCCCGGTCCCGCCGGGGACCGATTGCCTCCGACAACACCCGGCACTCGGAATTGATCGCAGAACGCTGGTCGGCGCCTATCAACTGTCTTATAAGCTGCTGCACCCCGGGAATGAGCGGCCTCGGCAGGGTCGCGTCCTGCTGCTCAAACGCCCCGTAGGTGGCAGAGACCAACAGCCTCGTTAAGTAATCTTGTCTCTGCTGGCTGCGGCTCGGCGCCTGCTGTACCGCCCCCATCGCAACCGGCACTGGCTGTTCCACTTTTGGGCCAACAGCCGCAAGCTCGGGCACAAGCTCCTCCACCGAGCCCCTCCCCTCGATGGCCGCTCGAAAGACCACCAACATCTTCGCTGCTTGTCGTTTGCGCGAATAGCGAGGTGCCATTCTTTGGCCAGCACGAGATAGCTGTGCACGCAGTGCTGGCTGGTCGCGAAATTGGAGCACGGCTTCTGCCAAACGCGCCGGCTGCGCTGGTGGGATAACGACGCCCGTGCCGGTGTTTCGAACCAGTGCCGCTGCTTCCCCCTCCGGCAACGCTAATAAAATAGGCAACCCCATACCCATCGCCTCGAAGATCTTTGAGGGAATGACCGATTCAAACAGCGGATCGTCTTTGAGATGAATGAGCGCTACGTCGCAGAGGCCCAAGAATTTCGGCATTGCTTCCTTGGGTTGTCGCGAAACCAGCCTCACATTCCTCAAACCGCGTTGTTTAGCCGTCTTGACTAGCGCCTCTCGCGCCGCGCCACCACCGACAAAAAGAAAAACAATATCTTCCCGTTCCCTCAGTAACTCAGCGGCCTCCAGCACGTGGTGAAGAGCATGCGCCATGCCATGGGTTCCGATATATCCCACAACGAATTTATTCGTAAGGCCGTATTGGAGCGCCAGAGCTTTGTCCTTTGTGGGAGACACGTAGCGCGCGGACTCGATGCCATTCATGACAACCGCGATCTTGTCTTCCGTAATGCCGCGCCGCGTTAGATCCCGCTTGAACGCCTCGGTCACGGTGACCACGGCCTCAGCCCGCCGGTACAAGAAAAGTTCCAGCTTCTCAAGCCAACGCACAACCAGGCTATCCTTCATCGCACCCACCGCGACGATCGATGCCGGCCAAAGGTCTCTGACCTCGAACACAAAGGGCCGCCAACGAACCGCCGCAAGCAGCCAGCCACCGAGGGCCGCAAAGAACTGGGGCGATGTCGAGGCGACGACATCGGGCCGTTGTTGAAAACAACCTGCGATTAAAGCCGAGACCATGAACGACATATAATCCAGCGTTCGCTTTAAAAATCCTTCATTCGCAGTGATATAAGTTTTCACCCGCACCACCCGAATACCCTCCATTTCCTCCACACCATACCAGCGGTTTCGGTATCCCGGAAAAAGCTTGCCCTCGGGAAAATTCGGCGCGCCGGTGAGCACCGTGACTTGATGCCCATCGCGAACCCAGTGCACCGCGTGTTCGTAAACACGTGTTGCCGGCGCATTACCCTCCGGAGGGAAATTGTCAGATAGGAACAAAATGCGCATGGTTTTCCCTCACCTTTTAATCCCACCGAAAAACCACACTCGCCTCAGGGCCCGTGAACCTGGCCGTCAAGCACTGATTTTCCTCGGTCACACCGAACCTCGGGTGGTAGGTAGCAGAGCCAATCTCACCCTTGCCAGTCAACACCTGCCAATCAAGCGCATCGCCTGCTGGCAGGGACACAACGCCCGACTGATTATCGGCTTTCGGCGCCAGTATCAGCCCCGGGTGAAAATGAAAGCGGCTAATCGCTTCCTCAAACCGCCCCTTAATCCGATCACGGACCGTAAGCGTATGCTCTCGCAACACCCATTCGCGCCAATGCACCGGCTTTCCTTGCAAGCGCCGGTAACCATTGTGAGCACAACTGACCCGAAGGTATTCTTGGCGCTGCTCCACAGAAAGCCCAACAGGCCTGGCACGGCGCGCCACCCGAAACGCACCCCACACCTCTGAGGAATCGAGCCCATTGATTATCACCGTGTTATGAGCAGCCGTTCCGCGCTGGCGCAGGCGTTCCGAACCGCGCCCGTAGCAGGAAGTCCCAGAATTCACCAGCACCCGCTGGCCAAACAAGGAAAGCTCGAAGGAAAGCGTATCGGCATGCGCATGCCCTGGTAGGTAATCAGGACCGATCTCCCCGACATCCAACAACACGACTGCCGGTCCCATCTGCAAGCGAACGTAACCACTCCCCGCGAGATGCGTGATTCCATCCTCTGGCGCAACGCTCTCCCCAAGGCCCAACCGCAGCGCATACGCGTCAAGGCTCGCTGGCGTACACGCCACACCAACAGCCGCGTCATTGAAGAGCGCGATTTCACCATCGGGGTGACACATCGCGGCAAGCCATCGCCGCATCCGCTGCGCTGCTTCCCGCCAAATAGCGATTTCTGATGGCGCAGTGCTTGGATAGGCCTCAGCGAGGTTGAGCAGATCCAGCAGGTCCTCCGAGACAATGCTGTGATACATGGGGCTGCGCTCAAAGTGGCCGCCGTCATTTAAAATCTGCTCCGGGATTTCTTTATCCAAGAGCCGAAGACCGCGCCTTAACCATGCATCAGCCTCTTTGCCCGAAAAGAACGCGCCTGCAAACACCAATGCCTTGGCATTGGCAAACAGATGGTTACCAAGCAGATGTCGCTCGAGTCGCCGTGAAAGATACCGCGCCTGTATTGCGAGACTCAGAACCGCTGCGCTCTCGAGGAGATTTTCGCGGAGTGCCCATTTGATCCAATTCACTATCCGCAGCGACAGCGGGTAAGGCTCCCAGCCATTACCGAAGCCAGGCGGATTCTCTCTCATCCACCACGTGATGAGATCTCGATGCCAAATTACTCTTTGGCAGGCGCCAGTCGCATTGAGATCATCAAAATAGTGAAGGTTATAGAGCCACAGCTTATTCCATTGGGCATGATTCCAATCACCCGCTGCGCACACTTCATGCGATTCGTCGAGAAAGCGAAAGCCGGCGGGCCCATACATGCTCGCTGGCCGACGGCAGGGTTCTCGCCAAACACCTTCTCTCTCGCGAAGGCGCGGCGCCGACCGCAGCTCGGGCTTAGGTTGACGCAACCGAAACCACAGCCGCCCATAAACCTGGACCGGCCGCAGATAGCGAAGGGTATGGAAATATTGAGCGACCGAGTGCAAGGCGCACTCACTCAAGCAAGAAAATCAATCTGACGTCAACGATTCTTTTGGGCCATGGTCATCGTTTCGTCAGCATCACCATCAAAGAGTAAAACCGCGCTCGGAATCTGTAGGCAGTCAATCGCCTTGCCACAAGGGTGTGTCCAGCAGGGATGCTGGACTCAAGTCTACAAGGATGTATTCACGACGTCCCTTGAGACAAGGCGATTGACTGCCACTCGGACGAAACGATGACCATGGCCTTCTTTTGCCAACCCGAAAACGTAAAAACTGATCGCCGGCGGCTTACTGCCGCTGCACCCCAAGCCAGCTTCACGAAATTCGGCCGCGCTCCTGCGACCAGATCGATGACCTTTCCCTTTATCGTAGTTATCATCAACGAGCGTCGACTACATCCATAATATCAAACGTTAGCCGCGTCACCTCCATCAATTCCTCAAAAGGAATGGGTGAAGGCCCGCCAGCGCGTACCGCTCCCACAAACGCCGCGACACAAGCTCGATTACCTTTGTCCTGGCGCCAGCGTCGCATGCCCCTGAACCCCGGCCACCCGTAGGCTCGCAGCTGGCGGAAATTGTCGAGCTGCAAGATACGCCCCCCAACAAAAACCTCCAGCCGTTCCTTGGGAAACGACTTGTGACCATTGGCCAAATAATGCACGGTGCCAAAGCTCCCATCCTCGAAAGTAAGCGTGAACGTCACCTTGTCATCGCGGACGGCACCACTCGAAACCCCTCCCATCATCGATGCCTGCACGTGCGTCACCGGTGCGTCGGTGAGAAACCGCAACAGGTCCACGAAATGACAAGCCTCCCCGATAATGCGCCCACCTCCAATCGTGCGGTCCTGCGTCCAGTGCTCTGGCGGAATTTCTCCTGCATTGACCGTCATCACAAAAACCTTCGGTAACGCGACGCTATCAAGTAGTGCTTTGATTCGTTGCACAAAAGGGGAAAAGCGCCGATTAAAGCCCACCATCAGAAGCCGACCCTGCTGCCCGACCATCGCCTTCCGATAGGTTGCTTCGATTTCTTCAAGCTCCTCGCCCTTGAGTGCCAAAGGCTTTTCCACGAAGACATGTTTTCCCGCCTCAAGCGCCTCACAGACGAATCGCGCATGGCTATCGTGTCGGGTCGCGATGACCACGGTGTTAATGGCGGAGTCTGCCAAGATCCCGGCCGCATCGGTAGTCGCCTCTTCGAACCCGTACTTTCGCCCGGCATGAACGCTTGTCACACCGGTCTGCGAAGCGACAATCTTCAGTCGGACGCCAGCCTCCTTAAAGGCAGGTATCAGCACCTGCGTAGCATAGTTCCCGGAGCCTATGAACCCGAGCGTCACCTGCTCCTCGGCTCGCCGTTCTGCGTTCGGCGCTTCGACCAAACGCACTGTGCGGGCTCTCAGAACGCCATCGGGCTTCTCGCTCGGCTTTGGATACTCCAGCAAAATTCCCAAAGAGGGCTCAGCTCCCGCCACAACGTCATAGGCCCGTTCCGCCTCCGCAAGCGCGAAGCGATGGGAAATAAGGGGTGTCACATCGAGCCGCCCATCGGCCAGCATGTCCAGCACCGCCTCAAAGTTCCGCTGCTCGGTCCACCGCACGAACCCAACCGGATAGTCCTGCCCACCCTCTTCGTACAACGGGTCATACCGGCCAGGCCCGTAGGAGCAGGACACCTGAAACGTCAGCTCCTTTTCGTAGAAATCCGCTCTGGAAAGCTCGAGCCCCGTCACCCCCACCAGGACAATCCGCCCGCGTTTCCGGCACATCAACGCCGCCTGATGCATGGGCTCATTGCTCCGCGTCGCCGCTGTGACAATCACCGCGTCCACGCCCCGCCCTCGCGAAAAGGCAGCGGCCCCCGCCAGCACCTCTTCGCCTTTCGAAAGGTCAATCGTCTCTGCGCCAAATTGTCGGGCCAGTGAGCTTCGGCTCGAGTCCATGTCGATGCCGAGCACCCTGCAGCCATGAGCACGTAGCAGCTGCACCGTCAGCAAGCCGATGAGCCCTAACCCAGTCACCACCACC
>JBAPTW010000091.1:0-9583 GCA_049282355.1 Gammaproteobacteria bacterium | reverse complement strand
GTATCGAAGAGGTACCCACGATGCATGCCCGCATCCGAACCGTCCCCCGCGTTTCAGCCGTCTGCGAGGCCATTGAAGACGACATACCTGCGACGGGGCCGCCCTACGCGACTACCGATGATCTCGTGGAGTGTGTCGGGTTGGCGCTCGGAAGCCCAACCCGCTTTGGCAATATGGCCGCCGCGCTCAAGTTTTTCCTGGACGGCACCGGCGGTCAGTGGTTAGCCGGCGCCCTCATAGGAAAACCGGCGGCGGTCTTTACCTCCACGGCGAGTCTGCATGGCGGGCAGGAGAGCACCCTGTTGTCCATGATGTTGCCCCTCCTTCACCATGGGATGCTCGTGCTTGGGCTTCCCTACTCCGAGCCCGATTTGTTGACCACGCGTACTGGCGGTGCCCCCTATGGGGCGACGCATTTAGCCGGGGCCAACAGTGATCGCGCCCTCTCCGATGAAGAACACCGGCTTTGCCTGGCGCTTGGAAGGCGGCTTGCCCACACGGCGCTGGCGCTAACGGAGGAAAAACAGCGTCTTCTCTGAGATGGCATGGCGGTGAACTCTTCGAGCCGGTTGCAGAGCCGGGGCTCGTTAGTCGGCGAGCAGGCGCTTGACGAAAGGAATGGTTACCACACGCTTCTCCGACAGGGTCAAATCATCGACCCGCTCGAGTAACTCGAACAAGGAGTGCGTATCTCGGGGATAGCGCCGTAGCAGAAACGAAATCACCTCATCGGGAAGAGCAAAACCCCGATTGCGGGCCCGGCATTGAAGAGCGAGTGTTTTCGCCTCATCATCGAGGGGGCGCAGACGCAACGTCAAGCCGCGACCGAGGCGTGAGGTGAGATCCGGCAATCGAAATCCGGCGCTGCGAGGGACGCTGCCCGCGGCAAACAGCAGGCGGGTTCCGGAACGCTCGGCTCTTTCGTAGAGGTAAAAAACGGCTTCTTCCCAGATTCGATCACCGGCGATCGCATCGGCGTCATCGATGCACACCAGATTCAGCTGGTCGAGTCCCTCACAGGCGTCGGCCATCAGCTCGGCCTTTCTGCCAAGAGGAAGGTAAGCTACTTCGTGGTGTCGACTCGATGCCTCTCGGCAGCTCGCTTCAAGGACATGGGTCTTGCCCGTTCCCCGTGCACCCCATAGATACGCTACTCTTTCTCCCTCATTTGCCACCAGCTTGCGTACGGCACGCACCGCCTCTTCGTTGGGTCCAGCAATGAAATTACTGAAAGAAGGGCCATCTCTGAGGCCGACTCGAAGGGCAAGCTGCACTCCATCCGTCATGGCTGCAGCTCGAATTCCAATGCTTGCGCTGCGCCGACAGGGATCAGCTTTCTATTGAGCGCAAGCACGTCACGCATGGCAGAAGTCCCCCCGCGCACCGTAACCAAAAACCAGACCCGGTCCTCTTGCAGCTTCTTCACCTGAACTGCCTTAACCACCTCCAAGCCCTGGAGATAACCCAAAAGATTGGCATAGTCTGTTAAGGACTTGATACCCCCCACCACGAGCTCCATGCCGACGGCTGCCGTCGAGCGATCCGCCGCGAGGAATCTTTCCGCTATGTATCCGGCCGCTTGATGAATACCCTCCGCGAGCAATGGCTCAAGCGCATCGCCACGGGAAGACCAATCGCGGGATGATTCGGCTAAGTACAGTTTCCAGCGAGTCTCCCATTGATCACTGAGCAAACGATAGGCTCTGCCGAGCAGAATGGCTTCGCTCTGATAGCGTCTGGATGCCGCAAAAATATCCTCTTCAAACCCCCCCCACAGATTACTCTCGCTTAATTGAGCGCGGTCCTCAAGATCCAGCAAAGGCAAAATCAATGGCAAGCCTCGTTGTGCTGCCGTATCCTCCAACACCGCAATCAACCGGTTTGAGCTATCGGCCCCCAGCACCACGGGGCCGTTCGCCTCCTCCACCGCGAACCAGAGCAGTACCGAAGGGCGCGCTTGACCCCATACCGCCACATTCGCATCCCGCAGCAAGACGTCGACCGCCGCCGCATCGAACTGGACCCACAGCCGGAATGCTGGCTTTGGCGAGTCGTCATACCCGGTGGCCGGGTCCAGTTCGCTGTAGTAGCGAAATTGCGCAACGTATCGCTCTGGCCGCGAAAGCGCTTCGGTGATGACAGGATGATTCGGTAGGGCTCGCTCACCACTGACCTTGGTCAACACCTGCTCAAAGGCCCGGCGAAAGGCCTGTTGGCGCTCACCCTGATCCTGGCTCACGACCGGTACCCTTGCGGCATACAGTGCTTCTTCGCTCGCAAGCGCAACGGCGCCTTGTGTCCACCACAGCAGCATTCCAATAAGGCCGAGAAACGCAGACCGGAGGTAGCACATAATGATTTCCTTACCCATACCGCAGACGCTAGGCAAGCAACGGCTGCAAGTCAAGTTTGCAGCTCAAACCTAACCTCGATACCATCGTCAACATGCCAGCTCGGACAAAAAATACCCTTACCTATCGCAGTGCCGGAGTCGATATCGACCAGGCGAACCGTCTCGTGCAAGCCATCGCGGCGGTTGCCAAAACCACCCACCGCCCGGGCGTGGTCACCGGTGTGGGCGGTTTTGGGGCCCTTTTCGAGGTACCACTCGATCGTTACCGCCGCCCGATCCTGGTGTCTGGGACCGACGGTGTGGGCACCAAGCTCAAGCTCGCCATCGATGCTGCGCGCCACGACACTATCGGCATTGATCTGGTGGCCATGTGCGTTAACGACATTCTTGCCCACGGCGCAGAGCCTCTGTTTTTTCTCGATTACTTTGCCACGAGCAAGCTCGATCTGCCGGTTGCGACTCAGATAATTGACGGCATCGTGCGGGGCTGCAAGCTCGCGGGCGCCGCTCTGGTGGGCGGTGAAACGGCCGAGATGCCCGGCCTGTACGCCGGGAACGATTACGATCTCGCCGGCTTTTGCGTGGGTGTCGTGGAACGAGACAGACTGATCGACGGCTCCCATTCAACGCCTGGTGACGTTCTCATAGGTTTAGCGTCCAGTGGTCCCCATGCTAATGGATACTCCCTAATTCGCAGGGTGCTCGAATTTTCCGGCACCGATCTTAACGAACCGCTCGGTGAGCGGTCGCTGGCTGATATATTGCTTGAGCCCACACGCATTTATGTGCGCGCCGTACACAGTCTCATGGAGCGCCTGCCTGTGCATGCCATCGCCCATATTACCGGCGGTGGATTGCTGGAGAATGTCCCACGCGTGCTTCCAAACCGTATGCGGGCGCGCATCAACACCACCGCCTGGCAGAAACCACTTGTATTCCGTTGGTTGCAAGAGCAAGGGCGCATTACAGACGAAGAGCTCTACCGAACCTTTAATTGCGGTATCGGCATGGTGCTCGTGGTGCCCGAAGCAGCACTGAGGGATGCGTCAACACTTCTACAAGAGTTGGGTGAGCAGGCATTTGCCATCGGCACCTTGGAAGCCAGTGACGAAACGCCACCAAGTGTTATCCTCGAGTGAGCAATGCTTACCCCGCCATCGTGGTGCTGGTCTCGGGGCGCGGCAGCAACCTGCAGGCGATTATTGATAGCACCCAGCAAGACCTCCCGGCGCGCATCGTGGCCGTGATCTCCGATGAGCCCGAAGCATTAGCGCTAGAGCGTGCCCGCCGCGCGACGATTCCGACACACGTTGTCACTCGCCGGGCGTTCTCAACCCGGGAGGCCTTCGAGAGCGCATTACAAGCCGCAATCGACGCGCACCAACCGGCGTTAGTGGTCTTGGCCGGCTTCATGCGCATCCTGACGAGTGACTTCGTCGCCCATTACCAGGGTAAAATGATCAACATCCATCCGTCCCTCTTGCCCGCTTTTCCCGGACTCGACACCCATGCACGGGCACTGGCCGCGGGGCACCGCCAACATGGGGCCAGTGTTCACTTCGTCACCGCGGAGGTCGACGGCGGACCTGTCATCATGCAGGCGGCTGTCCCGGTATTGCCGGAGGATACCCCGGCAATTCTCGCCGAGCGCGTGCTCGAACAGGAGCATCGGATTTTACCCGAAGCGATTCGCTGGTTTATCGAGAGGGACCTGACCATTGACGGCAACCTCGTGCTACGACACGGTAAACCGGTTTCGCTTCAGAGCAGCGTGTCAGCTGAACTGCTCGACTGCGATTCGAAGCCCATTTGAGGTTAGGCTAATGGCCGTCATTACCGCGCTCTTTAGCCGCACGTTGGGTGGCCGTAAGGATACCTCTGAGGATATTGATTTCCGAGCACTCGGGATGCGCGCGGTTGAAAAGCCGCCGCAGTCGCCGCATCAAACGCTTAGGGCGATCGGGATTAAGATAGCCAATGTCGATTAAGGTCGCCTCGAGATGATCATAAAACCCCTCTAGCTTATCGATGCGACAGGGTGACGCCATGACGGGAGAAGCCCCTTCGGCAGGCTCCTGATGTTGCCAAGCCAGCAGCACCTCGTAAGCTAGGAGCTGCACGGCTGCAGCAAGATTGAGCGAGCGAAAATCAGGATGAGTTGGAATATGCACCAGGCTATGACATCCATCGAGCTCGGCATTGGTCAGACCCCACTGCTCGCGCCCAAAGACAATCGCCACGGGGGTTTGCCGCATCGTCTTCACGGCTTTTTCGGCGGCCTCCCGTGGGGACAGCTCCGGCCACGGGATGCTACGCGCCCGGGCACTGGTCGCGCACGCCCAGCCACAGCCCCGGAGCGCCTGCCCCAGCGTTTCCCATCGCTTGGCGTCGAACAGCACGTCGTCGGCGCCCGCGGCACGCGCCGTTGCCTCCGCACAAGGAAACCGCTTCGGACGCACCAAATGCAGGTTGCTGAGCTGCATGGTTTTCATCGCCCGAGCCACTGCCCCGATGTTTCCCGGGTGAGACGTCTCCACCAGCACGATGCGAATATTACCCAGTGGGGCAAGTTTGGGACCACTGTTTCCACCCGAGGCGCTCTCTGGGGCACCGGTCTCTGCGAATTCTTGTGGATTCATGAGGATTAATTAGGGCCGCAGCTCAAAAGTTAACTAGAGTAGAGAATCAATGTGATGCACCCGATGCTCAACATCGCCATCCGCGCGGCCCGCTCGGCGGGAAATCTCATTGTTCGTTACCTCGAGCGCGTCGATCGGCTGAACGTAACACAAAAATCGTACAATGAATTTGTAACCGAAGTCGATCAGCAAGCTGAGGACATCATCGTCGAGGTTCTTCGCCGGGCCTATCCCCAGCATGGAATACTCGGCGAGGAGGGCGGAATGCGTCAGGGCGACGACTACACCTGGGTTATCGACCCATTGGATGGGACCACGAACTTTCTTCATGGTTTTCCTCAGTTTTCGGTGTCCATTGCGCTGAAACACCGAGACCGGCTGTCGCAGGCCGTTGTCTATGATCCCTTGCGCAATGAGCTTTTCACCGCCACCCAAGGCGAAGGGGCGCAGCTCAACGAACGCCGCATTCGCGTGAGTCGCTGTCACCATCTCAGAGAGGCATTGCTGGGAACCGGCTTCCCTTATCGCTTTGTTGTCGATGTCGACGCCTATCTCGCCATCTTCCGCGACCTGATCGTGTCCACAGCAGGCGTGCGCCGGCCAGGCTCTGCCGCTTTGGATCTCGCCTATGTGGCTGCAGGACGCCTTGATGGCTTCTGGGAGTTTGGGCTCAAAGAATGGGATATGGCAGCCGGCAGTTTGCTCATCCAGGAAGCCGGAGGCATGGTGGGCGATCCTGAGGGAGGTGACCGATACCTCCGCCGGGGCGATATCGTGACCGGCAATCCAAAGATCTATCAAGCACTCATCGAGACCATCCGGCCACACCTGGCCCGATTAACCGCGGACCGGGGGGCCCCAGCGGGTTGATTTCAAGGAAGGCGATGCGACAGGCCACTACCGGAGACTGCTCTGAGGCTCGGCTTTTGGCTTGTCGAGGGAAATATAGGCCTAGGGATTGCCTGTGTGACCGTTAAATTCACTTCCCCCACGTATCTTCATCCGCATCACTCGTATTGCCATCGTTGTTCTTGTCCCAGCGCCTCATGCCTGTGGAGGTAAGTTCTAAATACCCATCATTAACTTGGGGACCCACTGGCGTTGCCCGAAGCGTATAAGTCGTAACATTGGCGCTTTGGATAGTCAGATTGTAAACGGCAGTACCTCCACTTGTGGGGCTTTGTGCAGAGTATATCGCCGGTGCTCCCGTATCATTCCCGCCTGCAGCAGCGCCCGTGTACGTATTACGTTCAGTGAACCAGCGCTCCATAGCAGTCGCAAGCCCCGTCAATGCTCCCTGCGCATCGGCACGGCGGCTCTTGCGCACTTGATCCTGGTACGTGGGGTAGCCGATTGCGGCCAGGATGCCGATGATGGCCACCACAATCAGCAGCTCGATTAAGCTAAAACCTCTCCATTGCGCCATGATCGAGTCCTCCTTGAGGCCATAATGTGTCTGTTAGTGCGGGGCCGCCTTATCCGTGTTCGGCAACATCCAAATCTCTGGAATGAGCTTTCGGCTGTCATCGGCTTCAATCACGCGAAATCCCACGACATCCCCAACTCGAAGGTGCGCCAGTGTGACATACTGCTGGTTTACTGTGTGTACCACGACACGATCAGTGAGGTAGTAGAGCAAGTCGTTGATCACCACTTGACGGCTGTTTACATCGATACGATCAAGAATTCCGGTTCGGCCGAACGAAGCCGAAGACTCATTCGCTAGCGCTTGCCCGCGGGCGATCTCGAGAAACAGACACAGCAGAAGTGTCCAAATACCCTTAGGTCTGTGCATCGTCTTGCCCTCATGTTAGCGCTTCCCCGCCTTCTATTTCCGACCTCATTGCGACAGTTCCTCCCAGGACAAGCGCCCGGTCCGGTCGCCGTTCACGGGGATCAAATCGTCCTGCCAAATGGTGCCGCCATCGGTGGTTTCGGTGGTGACCGTGTAGCGCTTGTTGCCAAGGAAGCGAGGATCGGCGGGTTGTCCAGTAACCTGCCTTCCGGCCACAGCTTCGCTATTGATGGTGTCCAGGGTATCGATGCTGCGATCGCCGTTCAGATCAAAGGCCGGTTCATCAGGGCGGCCACCGTTTTGGATCTTGGCCAGCATCAGCCAGCCCGTGCCACCATAAGCGCAGGGGGAACTATCAGGGATAGTGGTGTTAAAGAGCACCAGATCGCCGCGAATGAGAGTGTTGGTGATGACGCGCTCACCAGAATCTGGCAGGTTAATGTACCAACCTCTGTCAGAACCGGAATAGTCCACGGTGTTATTAGTCAGGGTTCTTGCCGAAACCCCAGCAGCAGTGGCACCGGTACCAATCATCTGTTGAATCAGGTCACTTTGGGTCAAGTCGCCGCTGCCGGCATCCCAAACACCGTAGAACGTTTGCCCGAAAGTAGTGGCCTTGTCCGCCTCGACTAGATACTGGCCGGTGCCAAAGATCGCCAGCACATTCGGGAAATTACTGTTGGTGGTATGGATATCCGGCGGGCGCACCATCGAAGGCTCGGTGGTGATCGGTTGATTGGCCGGGGCGGTGAAAAGCGGGGCTGGGGCGGAGCCCGAACTGAAAGCGATCCCCCATTTGCTAACAGTGCTGCCCGCCAGATCGAAAGCCCAGAGGTGGCCTTGCAGATCGCCAGCGTACGCCCGGTCAGCCGTGCCGTTGCCGTCCGTGTCGATAACAGCCGGTGTCGCGAGTCCGTTGCGGTTAGTGGCATCACCGGCCTCGGTGGAAAGCTTTAGATAATCGCTACCGAGGGTCCAGGTGCCGTCGAGACCGCCTTCCAGGAACACGATAAAGAGCTGAGCCTTGCCACTGCCGGTATCGTTATACCCGTTGCCGAAAATCGCGGCCCATTGGCCATTGTCCAGCAGCACAATCGCTGGGCGACTGAAGGTGAAGCCCAGATCGGGATCGTCGGCGTGGGTGAATTCCCACATGACCGTGTTCTGAGCGTCTGTGAGCGCCTCCCCGAAGGTGGGCTCGGTCACATCGAGCGCGAATAAGCCCCGCCCCCCACTGCGTAACCCACCGATCAGTACGGTATGCCAGGCGGCGCTCCCCGCCGCGGTAGTGGCGCTATAGACATCGCTGACCGTCGGTGTCAGGTCGACATAGTAACGGTGGGCATAAGCGGGGTCGGTGAGGTAGTGAAGACCTTGGTTGCCGGCATCGGAGAACAAAGCGTGAGGGGCATAGGCCAGGACTTCCGTGCCATCGCTGGTGCGAAAGCCGTGCAACAGGCCATCGTTGGCACCGACATACACCACACCTTCGCGGTTCGCGTGCGTCGCCTTGAAGTCGCTGTAGGGGATTGCGTTGGGCGCCTCGGGGAAGGGCGCCGTGTTCGGCCAGTTCATCTCCGGAGGGCCGATGAAGATGGGACTGGAGTGAATGATGTCGCCCAGGCGACTCGCCCGATCGCGAAACGACTTGGTGGTGAAGGTCGTGGTGCCGTCGGTGAAATAACAGCTGCTGGTGCTCGAAGCCTCGCAACCACGCTCCCCGCGAATGAATCCCAAGCGCGCCATCCCCGCGGCCTCGGTATCCAGGGTACCGCTCGCATTGGTGCGCAGATCACTTTTTTGCGCTACGGTCAGCGAGCTCCACTGCAGCGGGATGCCGTCGGTCCCGTCATAGCTAAGCAACGTGCGTGGACTGCTCGCCAGAATGCGGCTATCGAGCGCGTCGGCCGCACTCCAACTCGGGCTGCTGCTCACATCACCTGTTAAGGGATCGAGCGCATAAGATTTTAAGTCCCCACTCCAACGACCGCTGTTAAAGAGCGCCAGGAATACCTCGGAATCGGTGCTGAGCGATCCGGAGTTAAAGGCCACCGCGGCGGCAGAGCTGGTGCGCCCGCTGATCGCAGCGAGCGCGCTGTCCAGGGAATCGAGCAGGCCCTGGGGATCGGCAGCGCTCAGAAATTCCCCTCGGCCATTCCATGCTGCATGGCGCATGTCATCGATGGTGCTCAATTGATCAGCCACGGGCTGGGGCCACGGGCCGCCATTGGTGGCATCGAAGGCCTCAGTCCGATTGGGAGGATTCAAGGTGAGTTGGCCATTGATGCCGAAGGCCACCGTGAAGGTCACCATGTGCTGGTGCATTTTCCCGCTGGCGGTTCTGGGGTCGACGCCAGTCAGCGGCACCTGGTCATCGAGGGTCGACAGATCTCGTTCGTAATAGTGCATTGCCACGTCGGCAAGCGTATCGGCGTAGTTATCGGCGTGGGATCCCCCATCAAAGGGGCCAGTGCCGCTATCGACATTGCCAATGCTGGGGTTCGGCGCCCAGCCGTTCCAGAAACCGTCGGACATGAGAACGGTGAAATTCTGCTGGCACGCACCCCCCTCGGTTTCTGGAAGGATGGGACTCGCCCCCCAGCCGGAGCTCAGCAGTCCTTCATAATACTTGCCCGCATTTTGTAAGCCTCGGCGAAGCGGGGTGCCTCCACTTGAATTGACGTTAAACAGATTTTCCAACAGCGCAGTTTTATTGGCTTGCGCGGTGGTGTCAACCGGTAGGCTGACGTCGTCGATGTCGTGCACTGGCGTTTGAATGCTGTTGTTGTTATGCAG
>JBAPTW010000090.1:0-1661 GCA_049282355.1 Gammaproteobacteria bacterium | reverse complement strand
CCGGACACCTGGGCCTATCTCCGGGGTCACACCGCTCGAGCCCGAAGCTTTGCCTATACGCGAGCGGACGGAGAGAAGACCACGCTTCAGTGCCGCGGGGGCGCGGCGGGGGCGCTCGGCGATGATTTGAACCGGGCCATCGACCAGGCGAAGGGCTACTATGGCGGGAAGCTCGTACGTGCCCCGAGCCGCAATGCGGCGATCGCGAAATTCGCTGCGGCAATGCCGGTCTCGTACCAGTACATCGCGGGGTTGAGCAGCAGTGCCGAGCAGATCATTCGCCAGAATGCGCTCGCCAACTCACTGCGTCGCGGGGTGAGCGAATTTGCCGCCGCGGCGGGTGCCGATGCCGCGGTGCAGGACTTTGCGCTCGCCCGTGCCGAGCAGGAACGGCGTACGAGCTACGCGGTGCTAGGCGAAGTCGCCGCCCGCACGCTGCCGCTGATGCGAAACCTCTTCGAGGCGCTCATTTACGCCATCGCCCCCATCGCCTTTGTGCTCGCGATGCTTCCTGCCGCGGCTAAAGTGGTGATGGCCTACCTCAAGAGTCTCCTCTGGCTTCAGCTCTGGGCCCCACTTTATGCCGTTATTCACTTTGCCATGACCTTCTACAGCCGCTATCCGGCGGAGACGGCGCTCGTACTGCCCGATGGCCATACCGCGCTCTCGCTCGCAACCCACACCGCACTCGGTCAGGTGATGAACGACATGGCCCTCATCGCCGGATATCTGAGTCTTTCCATCCCAATGATCAGTTATCTCGTGGTCAACCAGGGGGGCGCTATGATGGCAAGCCTCGCCTCGCGCGTCGCACAAAGCTATGAGGGGCCAGTCTCCAAAGCCGCCGACGAGGCTTCCAGCGGCAACATCAGCCTCGGCAACACGAGCCTTGGGAACGCCGCCTGGTGGCAGACCAATACCGCCCCGATGACCCGTAGCGGCACCGCCACCTGGATGGGCGCCCAGGGCGAGACCGTGACCGCCACCCCGGGCGGGGGTACCTACGTTGACATGCAGGCGCACAGCATGCCTGCGAGCCTCAATGCGACACAAAGCCTTGCTGGCTCCGCCGAGCGCGCCTACGGGGAGGCATTGCAGAGCGCGCGAGGCCAAGCGGCGCAGGTGCAGACGCTCGTCGCCGGGAATGTCGCCGAGAACTGGAGCTTCCTCCACCAGCACGATCGGCAGGAGGGAATGGCCACTCAGCACGGCAGCGAGCATGCCACCCACTACCAGCAAGCGGCCGAGAAGGCGCAGCAGCTTGCCGAGCACTGGGGTGAGCGACACGGAATGGATAAGGAGCAGGCGTTTCAGTTTCTCGCCAATGCTTCCCTCGGCACACCCCTGGCCGGCATCATCGGCAGCAATGCCGCTATCCGTGGGCAGTTTGGGAGTACCGCCCACCTTCAGGATAGTTATGAGGACGCCAAGAGCTTTGCCAATTCGAGCGGCTTCAAGGACGCCTACAGCCAGATCGACGGCTTTCGTGTCAACACGACATCGAACGAGGGATACGGTTCCACCGAGCGGGGGAGCCATGGGCAAACCGCTTCGTTCTCGGAAATTCAGCAGGCGGCGAAGCAGTATCAGGCGTCTCTCCAGGAGGCGAAGAGCTATCAGGAGCTGGCCAAGGAGGTTCGCCAAGGCGGACTGGGTAGCGA
>JBAPTW010000089.1:0-3823 GCA_049282355.1 Gammaproteobacteria bacterium | reverse complement strand
TGGACGGAGCCGCCAAGGACGTGCTGACCCAACTCCTAGTGCGCGACGACACCCTGCGCTGGCAGGTGGGTTGATGGACTGGCCGAACGCATTCGCCGTCATCTGCGCCCACTCTACGGCGCGCTCGCCTGGGTAAAGGGTGTGTTCGCCAAACAGCAACGTCTGTCGCAGCGCCCGCTCGCCGAATGCCCGCAGGCCACCCTGCCCAAGCGCCTGTGGCCTTATCTGCTGACGTTCGATGCCGACGGGAAACCCACCGGCCTACACGCTGATCGATACGAGTTCTGGCTGTATCGCCAAATCAGAAAACGCCTCAAGTCGGGTGAGCTTTATCTGGACGACAGCTTGCAGCACCGCTCTCTCACCGATGAACTGGTCTCCCTTAACGAGAAGTCGGACGTACTGAGCCAGATGGACATCCCCTGGCTGCGCAAACCGATTCACACCCAGCTCGATGCGCTGACGGCCGAACTGCAGGCGCAGTGGCTGGCGTTCAACCGCGAGCTGCGCCAGGGAAAGCTAACGCATCTCGACTATGACCGCGAGACCCAGACGCTGACCTGGCGCCGGCCCAAGGCCGAAAAGGAGACTGCACGCCAGGACAGCTTCTACGAGCAGCTGGCGTTTTGCGACGTGGCCGATGCCTTCCGTTTTGCGAACGACGAATGCCAGTTCCTATCGGCGCTGACGCCACTGCAGCCGCGCTACGCCAAGCAAGTCACCGATGCGGACAGCCTGATGGCCGTCATCATTGCCCAGGCGATGAACCACGGCAACCTCGTGATCGCGAAAACGAGCGACATTCCCTATCACGTGCTGGAGGCGACCTACCAGCAGTATCTGCGTCAGGCATCCCTACAGGCGGCCAACGACCGGATCAGCAATGCCGTCGCCGCCTTGCCGATCTTCCCACACGATTCGTTCGACCTCGGCGTGCTCTACGGCGCGCTCGACGGCCAGAAGTTGGGCGTGCAGCGGCCAACCGTCAAGGCACGTCACTCGCGTAAGTATTTCGGCCGCGGCAAGGGCGTCGTTGCCTACACGTTACTGTGTAACCATGTGCCACTGCAGGGTTGGCTCATCGGCGCGCACGAGCTCGAGGCCTACCATGTGTTCGACATCTGGTACCGCAACACGTCCGAGATTGTGCCGACCGCGATCACGGGCGACATGCACAGCATCAACAAGGCCAACTTTGCCATTCTGCACTGGTTCGGGTTGCGCTTCGAGCCGCGCTTCACCGATCTGCAGGCGCAACTGAAGGAACTCTACTGTGCCGAAGATCCGGCGCGCTACGAGAAATGCCTGGTTCGTCCCATCGGCCAGATCGATCGGCAAGCGATCGTGGACGAGAAAGCCAATATCGACCAGATTGTCGCCACCCTCGGACTCAAGGAAATGACCCAGGGCACACTGATCCGAAAATTGTGCACCTACACCGCTGCGAACCCGACACGGCGGGCGATCTTCGAGTTCGACAAGCTGATTCGCAGCCTTTACACCTTGCGTTATCTGCGCGACCCGAAGTTGCAGCGCAACGTGCACCGCTCGCAGAACCGGATCGAACCCTATCACCAGCTACGTTCCGCCATCGCTCAGGTTGGCGGCAAGAAGGAGCTCACTGGCCGGACCGACATCGAAATCGAGATCAGCAATCAGTGTGCGCGACTGATCGCAAACACCCTCATTTATTACAACTCAGCCATCCTCTCGCGCCTGCTCGCCAGGTACGAGGCAAGTGGAAATGCGAAAGCCCTGGCCATGATCAAAACGATCTCACCAGCGGCGTGGCGCCACATCCACCTGAACGGACACTACACGTTCCGCAGCACCGGACAGATCATCGACCTGGATGCGATCATGGCAGGGCTGGATTTGGGCTGACGGAATTTTCTGGGGTTTGGGCTTACAACCCCAACTTGCGTGTTATTAACTTGTAATTATGAGCAAATACTCATAAAATGGAGTGAGAGCATTGGGTAATGGCGAGGCGCGGCCCGTTATATGGGTGGGTGACTCTCTGAAGCAGGTCAGAGCGTTTCCCGAAGAGGTGCGCCGGGAAATCGGTGTCGCCTTGTACGATGCCCAGACCGGCGGGAAGTCGCCCGACGCCAAACCGTTCAAGGGGGTTGGAAGCGGTGTATTCGAGATCGTCACCCGCTTCGATACGGACACCTTCCGGACGATTTACACGGTCCAGATCGGGGCATGCCTGTACGTGCTTCATGCCTTCCAGAAGAAGGCAACGCGGGGCATCAAGACGGCGCAGCACGACGTCGATCTGATTAAGGCGCGGTACAAACAGGCGATCACCCTGGAAAAGGAGAGCGGATCATGAGCAAAGACGATTTTGTAAGAAGCAGCGGCAACGTCTTCGAGGACATGGGCCTTGAGGATGCGGACGAACTCATCATTCGCGCCCAGCTTGGCCGGGCAGTGCGAAGTATTCTGGAAGAGAAGGGCGGGAAGCAGCGCGAGCTTGCGGCCCTGCTCGGGATCGACCAGGCCGAAGTCTCCAGGCTGATGAACGGCAAGTACCATCTGTTTTCCGAGGGCCGTCTCGTGGGCTTCCTCAACCGACTGGACCGCAAGGTAACGCTACGCATCGAGCCGCGCGATCAGGACAGCCGCGCGCTTGCGCCGGTGTGACATGGCGCGAGGCAGGGATTTTAGAGTCCCCGATAGGGGATCCGTAAACCCCTCGCCTTTAGGCGACGGATAGGTCCGGTGGGTCAGGGCTTTCAAGGTGAGACCACTTGGTGGCGCTGGGTCAGCACGCGGGCAACCGAGACATGCGGTCGTTTGGGATCGTGGCGTCTTTGTGGCGCGGGCTTTTTGGGACCCCGTCGGCTCTTGCGGTAGCGGCGCAGGTCGATGCGCGCGGCCTGTGCCCGCAGCCAGGCGGCGAAGGTGGCCACCGGGACGAGGTGAAACACCGCCCAGTCTTGGGGATCGAGCATGGCGTCCAGGCAAGCGCTTTTTCTGCAAGTTGCTCAAGGGCCTGCAGTACGTGCCGCGGGGCATCGTGACGGATAAGCTCAGAAGCTATGCTGCGGCGCGCAGAGAAATTCTACCCGCCGTAGAGCACCGCCAGCACCGTTATCTCAACAACCGGGCCGAGGTTTCGCACCAACCGACACGACAACAAGAAAGGCAGATGCGCCGATTCAAATCGCCGCGCCAAGCCCAGCGTTTCCTATCGGCTCACGGCCCCATCGCTACTCTGTTCCGTCCGCGTCGTCACCGGATGAAAGCCAATGCTTATCGCACCGTTCGCGACCAGGCCTTCACAACCTGGCGCCAGGTGACCTGCGCCCAAAAACCTCAATGAGCAGTGACACGTCCGCTTTCGTGGCTCTCTTGCAACCTCGAATCCGCTAAGTTGACAATGCCCCACTTGCTCCTCCAGACACGAACCAAGGTTCTAAACGAAGAATTGGAGCAAACGTTTCGAGAGTGGTATCCAGGCTTTCGGCCAGTCGCCGCTGAAGATCTCAAGCAGGCTGCCTAGCTCCCCCAGTTTTGCATGCTCTCGGTGGTACTTGCAGTCCCAGACCGTATGGCTCCCACCCTTGTATGATTCCATCCACGGAGCATAAACCCACCGGACTATCGCTTTCAAGGTGCGCGGCTTTTCCCACGTTTCGCGAGCACTCGGGCGACGGAGACATGGGACCGCCGGGGATTATGGACACGCTTAGAAGCTGTTTGGAAACTCTCGGCTCAAGCCAGTCGGTTAGCCATGAGCTTGATCATGGCCAGATAAATCCAGGTTTCGCTGGTCGGCATCAGGCGCTCATAATCCTTGCTCAGACGGCGGCAG